>CAJQNS010000081.1 GCA_905479735.1 uncultured Desulfofustis sp.
ATGCTAAGATTTACAAAAGATCCAGCCATTCCTCCAAGGCGTCCAAACCCGTCTCGACAAGACCACCGGCCCTCTCCATTCTGCCTTGATCTCTTCTTCGGGCAAACAATTGGGAGCCTCCAGGAAATCGATAATTGAGCCCAAGGTATAATCTTCGCTGCCCAATACCCTGAGACTTGTTAATCCGAGATCATCGAAGATTTCTCTTATTTTATTTGTTCCCTTTTCGATCTGGAATTGCATGATGGCGCGGTTGCCATGCATCAGAGCCAGCAGGGTCGTGTGCAGCCGGCAACTAACGATCGTATCGCGAACCGTGCAAAACGGTTGGTACATGTCGTCCCCAGAAAACATTCGTATTCCATCAAGCTTCCCGGTGCTGTACCCTTTTTCCTCCATCTCCTGACCGATTGGTTCTTCAACCCTCACAAAATCAAAATTTCTGCCGAGACCATGAAGTCCATGCAACATATCCCTTACGTTGTTCTGGAAGTCCGGGTTGTCGATGGTTCGTAATGCCAGGGCACTGCCAGGCTGATAGCCGGAAGTCAACTTTCCTCGATACCAAACTATATCCGTGGAAGTCACCACACGATCGGCACCCGCCATCCGCGCGACCTCTGCAGAGGACCTGGTTCTTGGAATCACCAGGTCGCACGAAGCTATGCTGTTTCGTACTTTATCCAGGGCAAGGATATCCTGTTCGATGGAATGGAAAATAAGAGCACGCCGTCGAACCTTCGGGTACAGACGGAAAATGTCTGTTCGAGTGTAGTTCGGGTGAATACGCCCTCCAGGGCCTTCGATGACGGCGTCAAAGTGATCCAGTAAGCTGAAGGGCCGATAAAATCTTCCTATCGTGTCAGCCGTGAATCCCATCATTCTGCGCGCCCGACTTACCGAGGTGGTCAGCTGAAGCTGGGGAAAGTTCTCTTGAAGTTTCAGACAATAGTCGAGGTCCAGCATGGGATCGAGAGCAAAGTCGATACGGTCCAGAAGACCTCTATCTGCCATGGCTTGAAAGAAGGCGAAGTGCAGGGGAAAATCATTGCTTCCATGAGCGCCTTTGTAGACAACTAGGGGCATGAGTCAATATCCTTTTTGAAATGCAATTAGCAGTTATCCTGTTCGTGAGGCATCATAATGGTTGCTTTTGGGGCCTGCGAAAAGGGCTAAGGGCCAGTACGTGGGTCTTCTCATCATCGGTCAGCAGCAGTTTCCAGGCCAGCAGAAAAATCAGGCAGAGATAGCCACATCCCAAGACAATGACTTGTATAATTGCTGAGGCCTGCTGTGAGCATGGCCATAACCTGGTCACTAAGTATACTGCTGCGGCGACAGTCGCGGGCAGCAAGGTCGGTTTCAGAGTATGGCTGACGAAATGCTGAAAACCTACCTGGAATAAATGGTTACTGCGCCAGAAAAAGAAGAAGGCGGCCAATGCATTGACTGCGGTGATTGCTATTGCAGCCCCTATGAGCCCCCAGGAAATAACCCCAGCCGGAATCCAGACCAGGGCCAGAATCAACTGGACGATCAGTAGTTCGAACTCTCGACCGCAGCGATCAATTCCTCTAAATATAAGCGTTACCGGTCCGGTGCTTTGCTGGATCATGTTGCCTACGGCTAGCAGGCATACGAGATTCGCCGTGTCTGCATACTCTTCCCCCATCCAGGCAATCATAAGTGGCTCGGCAATCGCAACAAGAAAAGCGAAAATTGTCATGCCGATCAGGTTCATATGGCGCAGTCCCTGAAGATAGAGTCGGCGCAGGGGAGTGTCGACCCTAAGGTCACCGCTGCGCAGATCTGATATCAGGTGGCGAATGATAAGGAGCGCACCGCCAATACACAGCGCAGTGAAAATGGAGGAAGCCAGCGATGGCAAGGAATAGCCTAACTGAAGCCAGGGGAGTGGTGCAAAGGCCAGGCATAAGGAGGCAATGCCAATCATCAGATAAATTTTAAGACGATACTCCCTGGTGCGTATATTAGTCTGGTGTGAACTATTTGTCAGGTCTGCTGCGGCGGGCAAAAAGGGTCCAAAGGCGGCTGCTGAAACGTTTTTGGCGGTGGCTGGAAATTTGCGTCCAACCTCGAACAGTCCGGCGGCCGAAAGGCCGATTGTGGAAGAAATTACCATGCGGTCCAGAGAGGTGAGAAAGATGGCGATTGCACCCATAATCTGAACTTTTCCACCAAAGACAAAAAGCAAACGAGCGTGATCTCGATTGATCAGGCGAGGAGAAAGGCGAAGGGATGGCATCAGACGCGAGGCTGCGATAATACAAATACCTGAATCCAGTGCGACTCTAATAAAATAGGCATAGAGCATTCCCCTAACCCCGTGTCCCTGGTAGAGAAAAAATATGATGGCCGCTACCTCGACCAAGGCTGCACTGATATAGATTTTTTTCACCAGGGCGATTTCCTGCAGCCCCTCGACCACGGATCGAAATCCCCCTAGTGTCAAGTCGAGACTGAACACTGCTGCTGTACCAAGAATCAGTACAGTAGCTGTGGGGCGCATTTCCGGCTCGACTTGAAAGACATCGAGGAGAATCGGCAGGCCGAAAAATAAGCCGAGCAAAAAACATGAGCAGAAAAACAGCATTGCTGACATGCCGGTGGACAGCAGTCTGCCGATTTCCGCATCCTGTCCTCGGGCGTGAAAATGAGCGGTATAGCGGATGTACGTAGTGTTAACACCGAAAGCTCCCATGGATGTGTAGGAGAGGATCACAAAACACATGGACCAGAGACCAAATTCGGCTAGTGTGATGTAGGTTAAAACCAATGGGGTCAGCAGAATCCGGCTGACCAAATAGATGCCAGTGGCAGCCATACCGGCAACCGCATTTCCGAGTAGCTTGTTCGAGTGTGTGGTCTCAATCATTATTTTTTCATACGAATATATTTTAGACCCGTCAGACACCCATCTTATGCATTCATTTGGTGCCCGTCTGCACCATACGGCCAGAGAGGTCATGAGTTATCGTGGAGGATAATTAACAAAATACATGCCAATAACGCTGATTTTGGTAAGTCTCTGATTTCTTGGGACAATGTGTGCGATTGCTGGTCGTGATCGAACTCCTTATCCTCTCAATGTGATAGGATATATGCCGGTTACGATCACAATGGGTGATGGATAATTGCTTTGATTACACAGAACAGTACTCTATAAATTTTTCCCGGTAAGCGGTTGAGATGACAGAATATTAGTCTCAGCTGCCGGCTGCTTTTATGTCTGAACATGAACAAGCCGGTCATACCATTCTCTTGATATCCCGTGTCATGCTGGGAGGTCTGAGAGCTTAAATGAAAATTGCAGTTGATACGACTTGTGATCCATGCAGCATTTTCAAATTTCTTCTTAAGCGAATCATTTCAGCAATGCCTCGCAAAATGAATGATGCAGGTCGATAATCATTTATTATGATATGACTCTTCTCTGGGCCAGCCTCTCTGTTTATAATTAATGAATAAACATTACAGGCACATAACAGATTAGTGCAAATCTGGTATGTGACTTGCTTTTACTGTAGTGCCGAGAAGGCAAAAGTAATTGAGGTGTCTCGGCGAGAATGACATGTTCAAGATGATAAGAGTGCCGCTAGTGTTAGTTCAGCCAGCCTGGTGCCTTGAAAATTAGAGAGTGTTGGCTGAAGGAATTGCAGTGATTTTCTCCGAGCAATATGAAGAGGAGCGGTTCCTGTGAGATGCCAGTTCTTCACAAACGATCTTAGGAAACTGAAAACATGAGTAGACTACCCATCTTATTTAGTTACAACCTCGATGGTATCGGCAACAGCAGTATCCCGCTGGCTTTTTGCCGGTATTGGAATGAGCAGGGCAAATCAAGCGTTCTGTATGCTCCCAGTATGTCCGGGGGAGTTTCTTTTTCGTGGATGCGCACTCTACTGGGACCGCTCAGCAAGAAATTGGTCTACAGGTTAGGTGACACAGGTACGATCGCCAGGATGGCTGAGAAATATTGCTACAAAAAAGAGGCCAAAAGCGAATACGTCTATTTGTGGGCAGGTCTCTCACTGGATGTTTTTGAAGACTTTCACCAACTGGGAGCGAAAATCATAGCCGAACGCATTAATTGCCATCAGGCAACCGCAAAATCAATTCTCGACAAGGCCCATGCAGAATTGGGAGTACCTGCGGATCATGCAATAACCAGCGAATCGATTGGCCTTGAAGAAAAAAAACTGGCGATGGCTGATGGCATATTCTGCCCAAGCCCGATGGTTTTCAAATCCATGGTTGAAAACGGCGTACCGAATCATAAGCTTCTTCCGACCAGCTACGGTTGGTCACCGCAGCGCTTTCCGAATCTAAATTCCGAACCCCGCAAAAACTCAAAGCCCAAATTTCTCTTTGTTGGAACATTGTGCATACGCAAAGGGGTGCCTCTTTTACTTCAGGCTTGGGAAGAGGCCGAAATCGACGGTGAGCTGATTTTCTGCGGCACTATGGATATGAATATAAAACAGACCTGCGGTGAATACTTTCAGCGAGATGATATCGTCCATATCCCATTCACTGAAAATATCGGTGATTATTACAACACCGCAGACGTGTTTGTGTTCCCTTCACTAGAGGAAGGTGGCCCCATGGTTACCTATGAGGCCATGGCTCATGGCGTTGTACCGCTGGTGTCCGAAATGGGAGCAGGAGCAATTGTTCAAGATCAGAAGAACGGCCTCATCCTATCCCACGACAAAGATGCGTGGGTGTCTGCTTTGAGAACTGTGTCTGAGAATTGCTCACAACGAATCAAGCTGGGCAGGTCTGCCCGCCTGCGTGCCCAAAATTATACCTGGGAGAAAGTTGCGGCACAAAGGGCCGAGTTACTGAAAAGCCGATTCCCTTCACTATGGAAAGAGGCCTGACATAATGCCTGCTGAACACCAGTGGATATTGCCAGGATCGTACCTTCCCATGAAGCACACTAAATTGGGGCCAGAGCAATAATATACAATCGGGATAACCGATACCTGGAGCTGAGAAATAAAGGATACACGCAATGAAATCTATAAATACAGAAACTTCGCTCATAGAATCATATCAAAAGACTTTGCGACTTGTTCTCGCAAAAAATGAAGAGTTGATAACCAATTATGACTCCTACTTAGCTCTTGCAATGGTTTGCAGAGAGCAGTTAGTGGACCGCTGGCTCGAAACCGAAAAAAAGCATCTTGGGGACAATGGCAAACGAGTCTGTTATCTGTCCATGGAATTTCTGATGGGTCGCTATCTCCAAAATGCCATACTAAACATGGATCTGGAAGATACCTTGCGCGAGGCTATGTACCATCAGGGACTGGTCCTCGAAGACATTTACGAGGAAGAGTTTGACCCCGGTCTTGGCAACGGTGGTCTGGGGCGCCTTGCAGCCTGTTTTCTTGATTCAATGGCGACCCTTGACATTCCGGCTATTGG
>CAJQNS010000082.1 GCA_905479735.1 uncultured Desulfofustis sp.
TATCTCGACCTCCGGATCTGCCGCCTTGGGAATGAATTCGGCCTCGGCCAATGGTTCCTGTTCCCCATTCAAAACCTTTTCCATTTCTACAGCAAGCTGATCATACATCTTATTGTACAACCCAAAGAGCGGCCCGGGCCAAACCGTTGCTCATATCGTTTAAGGATTGCCATAAATTCAGCATCTTTCATTGTCTTACCTCCTGCAACCGGTATTTAATTTAATTGTTCGTGGGATGCATCTTTTACTAAATCCAGTTTCGTGAACTTTGTGAATTTGTATTCGATAAACTTAATCCTGCATATACAGAAGAAAGAACCATGCCAGCCAGATCAGTCCACACCTTGTTCACACTTTCTTGATAGAAACAAAGAAAAAAGGGTTTCAGCTGATTGTCTGAAACCCTTTTTTCTCTAAGTGGAGCCACCGAGCGGAGTCGAACCGCTGGCCTGATGATTACGAATCAACTGCTCTACCAACTGAGCTACGGTGGCCTGTAATTTTGAGCTGTTTATAGCAGGATCATCGCCAAAATTCAATATTTAAGCATTACCCTGCCCTCGAATACCAGCCGCAATCCGCCAAGCAATATTTCCTCAGGCTTTAGCAGCACACCTTCCCTGTGTTGTCAGGTTGTTTATGGGTAGGTATCCCCCCTACTCTCCCCTTTCCACCTATCTTACAAGACAAAAGGACCTGGTCTGATGAAAAGAGCGGTCAGCAGTGGTATTTTGTACTTCAATATCCAAGCCAACCTGTTATTGTAGAGTCTTTTCCCGCTATCACGCATTCTTTGGTAACTATTATGTCACAAACGTACAATAAACAATATGTTCTTAAAGACGATGGATCGGCCACGCCGGTTTTTTCGATTGAAGACAAGAAGCCTCTTTCATACCATGAATCACCTGGCAACCTGCTGCTTCGAAGCGGTTCTTCAAACCAGGCCGAGCAGGTGGGTTGTCCGGTGTCAAGCGCTCTGCAGCTCAACGGCGACCTCACGGGGATGAAAGAAGATTCCCTGGCGGCGTTTGCCAGGGCTGAACTGGAGAAATATCACACTATCTCTTATAGAACCTATGACGTCGATCCCGATTTCAGTGTTTGCGTACTCGCCGATCAAGCCGTTGATCTTGCGGAGTTCATCGCCACCTATGGCGGAATTCTTGAAATCGAACCGCTCCTGGTCGGAGGCTATCACCCGGACTACGACAGCGTCGAAGAAATAGAAACTAGCTCCTCGGGCAGAGGATATTCTGTACACTACACACGCAAATCAGTAGTCGACCGCAGCTTATGTAACTATTGCGGATTGTGCGGCCGTATTTGTCCAGTGCAGTGCATATCAGAAGAACTGCACTTTGATTTTAGTATCTGCACCTTCTGTACCGACTGTGAAAAGCAATGTCCCGAAAAGGCCATTGATCTCCACGCCATCGAACGGATCAACCTTGAAATTCCGGCCCTCATAGTTCTTGGAGAACCTCGCCTCACTCTGCCCGACAAGCGGTCCTCTATCTACAATCAGAAAAATATGAGCGAGTTCCTGGCAACGCTCTATTCCTGCAGAGTCGATGAGGTTATTACCTGCAACCACGAACTCTGCCACTATACTAAAAGTTCGAAAACCGGCTGCAAAGCCTGCCTCGGCAGCTGCAGATACGGGGCGATAAAAATCAAAGACAATCAGATTCAAATCGATCCATTTGCTTGCACCGAGTGCGGTGGATGTGTTTCGGTTTGCCCCACCGGCGCGTTGCAGAACCAAAAACTCACCGATCAAGCCTTTATTGATTTTTTCAGGTCCTTCCCTCTGCCAAGGAACAGCAGGGTGATAATCGGTTCAGCTGCCGATCTGAACCGAAGCTGGTGGCAAAACAGTGCCACCACTTATGAGCAGACATGCTTTCTCGAAGTTCCAGAGAGCGCTACGCTCACCCTAATGAATCTGCTTTTTCTCATCGCCCACGGCTCCAATAGGCTGGTGATTCTGTCCTCTTTGGATTCCAGCGATTCGAATCTTTTTAATGCTGTCAGAGAGACCAATCTGCTGTGTGAGAAATTCATTGGAACGAAAGAACTGGTTACCGTCTGCAAACCAGAAGAGCTATCACCTGAGCTGGCGCTGAGAGGAACTACCGAGCTTGATTTTAGCCCCTATGGTGATCTTGGTTTCATCAACAGACGGCAGAAACTGAGCTCGATCCTTCAGTTCTTTTCTGCCAGGTCGGAAACTGAGATCTCCCTCGAACAGGATGAAGTCCGTTTTATCGGGACGATAACCTGTGACGATGATTGCTGCACCCAGTGTCTGGCCTGTCTCAACAGCTGTAAAATTGAATCGTTATCGGCCAACTCCAGCACCCTCAGCTTGTGCTGGAATGGCAGCCTCTGCGTTGGCTGCCAGAGTTGCGTTGAAGCCTGCCCGGAAGATGCCTTGAGCTATGCCTCAGAAGCGACGTTGAATCAGGACTATTTTTCTCCCGCCGAGGTGTCCAGAGCCGAACCGATGGCATGTGAGGGCTGTGGGAAAGTATTCGGCACCAAAAAAAGTTTTGAACGGGTAATGACCATCTTGGCCAAAAAACAACAAACAGTTCCGGAACATCTTCACTACTGCGAAGATTGCCGCGTCCTGAGACTACTAGAGAATCAATGAGATCACCATGGAATCCACCAGTAAAGAGATCATCATAATCAGATTACGCTTGATTGATCTGATCAAGTCCTTTTTCATCGATAAACCGGATGCAGAACTCTTGAGCAGATGGCGCGGAACCTTTTCGGCCTTGTCCAAAGAACAGATATCGCCGCTTCTTGACAAGGCAGTGAGAGATGTCTCCAGGCAGCTCGGTGAGAAAAGTCTAGAGACCATCCAGGATGAATATTACAGCCTGTTCGTCGATCCATTCGGAGAGAACCATGTCAACCTCGTCGCCTCACACTATTTCGACGGCAGGAATTATGGTGAAACACTGGTCTCGATTCGAGATGTATTCCTGGCCAGTAAGGTAGTAAAAGATGAAGAGGTGAAAGAGCCCGAAGACTCATTGGTGATCATGTTCGATCTGCTGGGAACCCTGATTGATATGGAAAAGGACGGTGAGCAGACTGCCGTTGCCCAACAGCAGATTATCGGCGACTACCTGGTCCCCTTTGTTGAGAAATTGAGGCCAGCCATTAGCGACAATCCCTCTGCAGATTTTTATGCAGCGGTGATTGAGTTCGTTCGTGGTTATCTGGACCTGGAAAAAGGATTATCAGACTTTTCTGATTAAGCTATGGTTGAGTTTCGGCCAAAGATTGTAATTCAAATTATTTGTTTTCTTTTTATCTTGCCGGTCGGTCTTTTATCCGGCTGCCGCGACCAGCCTGATGCCACTACGGCCGGGTTAAGCGATGAAAGCCAACAGTGCTTGAGTTGTCATCAAGTCGAGCTGGATTCATCGCACCGAATCGACTGCCTGACCTGTCATCTGCCGGGGGATGATTTGACGATCTATCCTGAAGGGCACGAGGCGGTATTGGCTGCTCCTGCCCACCCCGATCAGGCCCACCAAACTTGTGGAATTTGCCATGAGCTTGAGATCGACATGGTCGCCTCCAATAACCATTATCTACTGGCTGATCATATAAGGGTTGTCACTGAAGCTTTTGGTGCAGATCCAAATCTAGCAGCAGATCTGCCTTTGACTCGGATCTCTTCCCAGGCAAGCCCTGAAACTGGGCTTCAGCTCGTTGAAGATCTTCTCGCCCGCCGCTGCTTGAGGTGTCATGTCTACAGCGCTGGTGACGAGTTCAGTGCGGTTGCCCACGGCACCGGTTGTGCTGCCTGCCATCTTTCCTTCCAGGACGGTCGTCTGAGTTCCCATCAGTTTTCCGCACAACCCGATGACAGACGATGTCTTTCATGCCATTATGGAAATCATGTGGGGTATGACTACTACGGCCGCTATGAACACGATCTAAACGAGGAATTCCGCACGCCCTATCAGGCGGAAAATAGTGAACTTCGTCCCTATGGCGTCGAGTACCACAATCTGAAACCAGACGTGCATCAGCAGGCCGGCCTGGTCTGCACGGATTGTCACCGTCGGGACAACATCATGGGGACGGAGGGAAGTCCAGCATGCCAGGATTGTCATCTCTACGATGCCAATAGAACAGACTCCTCGATATCTCTTCAGTCAGAGGGAAACAACCTCTTTTTTGCCTCTTCAGCAAGCGGCGTAAAACACCGGGTTCCCCAGCTGGAGCATCCCGCCCACAAGCGCTACGGAAATCGTTTCAGCTGTCAGGCCTGTCATGCCCAGTGGACTTTCAACGACGCCCCGACGCACCTCCTGCGCATAGATCATGAAGAATTTTATGACTTTTACAAACTTAGCCTGGATGGCAGCTCTGAGGTATTAAAAGTGATTTCCAGTCATATCCTGGATGACGGCGATCTGCTCGAACCTGCCATGAGCAACAAATTTACCGGTGAAGATGTGGTCGGGATCTGGTTCAGAGGCTTTGGAGAAAGACGTTGGGAGCAGGTGCTGCTCGACAAAGACGATGCCGGAGTAGTGACGACGGTCCGCCCGATTGTTGATCTTCGAGTATCATGGATTGATGAGGATGAAGTGAGCCGCTTCGACAATCTCGAACCGGCTGGCGGAGTAAAACGATCGAGACCATACGCTCCCCATACCATAGGCAAGGCAGGTCTCTTCTATGAGGCCAGGATTCGGCCCTATTTATTGCAGAAAGAAAATGACTAGCCGGTGCTGAGCGCGGTTTCGATTCTGCGCACCTTATCGACAAGCTGGGCCAGCAGCTCGTGATTCTTCACCCCAGGACTTTTCTCGACGCCTGAATTTATGTCGATCGCGTAAGGTCTGGTTGATTTGATCGCTTCAGTCACATTTCCAGGATTGAGCCCTCCGGCCAGGATCATCGGCACATTTAGTTTGAGTCCCGTTATCGCCCGCCAATCGAAACTTTGACCGGTACCACCATCCATGCCTTTCACATAGGTATCGAAAAGCAGACAATCTATCGAACCAAGGTAAGAGGACAAATTGGGCCCCGAAGAATCTTTGCCAACCAGAAATGCTTTACAGACAACCAGGCTGCGATTCCATTTCTTCAGCTCGGCACAGAAGTCTGCGGATTCTTTCCCGTGTAGTTGAACCTGAGTCAAACCGGCACTGGTAACAATTTCTTTAACCTGTTCGAGGCTGGCATCTACGAACACGCCGACTCTGGACACGAAAGGCGGTAAAGTATCTATCAAAGATGCTGCGAAACCGGGGGTCACATATCTCGGACTTTTCTCAGCAAAGATAAATCCCAGTGCGTCTACACCGAGCTCGACAGCTGCATCTGCATCCTGCAGTCTGGTGGTTCCACACATTTTAATTCTGACTCTCATTGTTTGGCCGAGTTACCCAAATTAGGATCTTAAGGATTGCAACAAGGGGCTGTCGTGCCCTGCCCTCATAAGGCTCTCACCAATAAGGGCAGCACAGATATCGTGTTCCTTCAATAAGGCCAGATCGGCGGCAGATCCAAGGCCTGACTCCGAAACCACAGGGATTGTGTCAGGAATCATTTTTTTCAATCTGAAAGTGGTATTGATGTCGACGCTAAAATCGTTGAGGTTGCGATTGTTGATTCCAATAAGCGCTGCTTCAGCTCCAAGCGCTTTTTCAAGATCATCTTCATCATGAATCTCAACCAGACTGTCCAGGCCCAGTTCCTTTGCCATTTGCTGATACTCGGAAATCTGGGATTGGCTGAGAATTGCGGCAATTAACAGAATGGCGTCGGCCCCATGGATGGAAGCCTCTTCTATCTGCAGGGGATCGATGATAAAATCTTTTCTCAACACAGGCAGGTTGATCGTACTGCGAACCTGCAGCAAATATTTGAGTGACCCTTGGAAGAAATCGACATCGGTGAGTACTGAAACGGCCTGCGCTCCATTTTTCTGATAATTAAGAGCAATAGCCTGAGGGTCGAAGTCAGCACTGATAATCCCCTTAGACGGGGATGCTTTCTTAACTTCGGCTATGATCGCAACGCCGCCATACCGCGTCAATGCAGCGCTGAACCCGCGCGGAGGATCAATGGCTGTATTGTCATATTCCGCTGGGAGAGTGGTGCCCTCTTTCTTGAGCTGTTCTACCTCTTCTTTTTTTCTTGCTACGATCTTATCTAAAATCATCTTTATGTAAGGAGATAAAATTACCCTGCGGATTAGCCGCAGTTCCTTGAATAGCGGATCAGCGACTCTAGGGTATGGATGGCTTTGCCCGAGTCAATGCAGTCCGCGGCCAGAGCGATTCCCTCTCCGATGTCCGGCGCCGCCCCGGAAGCCATCAGGGCTGCCCCGGCATTGAGAAGCACCATATCTCTTCTGGCACCGGGCTCACCTTTGAGGATTCCTTTCATCATTTCCGCAGAGGCTTCCGCATCGCTGC
>CAJQNS010000083.1 GCA_905479735.1 uncultured Desulfofustis sp.
CTGTTTCGTGTTCATAGCATTTCTCCACGACTTCTGATCGGGGTGTCGAGGTCGGTTTCGAGCTACTGATGACTTTACCTGAAAAGATGATATATTCGATTCACACGCAGCACAAATAAATAAGGTAACGACCTAATATAACGAATCATGAAGGATGCACTGCATAAAAAACTGGAACCGATTATCGACGTGCAGTCCATTCGTGGGGTAGACCTGCCGGTGGGGCTTGAGTTCAGACAGTTGGTGGTCACCGGTCCACCCGGAGCCGGAAAAACCTATTATATCAACAGGATCCGAGGCTGGCCCAATGAGGGCTACCTGGATCTGACCAGGAGAGGCTGGTGGAAAGATCGAAGTCTTATCTACCGTCCCCGGGAAATCCATCTAGGCATCCCTTACGACGGCAACAAAGATGCCCTGGCGGTGTTCGATCAGGAGTGGATCGATCTCAAACCTGATGGTCTGAAGATCGATTACCATCGGATCAGAATTCCTCCCGAGTCGCATTCGAAATTTTCCACCAACTGGCGGGACCGCTATATTTTCGAGTTTCTGCTTCCTGAACCTGAAGTGATCTTCGAACGAAGAATGAACCGGCAGAATGACGGCTATTTCCCGGTTGACGCCAACCTCGATCTCGACACGGTAGCAAGGCAACTTGATGTCTACAGCCGGGTCGCCCTGTTTCTCCACCGGGCAGGAATGAACGTTTACATCCGCACCGATCTGACCCAGCCACCGATGCTGATCAGCGAGAAGGGAGAGGTGGCCCTGCCGCCCTGGGCTGTCGCCACGGTCGAGCCAAGGCCGAGCCTGAAAACGGCATCAGGCTGGAAGCAGATGATCGTCGGTCAGGGCAAGATCCCCTGGTTCACCGTTACCGATGAGATCCAGACCCTCGCGGAACCCTCCAGAATTCCACATGACGGCAAGAGCCTCGACATCATCATGGGCCGCTTTCATCTGCGGCTGGCACCGGAAATACCCCTGGGAGCCCGAAAAAAATATCTGCGCCAGAATAAAGACTGGATCATCAGGAAACCTGAAACCTGCAGCGACAGGCAAATTAGAGGTTTTGCCCGGGTCAAGCCGGGTGAAACCGTAACTCTTGGTCGTTCCAACAAAGATTATGGCGACATTTTCAACTTTAAGAAAGAAGTAGCCAAGCGCCACGTCGCCATAACCAACAGCAAGGGAGACTTGATCATCCGGCCGCTGGACAGAGACAAACCGGTAAAGATCGTCCGACTTGACGATCAGGATACCCGCGAACAGATGGGAGCCAACCGGGTCACGGCCATGCTCGAGGTTCGGGAACTTCTCGGCGGCACCGTTGCGGAACTCGAAGAACAGGAAGCTCTTGAGCTGATCCGTGAGGTAAACCAGATTCACGAAGAACAACCCTATCGTGCACTCGACAACAACAAACAGCCCGGAGGGCTGCTTGAGCTGGATGACGGGCCTTCGCCGGTAGTGATCGGCGATCTGCACGGCCAGGTCGACAATCTGTTAAAGATCCTCACCGAGAACTGTCTGGTCCAGGCCCTGCAAAACAACCGCGCTTTTCTCTGTATTCTCGGGGATGCGGTTCACAGCGAAAATCTGGGCGAGATGGAGAACATGGACAGTTCCATCCTGATCATGGATCTGATCTTTACCCTGATCAAGGCCTTTCCCGCCAATGTCTTTTATTTACGCGGCAATCATGACAGCTTCAGCCCGGAACTCTCGAAGAACGGCGTCCCCCAGGGTATCCTGATGAAAAGAGCCCTGGCAGAGAAAAGGGGGCCGGCCTATGTTGAGGAGATGCAGAGATTCTACGATCTGTTGCCCTATATGATCGTCTCAACTTCTTTTATCGGAATACATGCGGGACCGCCGCGAGCTGAGACCACCAAAAAACAGATCATCAATATCAGCAGCAATCGGGATCTGGCCAGGGAACTCACCCAGAACCGTATCAAACGGCCTTATTATCTTGCCGGTTACGGTAAAACCGAGATCAAAGCACTGCGCAAAATGTTTGGAGCTCCAAAATCGACGCCGGTGATCGTCGGCCATACCCCGCTGGACCCCTTTGGTTCAATCTGGCAGAACGTCGGCTCCATCAAAAATCACCATATCATCTCCAGTTCCAATTTGAACGGCCCGGGAATTTTTGTCCAGATCAAAGGTAAGATGATTCCCCTCACCTACCCGGCCGAACCGCTTACCCGACTCATCAACCGGCTTCGAGCCTAATTAAAAAATTGCGCTTCCCATCAAAATCCTAACATTTCTCTAAATTCCTTACTGTTCAAGGTATTGGAGGAAGTCGACCTATCCTTGCCACGGCAACAAGCGGAAAGGTTTGAGGTGCCCAACACATTATCCTTGAATCTCCCCCCAGCATCTGCTAACTAAATTCTAACTTTCCCTTGACTATGCGGATCTAAGGTCTCGGAATTTCTAAGCTGCCCCAGGGGGATATATGGATATCAAATCGACAACGCCGCTCTCGGGTCTATTCAGGACCTCGCCGTTCAAACCGGTGCAGGAACACATGCGGCTGACCTTTTCCTGCATCTGTTTACTTCCTCCTCTGCTCGATGCCCTGTATCGAAAAGATTACCCGCAACTGGCCGAGTTCGCCGAGGAAATCATCAAGCTCGAATCGGCAGCGGACGACATCAAACAGGATTTCAGGGTACACCTTCCCAATACACTGCTGCTGCCGGTTGATCGAGAGGACCTGCTCAACCTGATCAGCGATCAGGACGGGCTGGCCGATCTCACCGAAGAGATAGCCAAGATCCTGGTCTACCGGGATATGGTAGTTCCCGACCCGCTCAAAGACCTGCTCGACGAACTGCTCGAGGGCACGATGGAAATTTCAGTTGCGGCCAAGGACATGATCGAGCGTCTTGATGAACTGCTCCAGGTTGGTTTCCGCGGCCGGGAACAAGAAAAGGTGTCGGTGATGATAGCTGGTGTACGCCGCAGCGAGCACAATATCGATCACATCATGTTCCGGATTCGCAGGAGGCTCTTCGAATCTGAAAAGGATCTAAATCCGGTGGATACCATGTTCTGGTACCAGCTCATCTCCCTGGTCGGCGCTATATCCGATCAGGCCGAAAATGTGGCTGACCGCCTTCTTCTTTTCCTCTCAAAATAGGCTGACACCATGGATATAATTGCTGCCTACGGAACTGCATTCGTTATTCTGGCGATCATTTTCGGTCTCTACATGACCTGGGGCATCGGCGCCAACGACCTGGCCAATGCCATGGGTACCTCGGTTGGTGCCGGCGCGGTGACCATCAAACAGGCCATATGCATCGCCATAATCTTTGAATTTGCCGGAGCCGTCCTGGCCGGCGGTCACGTCACGGGTACCATCCGCAAAGGAATTATCGATCCCACCTCGATCGTCAATTCCCCCGAGATCCTCGTCTACGGTATGCTGGCTTCCCTCCTGGCCGCGGCATTCTGGTTGATGATCGCTTCCTGGAAAGGCTGGCCGGTATCGACTACCCATTCGATCATCGGGGCGCTCATAGGTTTTGCCATCGTCGGTATAGGACCTGACGCGGTAAAATGGAACAAGGTGGCCAGCGTTGTCGGCAGCTGGGTGGTCAGCCCGGTGGTGGGCGGCACCATATCATTTCTGCTGGTGATGAGTACCAGAAAGCTTATCTTCGATACTGAAAACCCGCTAAAGAACGCTAAGCGCTATGCTCCCTGGTATGTTTTTCTGGTCGGCTTTGTTATCTCCCTGGTGACCATGTTCAAGGGGTTGAAGCATCTGAAGGTAGAATTGAGCGTCCCCCAGAGTTTCGGGGTGGCGGTACTCATCGGTTTCATAACAGCCGGGATAAGCTGGTATTTTATCAGACGTATCGAGGCCGACCGGGAAGCCGACCGGGATTTTCATTTTGCCAGCGTCGAGAAGGTATTTGCCCCGATGATGCTCTTTACCGCCTGCGCCATGGCCTTCGCCCACGGTTCGAACGACGTGGCCAACGGCATTGGACCGCTGGCGGCGGTGGTGAGTATCGTCAGTTCAGGAGGCGAGGTGATGCAGGAATCGGAACTGCCCATTTGGATACTGCTGCTCGGAGGCTTCGGTATTGTGTTGGGTCTGATCACCCTGGGCTACCGGGTGATGCTGACCGTCGGGAGAAAAATAACGGAATTGACCCCTTCAAGAGGATTCTGTGCCGAACTGGCTGCCGCAACCACGGTCGTTATTGCCAGCCGAACAGGGTTGCCGGTGTCGACCACTCACATCCTGGTCGGCTCGGTCCTCGGTGTGGGCCTGGCCAGAGGAATCGGCGCCCTGGATCTGCGAGTGGTGTTCAATATCATCGTCAGCTGGCTGGTCACCCTGCCCGCCGGGGCTATCATGGCTATGCTGTTCTTTTTTACGCTGAAAGGAATCTTCAGTTAAGCAGCTCAGCGGCCGGTTCTGGCCATGTAATCCCGCCAGATCGGAGCCGCAGTGCGGCCACCGTTTTCGACTCTGCCTAAGCTCTGATTGCGGTCATGGCCAACCCAGACTCCGGTAATCCGCTGATTCTGAAAGCCGATAAACCAGGCATCACGGTTTTCGTCCGAGGTGCCGGTCTTGCCACCGATAACCCCTGCAACCCCCGCGGCCCGTTTACCTGTTCCCCGGCTGATCACCTCTTTGAGCATCGACTTCACCCTGCCGGCGCTGCCGCGGCTCATGACTGCGTTCTGTTTCGGCTTATGACGGTAAATCGTCTCACCGCCATGTGTTCGAATCGTCTCGATAAGAGTCGGCAGCGTGTAGGCGCCTTCGCAGACAAAAGGCTGATAGGACGCACTCATCTCCAGCGGTGACACATCAGCGGCACCGAGTGCCAATGAGAGATCAGGTGGCAGCTCAGTGCTGATGCCGGCGGCACGGGCTATCTGGTGGACTGGTTTGACCCCAACTTGCTGCATGGTCTTCACCGCCGGGATATTGTAGGAGTATATCAGGGCGCGGCTTAGACTGACCGGGCCGTAATTTTTTCCGGAGAAATTTTTCGGCTGCCATAATTTTCCGTCCGCCCCTCGAATCGACAGCGGTTCATCGACGATGATGGTATCCGTTGTCCAGCCCTTCTCCAAGGCAGCACTGTAGACCAGCGGCTTGAAAACCGATCCGGCCGGCCGTTTGGCCTGTACCGCCCGGTTGAACTGAGTGGTGCTGAAATCGGTACCACCGATCAGGGCCCGAACCTTGCCGTTGCAGCCATCAAGGGCTACCAGTGCCGCTTCCGGAGCTCCGTTTCCTCCACTGTTACGAGCTGCCACCGCTGCTACCCCGGCTCGAACGGCTCGCTGCCCTTCCTTCTGCGCCCGTTGATCGAGATTCGTGTGGATTTCCAAACCAGCCGTTTGCAGCGATCCCCCGATCATCTTCTCGGCCCGCTTCCTGACCACCTGGAGATAGTAGCCGTTGGCGCCCTGCCGATGGGCAGAACCAGCCAGTTTAGGGGCAATATTATAGGCCGCATTGGCTTCGGATTCAGAGACGTAGCCGTCAGCGGCCATTCTGTTGAGGACATAGCGCTGGCGCTTATGAGCCTTCTGCCAATGATCGATCGGTGAATAGCGGCTCGGGGCCTGGGGCAGACCGGCCAGCAGAGCAATCTCGCCCAGATTGAGTTCGGCGGCGTGTTTGTCGAAATAGGTCAAGGCGGCGGCCTCGACTCCATAGGCTCCCTCACCGAGATAAATATGATTGAGATAGATATAGATAATCTCATCCTTGCTGAGCTGGCGATCTATCCGCCAGGCCAGGATCGCCTCTTTGAATTTGCGCAGGTAGGTTTTCTCCGGTGTCAGCAGCAACCCCTTGGCCACCTGCTGGGTAATGGTCGACCCCCCCTGACTCTTTCCCCCCTGTCTGATATTGTTGATCAGTGCCCTGAGCACCGAGAAGAAATCGAGCCCCGGGTGCTCGTAAAATCTGCCGTCTTCGGCAGCAACGAATGCTTTGGGCACCAACGGCGGCATCTTGTCCAGACCGACAACGATCCGCCTCTCTTTAGCCACCAGGTCGACCAGCTTGCCGTGACGATCGAGAATCAGGGTGGCCTGGGGTGGATTGTACTGGGAGACATCTCTAATTCCCGGAATGTTCAACTGCTCAAGAACGAACAGTAAGACTCCCAGAAACATGGTCAGAACAAGACCGACTCCGAACATGAAGCCGATGATATGCCGTTCATTGTAAGGCTTTCTGCGCTTGCTCGGTGACGCCGGTTTTTTATTTTTAGAAACAGCCACTTAGATTTTTTTTGGGTATGATTTTATACCTGCCGCTGCAATCATTTAGAGACGATACCACTGCTATTGTTTTAGTAATGTGGAGGAATAAAAACCACAATGGCAGGAAATGCTAGAAAATAAAGAGAGGTACGTCGACGAGAAAGAAATTCAGGGATGTACTGCTTGAGCTGCCGATGCAGAGCTCTAGCACAGTTACGGCAGCAGCGCAGGGCCACTGCCGCAATGAAGTTTCGCTCGATAAGCGGAGGATGGTTAAGGAGGCGGCAGCAAACACTGATAAGCTGCCGTCTGCCTAGTTATACCCAGCGATCAGCCGCCCCAGGGGGTAATACCACTCTTCAACTGCTTATACCCCTCGATAAAGCCTGGTCGCTCACCAGAGTAGATCTGGTCAAAGGTGGCAATGACCTCGTCGAACCAACGGCGCAGATCGTCATTGTCAGGATTGGCGTCGAGATAGGCTTGTCTGATCAGCACGAAATGGATGCGGGGATCATATGGTTTCTTGGTGCCCCCGACGCTCTCGTCACCATCCAGCAGGCGCAGCAGCATGGCATCCGCCGATCCCAGGGTCTGCTCGTATATCGGTGGGCCCGACATGCGATACATGACCGAGGTCATATCACGTCCGTTGCCGGTGGCATAGCCCATCTGCTCCCAGAGCTCAGCGGTATCCACCTCCTGACCCAGATGTTTGGCGACCAACCCGCCGAAGGCCCGCAGCGGATCCGAGACATCAGCCAGTAGATCGGTCAGCCGATCGCCATCGAGATCAGTGGCCAGTACGATGCTGTCTCGGTTCTCAATGAGATCCCAGAGCAGCAGGCCGTAATTGGTGTCGGAAATGTGCTGTTCTATCTGCCCCTGCCAGCTATCCATCCCCGCTTTGAAATCGTCCGGCAGTAGGGCAATGATTCTGTCGACGGCCTCTTTGTGCTCCACGTAGCCGTCTATCACGTACTTGCGTCCCACCGTAAATTTGGTCCCCTGCAGCAGCCAGGAATGCAGCCCGGCGTTGATCCCGTCCTCCATGGCCTGGGTAGGTTTCATCGCCACTCGTCCAAGACTGCCGCTATCATTGACCATTTTCAAGAACAACCGGTTGGCATAGGCCATCTGCAACCCCGGCGTATTCATCTCTGAATGAATGATGCCGGTATCCGCCGAGACGTTGAAGACCGCTCGGTTCTGGGAATAAGGCAGACAGGGCATAGAGCGAACGACGGTGATGGGGCCGTAGGGACGGACGTTGCAGTAGACGCCGGCCTGAGTCCGCAGGGCCGCATTGCCCGATTTGCCCATGACCACAACCTTACCGCCGTTGCCGTCATTCACATAGGCATCCCCGGCAGTGGACCATTTGATCGAGGTGCTGTTCATGTTGCCGAACCAGGCCAGCGATGCGAGTTCTGAATCGTGACGGTACTGGGCCCACATGGGTACTGCATAAAATGGCAGACCCAGCACATCGAGGGCGGCGATGGTGCCGAGCAGGGCATAGGCATCGGTCAAACTGTGGGCCACCGGCTTGACGACGGTGTCATGGTTTCCGCCCTGCCAGATCACCGCCTCCGGATAACCGGTGGGTCTCTCGTCGGTGGGCTCGAAAAGATTGGACAACAGGCCGAACAGGTCACCACCGTCATGCTCGGTTCGGGCGATGGACATCAGATCTATCATGGGAAACCTCTTAATTTGAGTTGTGGATGAATTGGCGATGGTAAACCGAAATTGATGTTAGCTGACATTATTGATTATTTGCAAAAATTCAAGTTTCTATCTGTCTGACGAATGATAATTAATAAGGTTGCCGGTGGGCAGCATTGAGCCGGTAACTCCCTCGACGGTTTCCATAAACTGCAATTGGATCGGGGCTCCAGTATCAGGTACCCCGTCGATCGAAGTATCTCCTTCGCGTCTAACCACGCCTTCTTACACTTAAGGTCAGTGATAATCCAGAGCCTATCAACCTGAAGAAATTTGGGATCGAATTGAGCTTGGTCCTCCCTATTTTTGTACTACTATCCTTCAATCATGATTTTGACATGCCACGTTGTGGCATTAATGTAGTGAAATGTCAGCGGACGTCGTTTCAAAGGCATCTGCATCTATGTTTTCGTTTCATATCAGGGAGGAGTTCATCATGAGTTGATATCATATTGATTGTCGCAACTACCCAAGCAAAGATGTTCAATGTACCATAGCGCTTTCAGCCGAAACCAAAGAGGAACTTCTCGAGGCTGTTGCACAGCGCGGAAAGGCGGTTCATGGCTATGAGGATACAGCCGATTTCAGAGAGAACATGGTAAAAGAGTTCAAGGAGGGGGCTGCCCCTGCCTAACACTATGGCGTGCTTTCCGTTACAACAAATGCATATATTCTGATCTACTAAAGGCTAGCCTAAAAATTAGAGAAAGCAAATCGTTTGGTGGAGGTCTCTCACTCGTATAGTAGGCCTACCTGTCATACCATTTGGCTCTCGAAAAACCCGAGGTTAAATTCCAATGAGAATACTAATGAATGTAAAAATTCCCCACGAGCCATTTAATACACTTGTCCGGGAGGGTAAGGCTGGGGCAATAATTCAAGACATTATCAATGAGTTGAAGCCTGAAGTAATGTACTTCACCGAGCAAGGTGGTAGTCGAGGAGCTGTAGCAGTTGTAAACATCGATGAACCAGCCCAAATTCCTTCATTTTCAGAACCGTTTTTTTTGAAATTTAACGCGGATTGTGAGTTTAGAATTGCAATGTCTCCAGAAGATGTTGGCAAGGCTGGTCTTGACGAATTAGGCAATAAATGGAGATAGATTCCTCGATTTTGCCATCCTCAAAGCACAGTCTTTTTTGCCAATTTTCCAGCACAAGGTGCATCTTAACGGTCACAGGTCGAGACACCGGCAAGAGTTAAGATGCATCCTGTTCGTCTCTAATACTGATTCGTCAATAATAGATTAATTGACCCGGTCTGGATCAATCTGAGGTGGGCAAAATCATTCAAATCTAAAATCATCTGGGTCGTGGTAAGAAGAATTAGTATCAGCTGATCTGCCGGTCGTCCTTCAAGAATTATCGCCAGCAGAAGCACAGCCATGAAGGGTATTGTCTGCCCTCAGACGACGACTAGCAGGTTTGGACTTTCTTGGGCAAGGGCCGTGAACCCTGGCCTGATAGATGAGGAGAAGCCGTTTCCCTCCACACAGATCATCCGCAATTCGGTAGCCTGTTTACTCCAGCGCAGAAGGGCCGCACCGCCCTCATCCCCGATTGCACACTCCACAAGACCCAATTCGGTAAGTGTGGAGGGAAATGCCCGGGCCAGGGCTACGACATCGCTATCTGTCAGTCCGGGATTGTAGCTCATACTTAAGGACCGCAGGGCTGGGCCTTTATTCTGGGAAATCTCGCGGATGGCAGGCGCGATGATATCCGCGTCCGATGCTCCCTAGCAAACCATTGCGCAGAACCTGTCGTCTGGATATATGATTATTACTCTGATCCATTACCAAAGACTCTGACTTCTTTGAATCGGTTTTTACTCATCGACTTCAGGCCTTACACGCATCCTAATCTTTGACTGGGTGTGCTTCGTTGCAGAAAGGAGCGGGCTTGATCCTTTGCCTCACTCCCATAAGCAAACCCCACTTCTGCATGAAAATCGCTAAACGGATAGGCTTTCATGTTATTTCTAGAACTTTTAGGTGATAACACTCAATCTAATATGTATTATTATCATTGATATACTGATTCATAACCAATGACGAGTTGTGATTGAGGATTGGCAACCGATTATACAACTGTACTATCTGAACACACTGCCTAAAATTCCAAAAACCATGGAGGATATCTCTACCCCTCAGTATCTAAAAGCATGCTTATGAAGTGCCTACGCCCCATATCCCTCAATTATTATCTATTATGTTTTTCACTCATTGTGGCCCTTTTAACAGCTGCCTGTGAGAACCAGGATACCACTCAGCCCATTTCCTCAGTGCCTGGTGGAAGAATTACTTTCACCGGCACCTGGTCGGCGACAGGAAACCGCCAGACCATGTATCTTGAATCTGGACATCGAACTGAAATTTTCAGGTTAACCGGCTCTCTACTGCTTTACGGTCCCCAACGGCCATCAAGAGGATTCAAAGCTGACGTAATTGGCTTTACCGACAGCCAACGTGGCATGCAGGGGCGCAGTGTCTGGACAGACAATTTCGGCGATAAAGTGTTCAGCGAATTACACAGTGACGCAAGTGGCCCCGGTACATTGATTAAAGGCACGTTCATTGGCGGAACAGGCCGATACGAAAATTTGAGCGGTGAATACACGTTTAAATGGAAGCGTATGATCGATAACGAGAACGGTGTAGTCAGCGGGCGGGTTGTTGACCTAAAAGGATGGGCCAGATCGGGGGCGGCTGAGGCTCTTCCAATCACGATAGGGAACCAGCAATGAACGCACCTAAGAGTGGGTTACAGATTAATTTCAAGATAATCGCCACATTTGCTCTGGCTCTGGGAATCTGGTTCACCCCAGTCCCCGAGGGATTGACGATAGAGGCATGGCACCTGTTTGCAATTTTTGCCGCAGCGATTTTCTCGGTCGTTATAAACGCCCTGCCGCTGCTTACGGCATCACTGTTGGCTGGATCAGCTGCAGTGCTCACCGAGACTCTGGACCCAGCCAAAGCCTTTGGCAGTTTTTCCAACCCCAGCGTACTCCTTGTCGTTATTGCCTTTTTAGTCGCACAGGCGGTGGTAAAATGCGGATTGGGTAAACGGATCAGCCTGCATGTGGTGAGTGTGTTCGGTAAATCGACGCTGGGTCTGGCATACAGTATTTTTATTACCGACGCCCTGATAGCTCCTGGTTTTCCAAGTAACACGGCGCGGGGAGGCGTACTTTACCCGATTATCTTATCGCTTGCCCAAAGTAGCGGCTCTTTGCCCAATGACGAAAGTAATCGTCGCCTTGGCGGCTATCTGATGTTTTGCGGAATGGCAAGCCTCAGTGTCTCATCGGCATTGTGGTTGACCGCCACCTCGGCTAACCCGATCGGGGTTTCGCTTGCTGCGGAACATGGTCTTAATGTCAATTTCGGTTCCTGGCTGCTTGTCGCATCGGTGCCGGCCCTTGTGACCATTTTCCTGTTACCGCTCCTTCTCTTTCGTGCGTTTCCACCGGGAATAAAGGAGACCCCCAACGCACCACAAGCTGCACGGGACACACTGTCTGAAATGGGTTCTCTGTCTCGTGATGAGTGGATAACTGCGATTGTCTTCATTCTGATGATTACAGCCTGGATCTTCGCCGGTGCGCTCAAACTTAATCTTGCGGCAGTGGCTATAGCCGGGCTCGGCACCCTGCTGGCAACCGGCGTATTAAAGCTTGAGGACATCTATCTGCAGGGTGGAACTCTGGCAACTTTTATCTGGTTGGCCTTGCTTTTTGCACTGAGTGGACAGCTCAACGAGTTGGGCTTCATGGGGTATGTCGGGGAAGGTCTGGCTTCGATGCTCAGCACTGCTTCCTGGCCAGTTGCCTATGTCGTACTGTTGCTGCTCTACGTCATCATGCATTACATGTTTGTCAGTCAGTCTGCTCAGGTCCTTGCCCTGCTAGGCGTGTTTCTTAATGTCGGGATCAAGGCTGGTGTTCCCGTACACCTGATGGGTTTTGCCCTGCTGTTCGCCAGCAGTTATTTTTCAACCTTGACACCTCAGGGCGGCAGCCAGAATGTAATCTTTGTTGCTAGTGATTATTTAACCCAGGGCGAATTATATCGCCTGGGGCTTATAACAACAATTTTCTGTACAATCATCTTCCTCTTTATAGGAACACCCTGGATCCTTTGGGTTGGCAATTGATGTCACGGGTGGAGGTTTTACTCTCATAATCAATCAAACAAAGTGTTTTTAAAACTCATTGCTACAATGCTATTGATTTGTTGACTTACCCTACTTTGCTCTTGCACTAACCCGGATATTACATGGCCATCATCTTTTTAGTACTGGTAGAATATCTTCTGGATTTCCTCCGTACTTTTTTTCTCCAGCAGAGTCAGCATCAGCAGTACACGTGATTTTTGGGCGTTCAGCTCATCCGATGCGATGGTTCCGTAGTTATCATCGTTCACCTCTGCATTCCTGAGCACGTATCCTGTGGGAACCCTGGTACTCCGAACTACCACGATGCCCTGGTCTACTGCTTTCTTGCATGCTTCCAGCATGGCAGCGTTCATGTTGCCGTTCCCTACTCCGGCAATCACAATTCCTTTGGCTCCGGCCTTGATGGAGAAGTCGATTATGTCGGTAGTGGCACTTACGTGCATATAGATGATATCCACCCTGGGAAGTTCCGTGACTCCTTCTACTGAAAAAATACTTTCAGTAGTATGAATCCCATGGGGGCCCCGGTAGAATTCATGCTGACCGTAAATGACAGCCCCCATCAGTCCCTGCATGGGCGACATGAAGGTCTGCACCGAGGTGGTATTGGTTTTGGTTACTCCCTGGGCCGAATGGATCTGATCGTTCATCACCACCATAACTCCATGTCCTTTGGCCTTGGGATTGGCAGCTACAGCTACCGAGTTATAGAGGTTCAACGGCCCTTCCGCGCTCACGGCGGTGGACGGGCGCATGCTGCCGGTGGTCACCACCGGTTTGTCGCTTTTGACCACCAGGTTCAGGAAGTAGGCTGTTTCTTCCTGGGTATCGGTTCCGTGGGTGATGACAATGCCATCCACATCATCTTTGGCCAGCAGTTCATTCACCCGCTTGGCCAGGGTCAGCCAGATCTCAATGCTCATATCCTGTGATCCCACGTTGGCAACCTGTTCCCCGGTGATGTTGGCCAGCTTCCGGATCCCGGGTACGGCATCGATCATGGTCTCAATACCCACCTGTCCCGAGGTATAGCCGGCCTGGGTTCCGGACTCCGCAGAACCGGCAATGGTTCCACCTGTTGCCAGGATGACAATGTTGGGTTTGCCCTCATTCTGGGCGAAAATCTGGGATCCGTTGGCCAGTACTAAGATCAGTGCTGTCAGAACAGCCGTTTTTAAAATGTTATTTTTCATGTCTTAATGATTTTGTTGTGAAGCAGTTTATGTGTTGTGTGCTGATTGTATCAAACTGATT
>CAJQNS010000084.1 GCA_905479735.1 uncultured Desulfofustis sp.
GCACGGATTGCTAATGCTCCCTTCATAAAGGTTGAGGCCACCAAGTTTACTGAAGTTGGTTACGTTGGCAGGGAAGTAGATTCAATCATACGTGACCTGGTCGATATGGCGGTGAAGATGTTGCGTGAACAGGAGATTGAAAAGCTCAAACCGAGAGCTGAAGATGCCGCGGAAGAAAAAATACTCGATATTCTCATACCACCTGCACGTGATGCAGGTTTTGAAGACTCAGGCAAAGAAGATGACAGTGCTGCGCGCCAGGTGTTTCGCAAAAAATTACGTGAAGGCAAGCTCGACGACAAGGAGATAGAAATAGAAATCAGCTCCCCTGCCCAAGGGGTCGAGATACTGGGTCCCCAGGGTATGGAGGATTTAACCAATCAAATCCAGGGTATGTTCCAGAATATGGGTAATCAGCGCACAAAAAGCCGTAAGGTAAAGATAAAGGACGCTATGCGCTTGCTTACCGAAGAAGAAGCGGCAGCAATGACCAACGAAGATGACATTAAAATCAATGCTGTCGAACTGGTTGAGCAGAATGGAATCGTATTTCTTGATGAAATCGACAAAGTTGTCGGTCGTACTGAAACTAGTGGTGCCGATGTCTCTCGCGAAGGTGTCCAGCGCGACCTGCTGCCATTGGTCGAAGGTTCAACTGTATCAACAAAATATGGCATGGTGAAAACTGACCATATACTTTTTATAGCATCAGGAGCTTTTCATCTTGCCAAGCCCTCTGATCTTATTCCTGAACTGCAGGGAAGATTGCCAATACGTGTGGAACTTGATGCATTAAGTGCCAATGACTTTTCGCGCATTCTTACTGAACCCGACTCATCATTGACTGAACAGTACACTGCATTGATGAAAACTGAAGATTTCAATTTGTCGTTCTCCGAAGATGGAGTTAAACGAATGGCGGAAGTGGCATTTGAAGTTAATGAAAGAACCGAAAATATCGGAGCCCGACGCTTACATACCCTGATGGAAGCTTTGCTTGATGTTGTTTCATTTGAAGCCTCGGACAAATCCGGCCAGTCTATCGTTATTGATGCCGAGTATGTGAACGAGCACGTTGGGGAACTGGTTGAGAATGAGGATTTGGCTCGATATATCCTTTGATTTATATTTCTTTCCCTGAAGAAAATGGAGAAAAGTAGTATCGCGTTGTAAGCATTTGTTCTTCTTTGATCTTCGATCAAGTTTTTAACCTGGCTTTTCGCCCTTCTTGGGCGAGTATCGTTTCTTTGCGTGGCCAAAGAAAAGATACCAAAAGAAAAGCCACCCTACCGTGTTGGCCTGCGGTGTCTCTGTGCGCTTCGGCCTGGAGCGGGCGCTGCGGATCTCGCTATCGCTCAGACAGTCCTCGCGCTATTCCACTCCAGGCCTGCAGTGCTCGACAACACAAAAGGGGTTGTAAGATTAACAACAAAGTCAAAACCTGTGTGGCATCCGATACGGTATTACATACACCCTCGCCACTATTCCGTCATACCGGCGTAGGCCGGTATCCAGAAATAGTTTAAAGAATAGATTCCGGCTAGATGCATGATGGTGTGACTGAAAATGAATGGGGTTTGGGGTTGACCTTCAGGCCCCCGTTCAGGCTCGTCGAGAAGCACAGGATGAGCCGGGGAGTTCGGGATGCGTCTGTCTGAGCGCAGCGAGTTCAGCATCCCGCCGGCTCATTCGAGCATCGCAGGGTACCCGCAGGGCGGGCATGTTGGGTATCCTTTCTTTTGGCGACTTTTCTCTGGATAAAGACAAGTCCGCATGGAGCGGATTTGAACAGCCGAAGGCTGGCCCGGAGGGTGAAGGCCAGGACGGCCTTCATAAAAGTCACTCGCCCATAAAGGGCGAAATCCTCAGCGTGCGCCAGCACAAAGAATATAAAAGAAACTTGATCGTGTACCTGCAAATTATGTATTTAGAAATATTACAGGCCCATTAAAGCTGAAAACCTAAATAAAAAACGAGATATCAGATGGCAAACGCATTGGTGTTGAAGTATTCACATACGTTGAGTACGATATGAAGATATACCCCCTGTGAGAAAGGAGCAATAATAATGATTATAGAATACTGACGTGGTCATAAAAGATATCTTCTCCCAACTCCGACATACCCTGCTCCCAACGATAAATCAGATTGGTGAGCTACGTAATTTCGAAACCCTGAAAATTGATGTTCTGGCCGGTATCACGGTTGCCCTGGTATTGGTTCCCCAGTCGATGGCGTATGCACAATTGGCTGGTCTTCCAGCTTACTATGGTCTTTACGCCTCTTTCCTACCACCAATGGTGGCAGCGATTTTCGGTTCATCGCGCCAGCTTGCAACGGGGCCTGTAGCTGTTGTTTCATTAATGACGGCAGCTACGTTAGAACCAATAGCAGCATTAGGCAGCGATGGTTTTCTGGCTTATGCCACCATGCTAGCCGTAATGGTCGGTGTGTTTCAGTTGACACTTGGTGTATTTCGCCTGGGTGTTCTTGTTGATTTTTTGTCACACCCGGTTGTAATAGGTTTTACCGCTGCGGGTGCAATTATTATCGGCACATCTCAGCTTGGTAAGCTGTTTGGTATTACTGTAGAAAAATCTGCTCACCATTACGAAACTGTTTATCGCATGATCCAGGAGGCCCTGACGAATACTCATTGGCCAACATTGATCATATCTGTACTCTCCTTTGTCCTGATGGTAGGTCTGAGAAAATGGCGTCCGACACTGCCTGTAGTCCTGATTGCAGTAGTTATAACAACGATTATCTCGAAGATCATGGGCTATGCGGATTTTGGAGGAGCGATTGTCGGTGATATACCCAAGGGACTGCCGCACTTCTCAATTCCAGAGTTTAATTTTGAAATCGTCATGCAGCTGGCGACATCCGCCGTGTTCATTTCCCTGGTAGGCTTTATGGAGGCAATTTCGATTGCCAAGGCGATGGCGGCCCGTACACGAAACCGACTTGATGCTAACCAGGAGCTGGTGGGGCAGGGGTTGTCAAATATAACTTCCGGTCTATTCAGTGGTTACCCCGTTTCGGGATCATTTTCTCGTTCAGCGGTCAACATTAATGCAGG
>CAJQNS010000085.1 GCA_905479735.1 uncultured Desulfofustis sp.
TCCTGCCAAAGCTCCAAGGCCTATTCCGCCTGTTGTCTTGCGTTCAACATTTGTTGCTCCGCAACCTGCCAGAAACAAGGCTATTAAAATGGCAGCAATAGTGATTTTGAAATTCTCAGTAAATGGTGTCATCTCCCTCATATCCTTTTAGTTGTTTACAGTCGCCCAACGAATCCTTTTACCGGTGACTTTGTAAGCTGACGTAGCGTAGGTAAAGGTATCGTCCTCGATGGTCAGCTTGCCATCAACCACGTACTTTTCTCCATTTTCTTCCCCTGCAACCACCAAGATATCATCAGTGATCACATACGTTTCGACGATCGAATCAGTTCCTCCGGCGGCATCTATGACTAGGGTTGTTACCTTGCTATTGGTCTGAAAGGTCGAGACGATATAATTGAATTCTGGAAACGGGCTTTCCCCCTCAATACTGATCACACTCCAGGTTGTTCCTACTAGCCGATTCCCGCTGGAAGGACGATAAGCGGTACTGGGATCGCTCGTGATGGCTGCTTTGGCGATTGCCGCCTGTTCCTTCTCAAGAGCAAGCCGCTGCTCTTCTAGGGCTTTTTTATCTGCATACCTGTCTTGATCGGTACCTATCGCATAGCCTGCCAAACCTCCAGCTGCAGCTCCTGCAACAGCCGCTCCGGCATCACCAGTGATGAGGCCACCTGCCAAAGCTCCAAGGCCAATACCTGCGGTTGTCTTCTTCTCGACATTTGTTGCTCCACAGCCAGTCAGAATAATTACCACTGCACCAAGAATTACTGTTACTACTAATTGTTTGATAATTGCATTCATCCCGCTCCCCCCCTACAATCGTTAATGAGTTTTGATGATGTGTTGCAAGGCTTCAGATCTCAAGCCTTCGTAAAGTTCCTTGTAGTGCTCTTTTAAGACGCCTGGTTTAGAATCAAAGTCGTTTGAGATAATTACGTAGTGGCAGTCAAGCAAATCATCCACTATCGTTTGTAATTCAACATCCTCGGGCAATTTGCGGTCAATCTCTTCGCAATAACCTGGGAATATTTCTCTTAGTGTGGTTATTTTGTTGGACATCGTGATAACAACCCTAATCAGACAGATACCACTTTGTAGGTTGTTAACGGTTACCTCTAGGTAACCTGTCGTGGGGGCACTTATTTAATGAACTCATCTATTGCACTGTAATCTTCTGTAATGACAAACAATACCGATCAATCAGATTTGATCCTTACTCATCTTGAGAAGATACACAAAAGTGGTGCATTTAAAGGCGCTGCAAGATTGCAGCAGTTTCTTGGATATGTAGTCAAGCAATACTGTGAGGGACGAGTAGATAACATAAAGCAGTATACGATTGGTGTAGAGGCGTTCTCTTTAGGTGATGATTTTGATCCGACTCAGGATGCAATCATCCGGATAATGGCAGGCAAAGTCCGGAGAAGGCTTACCGAGTATTACGCTTCGGAAGGGCTTTATGATGAGCTATGGATTGAGATACCGAAAGGCTCATACATCCCTAGGATAACAAATAAAAAAGACATTGCTGGCAGTACTTCTCAAGATGCTCAGTCAGACTCCGATATTGAAGTCAACCCTCTAAAACTTGCAGTGTTTCCATTTCAGAATATCAGTGGTGACGACCGGTTGGATTATTTTGCAGATGGCTTGTCGGAGGAAATTGCGTCGGCGTTAACACTTTATAAAGATTTCTCCATCGTACCTCCTGCAGCTGTGAGAAACCTGTCTAATAGTCAGACGTATTTGAAGCAACTTCGAAAGGCGTACAGAACTCGCTATGTGCTTGATGGCAGCATTCGTCGAGGGAAAGACCAAATTCGCATAATCATCCGTTTGAATGACACTTCGGATTACAGCCTCTTATGGACCAGCACTTATGATACCAACATAGATGTGGATAATCTGATCACTATCCAGGATGAGATAACAGCGAACGTCATCAACTCCATTGCAAATGAATATGGAGGTGCAATCCCTCAAAACGTTGCCTCTGAAGCAGCAACTAAGGAACGTGTCAGTCTTACTACGTATGAGGCGGTACTTCATATTCATCATTACAATCAAGTCAGTTCTTCTCATGTTTATGGCTCTACTTTAGATGCAGTTAAGCTCGCCATTGACAAGGACCCAGTCAATCCAATGCTGTTAAGTGTATTGGCCGAACTGAAAATTGATGGATATGCATACAACTGGGTAGACACTGATGCGCTGCCAGCCAAAGAGTGTCAGGAGCTCATCGACAAAGCACTAATCCACGATAAGAAATGTACTTATGCCTACTATGTGTGGGCACTTCTTGAGACTAATAGAAGAAACAAGAAAGAGCTGCTGGTAGTTGTTGAACACCTGTTGAAATTCAGACACGACTTACTTTGCCTGGCGCAAGCTGGGTGGTTCCTTGCCATATCTGGGGAGTATGAGGAAGGGCTCAAGCTACTTGATACACATCTTGAAAAACTTGAATTCTATCCTGGCTGGTTTCATCATGCATATTTTTTGTATCACTACCAAAACGAAAGGTATGAAGAGGCACTAAAGGCTGCAAAACAATTCAGGATGCCAGGCCTTCTCTGGGATCCGCTAGATAGGGCTGCAGCCTTGATTCAGCTTGGTAGATTAGAAGAATCAAGGAAGACCACCCAGGAGCTGATGGTCCTTTGTCCGGATTTCTTTGAAAACCCAAGACGATACCTGAATTGTTACCTTATGCGGGATGACCTTGTGGACCATGTACTAAATGGTCTGGCAATGGCAGGAGGGAATTAGAGCCCAATTCAGCCTGACTGCGGTGGTTACCCTCGACAGACTCTCACATCCTAACTCAATCGATACCTTAGCTTCTTCCTGATATGTCTGTTTGCCTATAGATTGAGGTGGTAAAACACTCAGCAGGAGCGCAATTGGAGATAACAAGAGGAATCTCAGTATATGGCACCAGATGTGTTAAGAAGCATTACCAATGAAAATGGTAGATCAACAAATTTCCGGGGATAACCCATCAATGATTTTACATACCTTAAACATATTGAATTAACGAGAGATGATCATTCAGGTTGATCGGCCTTGCGTGTTCGCCCAAAAATACTTCGCAATTCCAATCCCACTAATCAGAAGCCAGAAAAATTCAATTATAAATGCAGATAGGTTGAAATCAAAATAGAGTGATACCAGAATCATGAATGCACCAACAAAATTCAGTAGACTAAAATTGAGTGAAGAACTACTGATCTTGTTCAATTGCATCATGAAATAAGCCAAGAGTATCAGAAATACTCCTAAGTTTCCTACCAAATCATACCAGTAATATCCTTGCATAAGATAAGTTAATTCCTCATTAATCCAAATGCTTACCAAGAGACTCTTTGCCACTGGCAATATTATTGGTTTAAAAGAAAAGTCTAGTAAGGTTTTTCCTGTGTGTCTCCTGAAAAATAGCAAAGAGCGATGAATCTGAGAAAAAGGATAGGTTCGTCCTGCCAACCTTAGATTCACCGGTGAAGGTCAAGACAAAGGTTCTTCCGTAAGCGCTCAATAACCCCCTTCTAGAAATTCCATCCCCATGCCGTATGCTGATATGCCAAAACTATCAGGAGGCATATCATGCAGGCAAGGAGCAGAGACCAAATCCTTCGAGAAAAAAGAAGATTCTGGACAGCGCATATC
>CAJQNS010000086.1 GCA_905479735.1 uncultured Desulfofustis sp.
CTTGATGTGTTACTTTCAAAGTTTCTTACGCATCGCCTGCTCGCATTAATCTCCCCGATCAGATTAAAGCTCAACGATTTCCCATTCGAAATCCTCACCACAGGGATATAACTGCATACCTAACCGATCCTGCCCTGCATCCGCACCGCTATCATCCGTCAAGGACAGGTCCAGTTGCCAGGACACATCGCACCTCACTTCAATATACCCCCTTTCTCCCGGCCCGATGCCGAGGGTAAAATCACCAGTAACTGTGTCTATCAGAGAAAAATTGAAATCAGTATCACCAACACTGCTGTTACCAACAACCCCGGTTATGATTAGTTCTGGCAAGAGATTATTCAGGATTACCTTTGTAACAGGGAATGACACTCCTGCTCCGACAACAATAACGATTGCGTCACTTTGTGTTCCACCAGAATTGGTTTCAGTTACCACAGATACCGTATAAGTGCCTTCCTCTTCAAAAGTGTGTGTTACAGAGCTAGTGGGATTTATCGGCCCCGTAGGGCTATTGGGACTTACCTCCACTGCTTCGCCATCGCCAAAATTCCATAATGCACTAAGAATGAGATCATTTGATTTCACACTAAACTTAACTTCTATTGGTACCTGATTTTCATTCGAGCTGAAATCTATTGTTACCGAACTATCAATGGTCTTTACGTTACCCTCATCTACCTGCTCTACGGTGCCATCGCCACCACCTCCGCAACCCGTCATGAGAGTCGACAGGAAAAAAATGAACAAGACGAAAATGCTTCGGGTGGAATTATGATAACTAGACATGATCTCTCCTCTGACGATGATTGCCACAGCTTACGAAAATGTGAATCGTTAAATTTCCATGGCTATTATGTAATTAATAACATAATAAATAAGGTTATTCGATTTAGCCAGTAAATCTCACCCGCGAAATATCAAATAAATCACAAATCAGCCAACCCGTAGAAATACTTACACCTGTATTACAACGTGACTCGAGAATACCTCGACACTCATGCCAGCTGCCTTCCATGTTGTGGAAAGCGCGTACATAAAACAACTACGAGCTATTTTCGAATATTGGTCGGTTCCGGTCCTTTAGTCCAGGCTACTATCAGGAGTCACTAAACGGCGAATCTTCACCCAAAAGAAATCCTCTAACACAAACAAAGCAGCGCCCGGCTGAGAAGGCCGCTTAACGGGTACGCTGGTCACTGCCTGGCAACACCTGCTGCATCATTCCTGACGGGTTCATTTGCTGGAACTGCTTGCTTCCCTGGCTGAATGTCTGCCCCAAACCATGGATACTCTGCTCCATACGCAGCATGGACTCGTTCATGGAATCCATACTATTCTGCAGTTCACTTACATCCTGTGAAATGGCGCCTACATGTCCAGTCATCTCGCTCATCGATCTGCTCATATCGAACATCAGCTTTAAGAAAAGAAGCGCAATGACGCCTGCGCAGACGAATAACAACACTTGTGATGATTTGCTGGCCATTCTCTTTATAACTTCTCTCTTTGATCAGGATTGTGGTGAAATGTTAACAGATCTACTATTGGGAAATACGCTGCACGAACCTACCATGCGACAACCAGCCCGACAGGGAGCAATATTTGCCGTTCCCGGAAAAGGCAGCTGGTGATGCACGATTCCTGCATTTCCCGGTGCGGCCAATATGCGATCAGGCAGACAATTTAGTGTGCGAGGCAACGTCAGGCTTCATATGCTTGTTCCGGTTCCGGGTTAACGTGGCAAAAAATCATGCAAGCCAGCCATGTATTTATCAAAGCGGCCTGGACTCCGGGGCAGTCATGATGGCAGCACAGGGTTGCTGCCACTTCATTATCCGGGCAGTGGTCTCCGGCTGCTATTGCCTGCTGTCTACAGAGGGTAGCTGGGAGAACAGTATCAGGAGGTCATCCAGGTCTGCAGGCGATTGCCTCCGGTCCACGCCGCTGCGACGGTCGGTCGCCACGTGTATGCCGCCGCTGTCAGTGACCGGGTAATCGACCGGTAATCCCCAGCGTCTTTCCCCTGGCTGCCTTTTTATCAAGCCCATATTGTTCTTGCTTGTTGGTTGTTGTAGTGAAAATTATAGCCATGACAGAGAGAATAGTTCCAGAAAACGGTGCTATTTCAGCAAACAGATGCAGCTGGACCCACTGGTTAGGGTGCGGCCGCAGCACTACATCTACGGGTTAAGTATCTGAGTTTTCAGTCAAACGGGAGTTATCACGTGTGTAACAGCCAGTTACGCTGTACGTAGATTCCACAATGCGACATGACCGGTTCCGGGTCTGGACGATTTTCGCAGCCATCACACAGGTCAGTATCCCTGGTAGTAGTTCCCACAACCTCTGCGGCCGCGGATCTCATATGGAAATAATGAGAACCCGCGATACAAGAGACTCGAGCGAGACAGAGGCATGCTGATACTGTAGGGATATTTCGCTGTTGAGCCCGACGTCTCAACAACCTTCGTGGGGATAAAAAACCATTCCAACTCACCCCCATTGCTGGCTACGGCGACTTTCGAGTCACCGCTTTATAGTCTGGCAAAGGACTGCAAGGGTCGGAAACTGCCTTATCTATAGATTCAGGCGCGTGCCCGGGAATGACCAGGTACGGTCAACAGAAGATACATCCGATTCAGTTTTCCAGAGCCGAGGCACCAGCGGCTACACACTCATGTGCAGCCGCTGGATTAGGCCAACGCGTTACTACTGTGCTGCAGGTGCAGCAGGGGCTGCCGGGGCTGCCGGTGGTGCATAACCGTATGGCGCATAGCCGTAACCACCAGGATAACCACCATAACCATAGCCAGGGTAGCCACCACCATAACCATACGGGCCATAACCATAACCACCGTGATGTCGACCATAGTAATCCCCGTAACCACGGCCACGACCATGACCTCGGCCGCTGCCACTGCCATACATGTTAAAGCCAAAATCGCCGTCACCGAAGAAATCACCAAGGCCATCGCCCCAGCCATCACCATAACCGTCGTTGTAGCCGCGGTTACCCCAGGGACCCCAACCACCCCACGCATGCGCGGATGTAACCGGGAGGGCGACCAGCGCACCAAGAGCGGCGGATGCCAGTGTGAGTTTTAATGCTTTCATTGTAGATTCCTCATCTATGTTGGTTATTACGTCTAAAAGTATAGGCAAGACCTGTGATAAATGTGAAGAGCCAGATCAGGTTTACACACGAAAATACGGCAATAATCCTGCCTGGTTTGCCTGGTGCTATGACATCTTCTCGTTTTCAAGGGCTTTTTCTGCAACTTCTTCAAAGAGGTGAATGACCTCGGCACAAAACCCGTGCCATTCCGGATGTCGATCAATCAAGCGTTTACTCCGCTGGGCATCATCAGCAATTTCGAGCATAAAGCGGATATCCGACTCGGTAAGCACCCCGCCCCTGTCCACCCTGTTCTTGATATCCAGCAACCGGGGAAGTCGCTGCTTCTCGAAGCGTTCTATCAGGGCATAGATGACAGCAAGCTCAGTCGATGAATCACCCACACTGAGTTCCAGACACTGGCGTGACCTTATATATGTCCGACCTCGCGAACAACGGCCTCAACGTTCTGCTCGCTTTGTATCGTGCACATACGCCGATCGTACATCTTCCTGCGGTCTGCCCACACGGTAGCCCCGTTACTGTCCTTGAATGGAACAACGGGCATGTTACTGGTCCGTCGTCTGCTGCCAAACCGGGAATTCGTGTATCTCATGAGTGCTCCTCACCCCAAACATGTGTGATTTTCCATAGACCCTGTTTTTGATAATGTCAGTTATTGATATATCGACTGTGCCACCCTCCTGCCTCAGCAGATCTCTGAAACGTGTTTTTCAGGAACTAGAGGAGGTCACCGCATCACATGCAGGCAACTG
>CAJQNS010000087.1 GCA_905479735.1 uncultured Desulfofustis sp.
CACAGGTTGTGGCAATGTCCTTTACTGTCAAGACAAGATGATCAAGCACCTGAATCCGCATGTCTTTTATCCCCAGATAATCGAGCCTTTTGCAAAACTAAGATTTTCGTTCAAAATCAAGGCATGCAAGAAATTTTACCATAGGCATATGATTGATATTCCGAGGATAAAATTTTGAGCATAACGCAGAGTTTGGGCGAAAAGATTGTTTTGCAAATGGCTCAGTCGTTAGTCAGTTCAAATCCAATCTTACCCGTCTGCTTATCAAACAACAAGCACTCCCAAGTTTACCGGTTCCGAGATTGACAGCCTTGCCGCTATTAGGTAGGAAGATGGTTTGAATCCTTCGTTTTCTAATTCTGCCACCCCACCCAAGAAAAGGACGATCCATAGTCATGAGAGCTGTAGTGCAGAGAGTTTCCCGAGCCGCCGTCTTGGTGGAGGACCAAACAGTCGGGTCAATTGGTGAAGGCCTTGTCGTTCTGCTGGGGATCCATACAGATGACGGCGACCGAGAAGCCCGATGGATGGCAGACAAAATAGTCAACCTGAGAATCTTTGCTGATGAAAGCGGTAAAATGAACCGCTCGCTGGTCGATATCGGTAAAGAGATGCTTATTGTCTCACAATTCACCCTTTTCGGAGACTGCAGAAAGGGCCGGCGGCCAGGGTACTCGACTGCAGCTCCGCCCGAAAAGGCTGAACCTGTTTACCATAATTTCATTGAACTGGTGAAGAATCACGGAATCAAAGTTGCATCAGGCCAATTCCAGGCGATGATGGAAGTAAGCATCGCCAACAGTGGCCCGGTTACCCTGCTGCTCGATTCCGACAAATTATTCTGAGCCTCTCAACCGACAAACCTGAGAAGACAGACATGCGGAACACTTTGGCAACATCCATCGCCGGCTTCAAGCTGAAACACCACGAATACATCGAAGAGATAGGCTCTGATGTTCACCTGTTCGAACACCAGGCGCTTGGCTGCCCGCTGATCGCCATAAAAAACGGCGACACCAACAAGACCTTTGCGGCAGCTTTCAATACTACCCCTACCGACTCCACAGGAGTGGCCCATATTCTCGAGCATTCGGTATTGATGGGGTCGCAGAAATATCCGGTCAAAGACGTGTTTGGGGAAATGAATAAAGGTGGATTGATGACCTTTCTCAACGCCATGACCGGGTCTGATATTACTTACTATCCCTTCGCCACACGCAATCTGAAAGAATACTTCAACCTGATGGATGTCTATTGCGACGTGGTTTTTAATCCGCTGCTTGATCCCGAAACCTTCGAACAGGAGGGCTGGCATTACCACAAGGAAAGCCTCCAGAGTCCGCTGCAGTTTCAGGGTGTGGTGTTCAATGAAATGAAGGGTGCCTTCTCGGATCCGATCAGACTCATATTCCATCATATCTTCGGCGGCCTGATGCCCGGATCCACCTATGCCCACGAGTCTGGTGGAGACCCCAGTGTTATCCCCGATCTCAGCTATGAAAAGTTCTGCGACTTCCACCGGAATCATTATCACCCGAGCAACTGCACCCTTTTTGTCTATGGGGACGCCCCCCTGGAAGATGAGCTCAATTTCCTCAACGACCGTTTTCTCAGCCGTTATCAGTCCAGGGGGGAGCGATCCCAGGTCGACCTCGGAACCATGGTCAACAGTCCGGTTACAATTAATGACCACTACGGTGTCGAATCGGCCGATCTGGAGGAGCGTACCTACCTGGCTGTCGGGACTCATGTCGGGACGGTGGCTGACCGGGAGCAGAACGGAGCCTTTCAGATCATCGCCAACATCCTTTTCAACTCGGATGGCTCACCGCTGAAAAACAAAATTCTCTCCAGCGGGATCTGCAAGGATTTTGGTGGCCTTTATCTGACTTCCTCATGTTTCAATACGGTGATGATCACCTATCTGGTGGGCAGTGAAAAGGAACATTTGCAGACCTTTACCTCGGTCTATCAACAGGCTTTGGAGGACTTGGTCAAATCGGGCCTGGCCAGGGATCTGCTGGTGGCCGAACTGAACAAATATGAGTTTGCTGTCCGCGAGGATGCGAGCAAGGCCCAACGCGGCCTAGATCTGCTCAGCAAATCCCTGGCCGCTTTCAAATACGGCACCGACCCATTTGAAGCGCTGCAGACTGAAGAGGTGCTCAGATCTATCCGAGAAAAGGCCCTGAATGAAGGCTACTTCGAAGAACTGATCGAAGCTTATCTGGTTGACAACCCGGCAACGGTGACCGTGGTGCTTGAGCCCGATCCCGAGAAAATCAGACGGACGGCACAGCAAGAGCAGGAGCGCATCGATAAATACGAGAGCGAACTGGACAGTGAGGCCCTTGAATCACTGGTGGCGCGTACCAGCGAACTCATAGCAAGACAGCAGCAGGCCAACGACGATGAAACTCTGGCCAGACTTCCGCAGCTAAAACTGGGGGATCTGCCAGACAAAGTTGAATTTCACATAACCAGCCCTGAAGAGCTGTTTGGGCGGCAGACCCTTATCAACGAACTGCCAACCAATCGTATTTCCTATCTAGACATTGGCTTCGATCTCTCCAGCCTGCCCGCCGACTACCTGCCCCTGCTCGATCTTTTTGGCACTATCATCACTGAAATTGGCACCAGTCGGCTCGACTATATGCAGTTTGCCAAAGAAACCGCAACCTGCACCGGTGGCCTGAACCATTCGGTCAACACCTATACGACCTTCGGTAAGCCGGAGTCGGTGAGGCCCATATTGTGGATCAATGCAAAGATGTTGCCGGAATATCTGGAAAGAGGGATCGATCTCCTCAGCGAACTTTTCTCAGATTTATCTCTGAAAGATCGGGTTCGCATTGCTGAAATCGTTCGGCGGGAATTTGCCTGGGCTGAACACAGTGCCCAGAGCGAGGGCTATGGGCTGGCGTCGACCCGCGTTTTTTCACACCTCAGCCCGGCAGGCAGATATCAGGAGCAATACAGCGGTGTTACCGCTTACCGCATCCTCAAAGATCTGGCCCTCAATTTTCAGAATCAGGAAGAGTCATTTCTGGCCCTGCTCGAGCAGATGGCGCGAATAGTGCTCAACCGGGCCAATATGGTTATCTCCTTTACCGGAGAGAACTCAGAGATCGAGCGCTTCAAGACCGTTGGCCAGCGGTTTATCGACGCGCTTCCCGACCAGTCTCGTGAAGTCAGTCTTCCACCTGCTCTCGAATCTGCGCGCAACGAGGCCTTTATTACCGCCGCCGAAGTTGTCTTCGCGGTCCAGGGTGGTAATCTGTTCGAGTCGGGCAGCGGCTACAAAGGCTCTTTTGAAGTCCTTAAAACCTATCTCTCCCGAGACTATCTGTGGAACAGTGTCCGCCAGATCGGCGGTGCCTATGGCTGTTTCATCCAGTTCAGCTCGATCACCGGCAACCTGGCGATGATAAGTTATCGCGACCCCCAGGTCAGGAAAACTTATGAAACCTATGATCGACTTCCCCAAGTGGTCTCGGATATACAACTCTCCCGACAGGCCCTCGAGCAACTGATCATCGGCACTTATGGGAATTTTGATCCCCATCAGAGCGCTGCCGCCAGAGGTGTAACTGCTCGCAACGAGTATTTATGCAGGATCACCCCCGAACAAAAAAGACAGCGACTGCAGGAAATCACCGGCACCACCATTGAAGACCTGCGATCATTTGCCGCTCAGATTGGTGTAATGACAGAGAATCGTTACCGGGCCATCATCGGTAATCGGGCAAAAATTGAGGCTGACAGCGATCTATTCGATTCGATTTCGGAACTCTGAGAATCTTTTCAGTTTTCGACTGCCCGACGGACACAGTGATCCAACAGCTTCTCCATGACCTTGGTGGTGGCTGCCATGTAGTTGTGCCCGTTCAGGATCTGTTGTTCGTTCTGCACCCATAGTGATGTGTCCAGCTGGCTGCGACAATTATCCACCAGGGCAGTGACTCCCTCGCTTGTCATTTCAAAGTGAAACTGCAATGCAATGATTCTGTCATCCATGACAAAGCCCTGATTCCTGCAGGCTGAACTCGAACAGAGCAAAATTGCAGCATCGGGAATATCGAATGTGTCTCCATGCCAGTGAAACATGGTGATCTGGGCTGGTAAAATCTCTTTAGCCCAGGTGGGAATCTCGTTTGCACGGGTCACAGGGAACCAGCCGATCTCCTTCTCGCTGTGCTGGTAGACCGACGCCCCACAAACCGAAGCCAGCAGTTGAGCACCGAGACAGATTCCCAGAACGACCCGCTTTTCATTCACAGCCCGGCGGATGAATCTCTTCTCCTCCATCAGCCACGGATACAAATGTTCATCATGGACCGCCATCGGTCCTCCCATAATCACAAGCAAATCCATCGAGTCAGGTTCCGGCAGTTCATCAGCGGCCCAGAATCTCGTGCTACTGAGCGTGTAACCACGTTGGGCAGCCCATCTGCTTATCATGCCAAGCCCCTCAAAAGGGACATGCTGCAGCCAGTGAATATGCATGTTTGTGGGGGGATGGGGGTCAGTTGACGACAGGACCATAATGGAGCCCGCCACGGCTCCAGAGCTCGTTGAGGTTACGCTCTATGTTTATTTGCGAGCCACTGCCGAGGTTACGTTCGAAAATTTCACCATAATTACCGACCTGGTTGATAACCCGGATTACCCAGTCATCGGAAAGTCCAAGCCCTTTTCCTTTAATGCCTTCGAGACCGAGCAACTTCCTGATAGCGGGGTTGGTACTTGATTTCATGGCCTCGATATTGGCAGAGGTCAAACCTTCGTCTTCCGAAATTTTGAGGATGAATAGAACCCAGCGGATGATATTGAACCAGCCGTCATCGCCTTGACGAACCGCCGGTCCCAGCGGTCTTCTTGTAACAGTTTCCGGGAGGATCTGGAAATTTTCCGGTTTCGATAACTGCATCCGCAGAAAAAGCAAACGCGACAGGTTGCCGCTGACCACCTTACACTGGCCCGATTGGACGGCATCGAAAAAACCATCCGGACCATTAAACTCTATATTTCTGTATACCAGGTTATGGCTTGAAAAAAAGTCCTCGAGACCACCGTACTCCGGATCCTCAGGGTCACGGCAGATGGAGCTGTTGTTAAGCTCCAGCACACTGCTAACCCCTTCTTCCACCGGCACCATAAATCCCTCACCGTCATAAAAACTGACGCCGCAGAAATCGATACCGACCGAGGTGTCATAACTCAGGTTCCACTCCATATTCATCGACAGAAGATCGACTTCACCGGAGAGTATCGACGTGATAGAGTCATTTTTATTGAGCGGCACAAACCTGACCTTGCTACCGTCGCCAAGAATGGCGGCGGCAACGGCTCGGCAGATATCGACATTGAGGCCGTGCCAAGTACCCTCCGGGTCGGCTTTTGAAAATCCAGGCAGATCGGACGACACCCCGCAGAGCAATTCATCACGGAGTCGCACCTGTTCCAGCGTAAATGCCGATGCCGCGACCTCCGACAGCAGCAGCGTGAGTGCTGCCGCGATGACCAGCCGCACAGTGCGTCCTCGGTTTCCCGTCCTCATCATTTAGCCGAATCTCCTACCTGTGACTCATTTTTATCCAGAGCTAAACTTAACAGCAAGGAGGACTGCTGTCCAGAAGCAGAGTCCATTTTCTGATGATGATTGTCGATGGGGTGCTCGCCGTATCTCCAATTAATGATTATACTGGCTCACCAATGTCCTGACCACTTTCATAAGGAGCGAACAAGGCTGTCGAAGCCAACATCAGGGGCAACTTTCACTTCACTCACAATTTGACTTTCAGAACCTTTTGTATGAGAGCTAATCCACGGATCGCCGCGATTACAATTCTTTGCGAATTAGACAAAACAAGGCTACCGGTATCCGTGTTTTTCGAGAAGATCGATCGCTCCACAGATCTCGAACCAAAAGACAGGCAACTGACCAGGAAGATAGTCTACGGGGTTCTTAGAAACCGAGACTATCTGGATTATCTACTCGAGTTGCTCTGCCGACAACCGCTGAACAAAACGAAACGGTTTGTTCATCAGGCCCTGCGCAGCGGCCTGTTTCAGATTTTTTTTCTCGACAGAATACCCCCCTCTGCCGCAGTGAACGAAACGGTGAAGGCGGTGAAAAGCAAAAGATTTCCTACTCAGGTGCAGGGATTCGTGAACGGCGTATTGCGGGAATCAATCCGCCGAAAAACTCACCTGCCCGAACCGGGGGAGTCAGACGACGCCGGTCGGCCGCTATTAAACCATCCGCCCTGGCTGACCGACCGCTGGCAAAAACAGTATGGCAGAGACGAGATGATAAGGATCTGCCGTCACAACAACCTCGAACCTCTGCTCTGTCTCAGGACCGACTCAGGCGAAGATCAAGCACGGCTGCGCCAAAAACTCACCAGCCAAGGCATCGAAGCGGTCAATGGCAGCTACGCACCGAATTGTCTAATTCTCCCCACATACCGGGGAAAGACAAATGATATCATCGGCATAGACCAGGGCATCGTCCAGGTACAGGGCCAGGCTTCCCAACTCGCCTCACTGTTGCTGGCCCCATTTGCCCCTGGCCTCTCCTGTCTGGATGGTTGTGCCGGGGTGGGTGGTAAAACCACCCACCTGGCGTCTCTTCTGAACAGCCAAACAAGCAAGCTGACCGCTGTCGAACCGGACCTGCGCCGATACCGACTGCTTGAGCAGAACCTCCAGAACCGGCAGCACCACTGCCGAGTGATTACCTGTAACCAGAGTCTGCAGGAGTTCGCCGGGACCGGACCCGCCGCTTTTGATCGTCTGCTCATTGATGCCCCCTGTTCAGGGACCGGAGTTATAGGCAAACACCCTGAAATTCGCTGGAACAGAGGCGAGGATGAATTACTCGCCAACCACGCCAGACAAATCGAGTTGCTGAAACTGGCCGCTCAACTGCTCTCTCCCGGTGGAATCATGGTGTATGCCACTTGCTCCATCGAAGCGGAGGAAAATACAAGTGTGGTCGAGCAGTTTTTAAACGCCAACCCTGACTTTACCCGAACCGATTGTGGCGAAATACTTCCGCCCTCGTGTAAAAACCTGATCCGTAACGGCTATTTTGCCCCGCTGCCAGACTGGGGTATCGATGGTTTTTTCTGTGCTCGCTTGAGCAAAAAGTGATAATTCTTTTTTTCTTTACGGTCGCCATTATCCTGGAGTACATTCGGTCTTATTTTATCGATATTCATTGCCACATAAGTCCAAGGCGCCCAGCCCGTTTAGGCGCCAGTGAGAAGCCAACGGACGCTGTGAGCAACCAGCGCAGCCAACAACGCTTACTGAGGGGATGGATTGGACTCATGCCGTTAGGTAGCGCAGCAGCTAAACATCTACTGAGAGTTGAAACATCATGGCAGAAATAAGAAGCACCATGGACATGGTCATGGAAAGAGCAGCCCGGCTTGCCGCCGAAGCAGAAGAGAGTTCCGGGGACGAGGCTCTAGCAAATGAGGGGATGCGCATGGCGGCAGCCTTTCTCAGCGGAGAAGGGGAAAACCTGCTGGAACAGCTGAAAAGCAAAGCTCCGGAAGAACAGATGATCATTCGGGGCGGAATGGCGAAAACAATGCTGAGAAATATTTTGCTGCCCCGTGATCAAGAGATTTCCGAGCAAAGCCTGCTCAGTCTCAACGGCCTGCAGGAACTCAGCGGCAACTCCACGGATATCGCAACCATCTGCTCGGAACTCAAACAGATTCTCGAGCAATATGGGCAGCACCGCGAGCAGGTGAAACAGCAATTTGACGAATCGATCCTCAATCAGCTCAAGATGCAGCTCCAACAGCAGGGGTTGGCAGTAGATGATGAGATGGCACTAAATCCGACCATGCACCCGCAATACCAGGAGGAATGGTCCAAGGCTTCAGCTGAGTTGAACAACCAGTATAACGATGCCCTGGATCAGCGCAAAGAACTGATCGGCCAGCGTTTCGGGATTTAAAATGTCGGCACGCCCTAAAACAGCGGTAACGATCGATTACGAATCTCGAATTGAAAAGCTCAAAGCCCGTCTGAGAAGAAAAAAGATCGACGCCATCCTGATCAGCCGGCCTGAAAACCGACGCTATCTCAGTGGTTACAAAGCTCCCGATCACGGCATCAATGAGACTTCGGGATTGCTGTTTATCCCAGCCCGGGGCTGTGCCCGGCTGCTCACCGATTTCCGTTACCAACTGCAGGCCGAGGCAGAAACCTCACTGTCTGTCACCCTCTACCAGAAGGGCGTGATTGGATTGCTTAACGACCTTGTCAGCCAAAGCAAGGCCAAGCGTTTCGCCTTTGAGAGCCACTACACCCTGCATAGCTTCAGTCTCAAACTTTCGGCACTGGCGGAAAAACACAAAACAGAGCTGGTGCCTGTTACCGATTTGGTGGAACGGCAGCGGATTATAAAGAGCGAAGAAGAAATAAAGCTGTTGCGGCGTTCTACGGCCCTGAATGAAGACGTTTTTCTCTTCATCTATGATCGGATCACTGCCGATATGACAGAGATAGAGACGGCCTCAGCTATCGAGTCGAGGATGCGTCAGCTAGGGGCTGAGGGGCCGAGCTTCAGTACCATTGTTGCTTCCGGGGAAAACGGCGCCTTACCCCATGCAGTCCCGTCGGAGAAGGTCATTGGTCAACATTCTGCCGTCACCATCGATATGGGTCTGGTTCTGGATGGCTATTGCTCCGACATGACAAGAAATTTCGTAGTCGGCAACCCTGACAAGACCTACACGAAAATCCACAGAATTGTAAGACAAGCCCAGTTGGCGGGCATTGCTGCAGTAAAGCCCGGAATCCAGATGAAAGACGTGGACCGGGCCGCCAGGAAAATCATTGCCGACAGCGGCCATGGTAAATATTTCGGGCATGCGCTCGGGCACGGCGTCGGGCTTGCCGTCCATGAAGCTCCGAGCCTTTCTTTCAGAAGCCGACGAAAACTCAAGCCGGGAATGATCATCACCGTTGAGCCGGGAATCTATATACCGGGCTGGGGCGGGGTACGGCTGGAAAACATGGTGGTGGTTCGTGAAGATGGCGGTGAATTGCTGAACAACGATACCACCTTTCTCGATATATAAGCTGCTGCAACAGAGAAGACTCACCTTCGACCCAAAGATAGTCAATATGAGACAATTCGTAATTGATGAGTTATCGATATTGGAACGAGATAATCTAGATTCCTATCTGAAAAGAACCCTCGCACCTGGGCCGATGGCCGGTATTTTCTGGATCAAGCTGCCCGACGATCTTTTGGCTGAAGCGCAGCGCGGACATGAACAGTGCGGCCCATTCTACCTGGCGGTGGAGACCGAGGAGAAACGGATCTGTTTCGAACTGCTGGTGCGCTCGAAAACCAACCTGCACTGCACCTGTATCGCCTACGCCACACCGGCCCAGAGACAATTCGTCCTCGATTTCATAGACAGAATGCTGTCCGAAGAACAGATCAAGGCCTGAACGGCAGCAGTGACCGATCTCTGGTACTTAGGCCGGATACAGAAACGCCGGCCTTTCCCAGGCAACCTTTCCCGAATTTACCGCTCGCAGCGGTCTGCGACCTAGCGTTCCTGCCTGGCCGGAACCACCAGCAAACGGGGAATCAAGACCTCCCGGGGCTGCACCAGAATGAATTCGATGCAGCGGGCGATATCGTCGGCTTCAATCAGGCCGTTTTCAGGCTTGAATTTCTTTTCTTCGGGCCAGTGGTCGAAAAGCTCCGTCTTGGTTCTACCGGGCTCTATGGCCGTTACTTTTACGCCGGTGCCGGCAAGCTCCATTCTCAGGGCGTCGGTCAGTGCCTCCACCGCGAATTTTGTACCGTTGTAGGCACCGATTTCCGAAAAGGCTTTCAAGCCAGCCAGGCTGGAGGAGTTGATCAGAAATCCGCTGCCCTGTTTCTTCATAGGACGAAGAGCCAGATAACTCATACGCACCACCGACTCAAAATTAAGACGGACCATTTCACACAGCAGCTCAATATCGGCCTCGTCGATGGTACCGATCTGCATGACCCCGGCATTATTGAAGACAATATCGACCCTGCCGAACTCTGAGAATGCCTTGTCCAGAATCTGCTGCGGCGTCTCCGGATCAATCATATCCCCGACCACGCAGACAGCGCTATCGAGTTCCGCAGCCAAATCCTCCAGCTTGTCTTTGCTTCTTGCATTAAGGACGAATTTCACCCCGGCCTGATTCAATCTTCTGGCAGTTGCCCTGCCAATACCCGAGCTTGCTCCGGTAATCACCATTATCTTATCTTTCAGATCCATAGCTGTCCTCCAGCTGATTAATTTGATGGTACAAATATGACTTCCTGGTTATTAGCTTACTACATGTATGGCAATTTGACTGGCGAACGGATGAACTGGTAAGAATCTACAGATCTTCCGCGACTAGAACCAGTTTGGGTCAATGGCATGTATTTTTCAAGCCCTTTCTGTTATATTGGTGATTATGAAGTACTTGTTGAATCTACTCATCCTGGCACTCATCATGGGCGGCTGTGCAACCAGTCCCACCGGCCGCAGCCAGCTCATGCTCGTTTCGCCCGAACAGGCCATTGTCGGCTCCCGGGAAGCCTACACTCAGACCATTCAACCACTGGAAAAAAAGGGCAAGATAAACTCCAATCCGGTGGTTTCGGATCGAGTCGAATCGATCACCGGTCGCATCATCTATCAGGCCATAGAACTCTACCCCCATACCCGAAACTGGGATTGGTCCATCAAGGTGATAGACGATCCCGAAATGATCAATGCCTGGTGCATGGCCGGAGGGAAGATGGCTATCTACACGGGACTACTTGAAAAAGTCGATCCCACCGATGATGAACTGGCCCAGGTCCTGGCCCATGAAATCTCCCATGCGCTGGCCAATCACACAGCAGAAAGGATGTCTGTGGCCATGGCCTCCCAACTCGGAGTTATGGGCATCGGCATAGCCACCAGAAACAGTGATTACGGCAGAACTGCGCTGACGGGCAGCGCGTTGGCGGCAGCGCTTGCCATTCAGCTGCCGAACAGCAGGTCTTCTGAGACAGAGGCTGATATAATGGGACTGGAGCTAGCCGCCCGGGCCGGTTACGATCCCCGGGCCGCGGCCACACTTTGGCAAAAGATGGAAAAAGCGGGCGGCAGCGGACCGGCAGAATTTCTCTCGACCCATCCAGCGCCGGGAAACAGACAGAATAGTCTGAAGATGGCGGCCCCGGAGTATATGGTTCTCTACCTGGATCCAAAATCCAGACCTGTCTATCAATTCAAGGATTAGACGGCTATCATAAATGCAAGTCGTCACCACTCATAAAAACAGCGATTTCGACGCGCTCGCCTCGGTCATCGGAGCAACCCTGCTCTATCCGAACTCTGTGGGGGTAATACCTACCTCGGTCAACAACAACGTCGCCAAATTTCTTTCCACCCATAAAACCGCCTTCAACATTATCCTTCCCAGTGAGGTCAAGTTCGATCAGGTCAGCCGGCTGATTGTCGTCGACACCGATCAGTGGCGGCGCCTGGACCGGATGGAAAAACTCAGGGAACGTGACGATGTGGAAATTCTCCTTTGGGACCACCATTCGAATGGAGGTGATATCGAGGCTGACTTTCGCTGCCAGGAGCCGGTCGGCGCCACCGTTACGCTTCTGGTCAGGGAGATGAAGAGCCGGCAGATGGATCTCAACCCGCTTGTTTCAACGGTATTGCTGATTGGGCTCTATGAGGATACCGGCCACCTCAGCTACCCGTCCACCACCGCCGAAGACGCCGCAGCTGCCTCCTATTTGCTCGACAACGGGGCCGATCTCAACGTTGCCGCATTTTTTCTCAATCCACCTTATGAAGAGGTGCAGCGTGATATTCTGCTCTCCATGATGCGGGATACCAAAAAGATAACGCTTAACAACCTAACCATCGGCATAAACATTCTCAAACCAGACAAAAAAGTTCCTATGCTGGCTGCTATCGTCAGTATGTACCGTACTATCATCAATGCCGACGCGGTGTTCGTCATTTGTGTGAACGACGAAAAATCGTGCACCATCATCGGGCGCAGCGGTGCCACCCGGATGATCAATGTCGGGAAAATCCTCAAACACTTTGGCGGCGGCGGCCATCCCGGGGCTGGCTCGGCAACCACCAGAAACGGTGAGTACCCGCCCAGTCAGATAAAGGAAAAACTTGTAGAGCTCATCAAAAAAACCAAAGTAGGCGGTGTCACCATTGCCGATCTGATGTCATTTCCGGTCACCTTCGTTGAAGGTTCGACGCCGATGCACGAGATCAGGGATATGATGCAGAATCAAAAGATCAGAGGAATCCTGGTCGGCAATGAAGACAACCTGGAAGGTATTATCGTACTCTGGGATCTGAAAAAACTGAAGCTGGACAAACAGTGGAAAAGCCCGGTCAAAGCCTTCATGGCACGAGATGTGGCAACGATTCCCCCCTACTACAAACCGGCCCAGGCTGCCCAGTTGATGATCGAGAAGAATATCGGTCACCTGCCGGTGAGCCATAACGACAAGATAATCGGCATTGTCACCCGCACCGACATATTGACCTATCTCTACAACCTGCTTCCCGACTAATCAGGCAGTCTCTTCAAAGCGACTCCACTGATATCGTCATACATTTTGAAGCGCGGATAACGATAGCAGCCCGGATCATCCTCCTGCAGCGACCGAACATGATTTCTTATGTGCTTTAACCCGCCGCTTTTATAAAGCTGCACAAAGAGTTCCGCATCAAACAGATTATCGGGGTTGGTGCTGGGGGGGAAGAGACCGTCCGAGAAGAGCAGCACATGAGAAATCTGACCGGCTTCAACGGTGCCGGAAGAAACGAATTCCAAAGCTTCATTCTCACCGTTCAGAACTCCGAATTCTTTGTTCATCTTTCCTCTGACAGCGGCGATCTCCGCGGCCAGGTTCTGTTGAATTGTGCCACTGGATCGAGCACCGATCTGCTGCCAGGTCTTGAGTACCTCACGGTCCTGACCAGGCAGTTCCGTCAACAATTGACCGCCGCCGTCTCTATGGATAAGAAGAATCATGCAATCACCGGTCTGGCACCAGGCTATCGAATCCTCGTTGACCTGCACCGCGGCGAAACTTGTTGACCAAAGCTGCTCGCGTTCAAGAAGATCAAGCCCTTCGTCGATCATTGCTTCTCTTATGAACTCGTTGGCCCTGCGGGCTGAGTCGAGAAGATTCCGCTCCGGATCACCGGAAAATACCGAGGCAGTTATCCCAGCCGCTTTCTGGCCGCCGCTGGTCGGCTGTGCTGCCGACTGGCGCTGAGCAGAATAGAGCGTTGTCGCACCATCGCAGACGATGCTGAGCCGATTGACCGTAGCCAGCATATCCTCATTGACCGGGCCACTACCCTGTTCAAGAAGTGTTTCATTAACCAGAAAGCGAGGATCAGGCTTTTCTGCAGGTGGCGAAGCCGAAGAATTGAGAATGTTCTCGGGAAACAGATACATGGTAACCTTTCAATGTTTGATTGATTCGAGCAAGGATAATGGCCCGAGCGGGTCAAATCAAATTGGAAGATCGGATGGATCGATAATTTAATAATCAGAAACTTCGATAACAGAAAACCCGCGGCCAGGGCAGCCGCGGGCCTGAATCTGGGAACAATGACCACCTTACTGCACTCAGGAAATGGCCTTTCTCCCGGCCTCGGTCACACCATATTTACAGCGAACCGGACTGTCCACCAGTCCAGTTTTTTTCAGCGCCGCGATCTTATTGCTGACCAGTTTTTTGTCGAGCCCGGTGGCGGCAACTATATCTTTTGAGCCGCATGGCGAATCGGAACCGGCCAAGGCCTCCAAAATTTTTTTCTGTTCTCCTGTCAAATCACTCATTGCTCATCTCCGTCTCTTTTCTTCTCTTGGTTATTTCTGCATGAAGAGCAGATGCCTTTGAACTCTACCCGATAACCGGTTATCCGGTACCCTTTGTCCGAGGCGACAGCCGCAGGATTGACCAGGTTTCGGTCAAATTCGATATTATCCACCCGTTGGCATTGCAGACAGAAGATATGATCGTGCGGATGAACGTCAGCATCGAACCGCTTCTGGCGGCCACTGATTTCCAGTTTGCCTATGATCCCAGCCTCCGAAAGTGTCTCCAGATTTCTGTAGACTGTTGCCAGACTGATACGAGGCATGAATTTCTTGACCCGCTCATACAGCTCATCGGCAGTGAGATGCTGATGGCTGTCCTGCAGCTCTTTAAGAATGATCTCTCGCTGGCTTGTCATTCTCATGTGCATGAATCACCCCTTATAATAATGATTATCAATTGTAATTAATTATCACTACCATGTCAATATCGTCTGGCAGCTCTTAAAATAGGCTTGAAAATTTAATAAAAACAATGAAATAAACTAACCATATTCGTCAAAATCAATTTCCTACTTATGGTAGTGCTTATGTCGATTCTCGAAGTCAAAAATTTAAAAAAGTATTACAGGAATGTGGTTGCGGTGGAAGACGTGTCTTTCCGGGTCGAGCAGGGCAGCTGCTTCGGTTTGCTGGGCCCCAACGGGGCCGGCAAAACCACAACCATGGAGATCGTCGAAAACATCATCGCCCCCACCGACGGATCAATTTTTTATCATGGAAATCCCCGTGACGAAACGTTCAGGCAGCAAGTCGGTATCCAGTTTCAGCACACCTCGCTGTTAAATTTTTTGACGGTGAAAGAAACTCTGCGCTGCTATCGCCAACTCTACAAAAATCCCGAAAAGATCGACTGGTTGATAGAACGGTGCAATCTCGAGCCCATACTGAAGCAAAGCAATAACCAGTTATCCGGCGGTCAGCGTCAGCGGCTGATGCTTGCTCTGGCTCTGGTCAACCGGCCCGAACTGATCTTTCTCGACGAACCTTCAACCGGTCTTGACCCTCAGTCTCGACGCTACTTATGGGACATTGTCGATGAGATAAAAGCGGATGGCAAGACCGTCATCATGACGACCCACTCAATGGAGGAGGCCCAGTATCTCTGTGATACTATTGCCATCATGGATGGCGGCAAGATAATCGCTGAAGGCAGCCCCGCGGAGTTGATCGCCGCCCACTGTCATACCAACACCATCACCCTGCCCAAAAAGTCCGTCGAGAAGGTGCTCACCGACCTCGGCCTTGACTACCAGGCGAACGATTCCTCGGTCTTTATACAAACCGCCAACGTTGACGGGGTCTTGTCCCAGCTCATTGACGCCGGTATCGAACTCTCTGAAATGAGCGTCCAGTCGCCCAACCTTGAAGACGTCTTTCTGAGACTGACGGGAAAACAGCTGAGGGATTGAGTATGGCAAGCCTGCAGCGAATCTGGGTAATCTTTCGAGCCAGGAACAAGGAGTTTTTCCGCGACCGTGCTGCCTTCGGCTGGAATTTCGCCTTTCCATTCCTGATCATCATCGGCTTTGGCATCATCTTCAGCGGCGAAAACATGCAGGGTTACAAAATTGGCCTGTTTCCGCAACCGGGCGCCAGTGTAGTCTTTGAAGGTACGACAATTCCTGTCCACTTCCAGAACGACCCTGCGGTTGATTTCATCCCTGTCGCCAATCTCGAGGAAGGTCTGCAGAAACTGACCCAGCATAAAATAGACCTGTTGATCGATGGGCTCTCCAGCGAGCAGCGCTACTGGGTCAATGACGCTTCTCCCAAAGGGGGTATCGTCGAACAGCTCTATCAGGCGGCTCTGGTGCCCGAAGACAGCCATGTCGCCCAGCGAAACTCAATCGATGGTACCAGGGCCCGCTATATCGACTGGTTTTTTCCGGGAATCATGGCCATGAACATGATGTTCTCGGCCCTCTGGGGAGTCGGCTACGTGGTGGTACGCTACCGCAAGAACGGTGCCTTAAAACGCCTCAAGGCCACCCCGCTGACCGCCTTCGAGTTTCTCACTGCCCAGATGCTGTCGCGTATTTTTCTGCTGATGTTCACCTTTTCCGTCGTCTGGTTCGGCTCAGACCTGATCTTTGATTTCCGCATGCAGGGCTCACTGCTGCTGTTTCTCTTCACCTTTTTCCTCGGAGGTCTCAGCCTTTGTTCAATCGGTCTGTTCCTGGCTGCCCGGGGAACCAGCGAGGAATTTACCAGCGGTGCGCTCAATTTTATTTCCTGGCCCATGATGTTTCTCTCGGAGGTATGGTTTTCCTTGGAAGGTGCACCCCATTGGGTCCAGCAGCTCTCCTGGTTATTTCCCCTTACCCATCTTCTCAAAGCGGCCCGAAAGGTAATGAACGAGGGCGCAGCGCTGATCGATATCCAACTTGAATGCGGTCTGATGGTCCTCACTACGATGCTGTTTCTGGCAGTGGCCGCCCGCATCTTCTCATGGGTGGAGTAGCCATGCAGATGCCCTTCGTCGATGCCCATCTCCATCTGCAGGATCCCCGTTTCAAGGGTAAGGTCAACGAAGTAATAGGGCGAGCCAAGAACGCCGGTGTTGGCCTGTTGTTCTGCAACGCCATCAAAGAGGAAGATTGGTCGGAGGTCACCACTCTGGCTGCCGCCCACCGGGAGATCATACCTTTTTTAGGAATTCACCCCTGGTTCAGCGACACTGCCGCCAGCGGCTGGCAGCACAGACTGATGGCAACTGCCGAAACTCTCGACCAGACCATTGGCATAGGCGAAACCGGCCTGGACCGGAGCTGCCGGATCGACTTCGACATTCAGCAGCGTCTGTTTGCCGGGCACCTGGAATTGGCCGCCGCTCGGAATTGGCCACTCTCTGTTCACTGCGTTCAGGCTTGGGGTGCGCTTGCCGATATGCTGAGCACATTCAGTCTTCACCAGCCCCTGCCGCCTGTGTTGATCCACTCCTTCAACGGCTCAACCGAGATGATGAGAAGATTGACTGAACTCGGCTGCTATATTTCCTATTCTGAGGCGCTGGCCCAGCAGCAGACAAAGCTCCACCAAACTTTCACCCAGACGCCGCCTGAGTACCTGCTGCTGGAGACGGATGCCCCCTATGCAAAAAACCCTGATCGGAAAAAAGGGCCAAACAAAGACACGGTCAATGAGCCGTCCGACATGGTGGAACTCTACTGCCACGCCGCCAGACTGCTGCAGGTAGATACAGATGAACTCGTTACTCGAATCTGGAACAATGCAACGATTTTCACGAACCAGAATGCTGCTGGGTGCTGAGTCCTTTCAGCGCCTCAACCAGAGCCATGTGGCCGTGGTCGGGCTTGGAGCCGTCGGTGGTTATGCGCTGGAAGCCCTGGCAAGGACGGGGGTCGGGCGACTGACCGTTGTCGATTTCGACACCATACAACCCACCAATATCAACCGTCAGATTTTGGCCTTGGAGTCAACCCTGGGGCGTTCAAAGGTGGCTGCAGCTGCCGATCGAATAAGTGACATCAATCCCTCCTGTCGGGTCGAGCCCCTTGATCTGTTCATCGATGATAGTACCGTTGAGGAAATATTCAGCCGCAGGCCCGATATTATCATTGATGCAATCGACTCTATGAATCCCAAGGTTCAGCTTCTCAGAGCCTGCTATTTGAGTGGCATACCGACATTATCCTCAATGGGCGCCGCTTTAAGGAAAGACCCGCTGGCCATTCGAGTAGGCGATCTGTCCGAATCGAACCATTGTCCACTGGCCAAGAGGATCAGAAAACGGCTCAGAAAGGACAATATCGTCTCGGGTATCACCTGCGTCTACTCTACCGAAAAGGTCGATTTCGACTATCGTCAGGAGATCGAGCCGGCCCAGATCGAAACCGGTATGGATAGGGGCAGAAAGAGAAATACTCTCGGCAGCCTGCCGACAATAACCGCGATTTTCGGTCTGGTACTGGCCAATGAGGTAATCAGACTGCTCAGCAGCAGACCATGATCAGACTTTTCATCGGCATACCCATCGCCTCCCATGTCCGTCAAATTCTGAGCAGCCTCGGAGCATCAATACCGGGGGCCAGGGCGGTCCCTGAAGACCAGATCCACCTTACCTTGCGATTTATCGGCGAAGTCGATGCCCTCACCTTTGGCGACATCAAAGACAGCCTCGAGGGACTGGATGCCCCATCCTTGACGCTGAGGATCAAGGGTACCGGTCATTTTCCACCCCGTGGACAGCCGAGGGTGCTGTGGGCGGGAGTCGATCCGGCCGGGGATGTCATCATTCTGCGCAACCGCGTCAATAATCGACTCAGCCTCTGCGGAATTAAACCTGAGCAGCGAAAATTTCACCCCCATGTCACCCTGGCCAGACTGAAAAACAGCCCACCACAGAGGGTTGCCGGTTTCCTGGCTGCCAACGCGCAGCTGCAGTCGCCTCCCTTCAGCGTGGACAAGGTCCATCTCTATTCAAGCACCCTGCACCCCAAGGGCGCTCTGCACCGTGTCGAAGCAGTCTATCCCCTGGCAGGCCCCTGATTATCAACGGCCCCTTTGTCTGTTTCCGGCGAGGTCGGCAGCAGTAGCAGCATTGCCGCCAGCGTCAGCAGAATTCCCGGAATAACAGGCAGAGGCGGCCAACCACGGCCGAGCAGATAATTCAACACCATAACCAGTAAAGGGTAGAGGTAGGAGTATGATATCGTGCGTGTCGGACCGATAATTCTGGTTGCATATTGGGTAGAATAAAAACTGATCACCGTGGAGAACAGAGCCAGGTAGACAATCCACAGCCAGGTGGACGAGGGGACCCCAGTCAGTGAAACTCGGGCCAGAACCTTTACCGTGCCCGGCAGCAGCCAGAGACAGCCGGTAACCAGTACCCAGAAGGTCATCACCTCCATCGGCTCATCACGATGCAAGAGTTTGACCAGAGGAGTATAGAGGGCCATGGCCAGACACCCCCCGAAGAAAATAAGATCCCCACGGTTCCAGGCCAGTGCTCTCAGCTGCTGCAGATCACCCTCAAAAATCACCCAGATCGCCCCAATAAGACCTGCAATAATGGCAAGCAGCAGGCTGAGGCTCAGCCGTTCACGATTGATAATTCCCGCATACACTGCTGAAATTGCTGGAACCAGGGTAAACAGGACACTGATATTGAGCGAAGTGGTAAAGCGCAGAGAAAAAAACATGGCCCAGAAGAACAGAACCAGACAGCCGCTGATTGCAGCATAGCGCCCCAGGGAGGACACCGAAATCACCAAGCCGTGCTTCACCCAGATAAGCGGCAGCAGGAGTAAGACTGCCAGGAGAAATCTTATGAAGGTCAGAGCGATTGGATCGAGGGTATCGGTGATAAATTCAGCCACGATGAAAGAGGTCGAAACCAGCGTAGTGCTAAACAATAAGAGCAGATGGACACGGGCCTGAAAAGGTTTTTGGGGAATTTTTATCAAGGTAGTATCAGGTTGAAAATGTGCGCTGAATGAGAATCGAGGTTTTTCTGCCCAACGGTCAACATTGCGTCAAATACCGTCTGACACTATAGTAAGAGACATTATTCAATCTGCAAAAGAGAATCTGAGCTGTTTAAAATCCGGGAGAGAGAATTATGGCGCAAGTTATTATAATCGTTGCCGTAGCCAAAAACAACGTCATCGGCCGTGACGGCACCCTGCCCTGGCACCTGCCCTCGGACCTGCTCCATTTTAAAAAGACGACCATGGGATGTCCCCTGATCATGGGACGCAAGACCTATGAATCGATCGGCAGGCCACTGCCTGGCCGGGACAATGTGGTCCTGACGCGGGACGCATCGCTTGATTTACCGGGATGTGTTGTGGTGCACTCGCTGGCAGAAGCCATCGAACACTGTCGAGGTGAAGAGAAAGTCTTCATCATCGGCGGGGCTGAAATTTTCCGGATCGCCCTGCCGATGACCGATACCATCATTGTCACCGCCCTCGAAAGAGACGTGGAAGGTGATGTCTATCTCGACCCCATCGATCCCAGCCAGTTCAAAATTGTCGACCAGCAGCATTGTGACGAAGAGGAACCCTACCAAATCATCAGATACGAGCGAATTTAATACCACAGGCCACGGAAAAACCCTTAGATGACAAAGGGATGGCGCAGACAGCTTAAAAAAAGGCCGGACCATGGACAGCACACATGGCGAGCGGTAAACCGTTAAACCACCGTGTAGTACTCATCTGCACCTACCTCGTAAAAAGCTCTTTCGGCTGTTCTTCAAGCCGCCTGGTTGCTCCTCAAATTAGTCAATTGGATAATTCTGCACCTTACCAGCAGCGTCTTTTGGAGCTCCGGTTGAAAACCTGATTGACAAACAAAAACAGCCCTATTAGTGTAACGATACACTAAGTCTTATCCTTCACCCTGGGAAACCGGTATGGCCAAAACAACCATTGCCGACGTCGCCCGTCTGGCAGATGTTTCTGCAAGCAGTGTTTCCAATTTATTGAACGGCAGATCGCAGCGCATGCGGCCGGCCACCCAGGAACGTATACAGAACGCCATCGAAGCGCTTGGTTTTACGCCCAGTCTGGCCGCCCGGCAACTCAAAACCGGACACTCCCCTTTCATCGGCCTCATCGTCCCCTCCGTGGCCGATCCTTTTTTTGGATGCTTTGCCCGGTATGTCGAGGAAGAGGCATCGGAAAAAGGCTACCAGGTGCTTTTGGGCAACAGCGACCGAAACAGTGATCGTGAAAAGAGGTATGCAGAAATGTTGTGGGGCTCTGGAGTACGCGGTATCATCTTCGGCTCTTCACTGGTTAAGTTCGATCATCTCGCCGATCTCTACCGGGAAGGAATGCACTTCGTTTCCTTTTATCGATCGGCCCACAGTGGTGCTCAGTTCATTGCCGACAGTATTGGGGTAGACAATATTCAGGCAACCCGATTGCTTACCAAACACCTTCTGGCTCTAGGTCACCGGAGAATCGGCTTTGTTTCCGGCCCGACCGATATGATCTGTCGCCTGGACCGCCTCGAGGGTTTTTACAAAACTCTTGAGGAAGCAAATATCAGTATCGATAAACAGCTCGTCTGGGAAGGAGCAAATGGCGATTTTGGCTCCACTTCATTCATAGAACTCGGCAGGCAGGGTGCCCACTATCTGCTCAGTCTGTCCGAGCCCCCATCGGCAATTATCGCCATCAACGATATGCACGCCTTTGGGGTATATGCCGGGGCCCGGGATCTGGGCGTCAAAGTTCCAGAGGATCTTTCGGTGGCAGGCATTGATGATATCATGTTATCAGCTGTCTCGGTTACCCCGTTGACCACTATAAAACAGCCAATTCGCGATATCGCCCGCCTGTCGGTGGAGCGGCTTATCGATCGACTGGAAAATGACAGCGCCCAGGAGCCAGTCCACCTGATGCTTCCATCCAGCCTTATAGTACGCGAGTCGACCAGCCGTTATGCTGGGAGGCCGGCCCGCTGAGGATATGAGAGAATGTTGACTGAAAGAGCGGCGGACCCTGGACTGAGCCAGACCTACCCCACCCGTTTACCAGGATCTAACTCCGATAAAACGACTAATCAGTGGGGGCCGCAGAATACCAACACTCAAAAAAAGGAGGGAATATCAGGGTTGTAAGGTTGTAAATTCTGTTGCACGGATCCGTTCAATCGACCATAGTTGAACAGGGATCGTTTTCAATTCCCAAACTGGGGGATTCCCCTCATAACAAGATGGAGGAGATTATGAGATTTATGTCAAAAGTTACCCTTGCAATCGCCGCAACGGCACTGCTCATTGGTTTCTCGTTTTCCGCGCAAGCAAAGGAATGGCGCGGCTGGAACATCCACGTCGCCGGCTATCCGAACACAGTGGCTATGGACAAATTTGCTGAGCTTCTGAAAGAAAAATCCGGCGGCAAAATGACTGTTAAGATGTATCACGCCGGAACGCTTGGCAGCCAGCCGGACGCCATCGAGCAGGTCCGTGCCGGAGCGCTTGAAATAGGCAACTTCAACCTCGGCCCTCTGGGCCCGATCGTGCCGGAGGCAAATGTTGTTTCTCTGCCTTTCATTTTCAAAGACGTCGATCACATGTGGCGGGTACTCGATGGTAAAGCCGGCGATATGATCAACGAAGGCATGTCCAAATACGGAATCGTCCCACTGGCCTGGTATGATGCCGGTGCGCGTTCATTCTACAACTCCAAGAAGGCCATCATGAAGCCCGAAGATGTAACTGGTCTGAAAGTCCGGGTCATGAACAACGATCTCTATTCCGGAATGATTGCAGCCCTGGGCGGCAATCCCTCCCCGATGGCTTTTGCAGAGGTATACCAGTCATTGAAAACCGGTGTTGTTGACGGCGCGGAAAACAACTATCCGTCCTATGAGTCGACCGGTCATTTCGAGGTCGCTGGTTTTTACTCGAACTCCCAGCATCTGATTATCCCCGAGACCCTGTGTATCAATACCGATGTGTACAACGCCCTCTCACCGGAAGATCAGAAAATCCTGAAGGAAGCGGCTGTTGAATCCGCGATGCTGCAGCGCCAGCTCTGGAAAGAGCGGGAGAAAGCCAGTAAGATGAAGGTTGAGGCAGGCGGATCCACCATCAATGAGATCCCCGACAAGAGTGGGTTCCAGGCAGCGATGAAGCCGGTTTACGAAAAATTCCTGGCTGACAACCCCAACCTGAAACCGCTGGTCGAGATGATCCAGAACACTCCTTGATGTAGTTCTGAGTACATCCGTCGCATCGATACCTCCTGCTTTTTGTTAGAGGGGGTATCGATGTTTTTTTCTCATCAACACGGATAAAAGAAAATTTTCTCGGGTATCAAAGCATGACCACAGACAATTCCTCAAACTCCGGTTCCCTTTCTGCCTACGACAGATTACTGAACCTGATCAGTGACATTAATATTGCCGTCTGCAGTGTCATGCTGGTCACCTTGACCGTGATTTTCGGCTGGCTGGTGTTTGGCAGATATGTGCTCAATGCCACTCCGACCTGGGTCGAGCAGGTGTCACTGCTTTTGATCGTCTATATCGGTTTTCTCGGCGCCTCGGTCGGCATCCATAAAAAAACCCACCTGGGTGTGTCGATGTTTCGCGAGCTCAGTCCGCGTCCGGTACAGCGGGTTTTTGAGTTTTTATCGTATATAATCATGACCGCATTCGGCCTGACGATGGCCTTCTATGGTTACAAACTGACCCTTTTTCGATGGCCGAATGAAATCCCTCTGATCCATGTGACGGATGGTTTGCGAGCCATACCGATCATGATAAGCGGTGTTTTCATCGTGCTTTTTTCCATCGGGCATCTCATCCATTTTTTTAACGGAACCGACACAGAAGAAACATTATAAACCGGAGTTTTCTGCCATATGGGCCTTCTTATCTTATTAGGAATATTTGCGTTTTGTGTGGTAATCGGCATGCCGGTGGCCTTTGCTTTAGGGGTTGCCGCCGTATCAGCCTTTTTCTACGAAGGCTTGCCGATGATGATCGCTTTCCAGCGTATCATCTCCGGTATATCGATTTTTGCTCTGATGGCGATTCCGTTTTTCATTTTTGCCGGTGAGTTGATGTTCCATGGCGGCATCGCCATGCGGCTGGTCCGCTTTGCTTCAAGTGCCGTCGGCTCCATGCGCGGCGGTCTTGGCATCGTCAATGTGTTTTCATCAATGCTCTTCGGTGGTATCTCGGGTTCTGCAATTGCCGATATCTCAGCCCTGGGCTCCATCCTGATCCCGGTGATGAAAGAAAAAGGCTATGATGACGATTACGCCGTCAATGTGACGGTAACCTCTTCGCTGGCGGGAATCATCATCCCGCCGAGCCACAACATGATCATTTACGCGGTGGCGGCCGGTGGTGGGATCTCCATTTCAAAACTGTTCCTGGCTGGTTTTATTCCCGGGATGCTGATGTGTATGTGTCTTGCGGTGGTTGCCTACTTCGTGGCCGTCAAGCGGGGCTATGCCTCCGAAACCTTTCCCGGCATGCTCATCCTGGTCCAGCACTTCTTTCTGGCCCTGCCCGGGCTGATGACTGCGGTAATCATCGTCGGCGGCGTACTCAGCGGTATCTTCACCGTCACCGAATCTGGCGCCTTTGGTACGATCTACGCCTTTCTGGTGACGATCATCGTTTACCGTTCACTGACCTGGGAGAAATTCAAGCTGGCGGTGGTCAACTCGGTCAAGACCACTTCCATGGTGATGATTCTGATTGCCTGCGCCGGTGCCTTCGCCTACCTGCTGACCTTCTACCAGGTGCCTGAAAAGATGGCCGGGTTGTTGACGAGTATCTCAGAAAACCCGATTGCTATACTTTTAATGATCAACCTGGTGCTGCTGCTGCTCGGCATGATTATGGATATGGCCGCGCTGATTCTGATCTGCACCCCAATTTTTCTGCCGGTCGCCATCTCGATTGGCATCGATCCCTATCAGTTCGGTATGATCCTGCTGATCAACCTGGGACTTGGGCTCTGCACCCCGCCGGTGGGGGCCTGTCTGTTTGTAGGCTGTGCGGTTGGCAAGGTGAAGCTGGAGGATGCGGTAAAGACGATCTGGCCGTTTTATATAGGCATTCTGGTGGCCTTGATGCTCGTCTCATTCGTACCCGCCATTTCGATGACCCTGCCGAATCTACTCAACTGATTCAGTATATCGAAATGAAGCGGCTGGGAGAAAAATCCTGATCCACTCCAGATGGTTTGGTCTTCTCACAGGTACCTTGGTATCGTGAAAAAGTGGGGTCATCGCTCAACTTCAAGGTGCGGGCGACAGTATTGTAAGGGTGACCCTCAGTCCATATGGAGCCCACCGTTGATGTCAATAATTTCCCCGGTGATAAAACCAGAAAGTGGAGAGACCAGGAAGCTGACCACATGAGCCACCTCTTCTGGCTCACAGAAGCGGCCCACGGGAATCTGTTCCAGCAGCCGTTGCTGCTGATCTTCACTTAAAAAATCGGTAATCATCGGCGTTCTGATGTAGGCCGGGGCAATACCGTTGGCCGTCACCCCATGGGCTGCAGCTTCCCTCGCGATCGACAGGGTCAGGGCGGTAAGTCCACCCTTGGAGGTGGTGTAGGACGTTCCTGCTGTCAAGCCTCCGGTTTTCATGGCCAGTGAGCTGATATTGACAATCCGTCCCCAGCCTTTTGCTTTCATGGAGTCAAGCCACTCGCGACAGAGATAGAAGGCGCCGTCCAGGTTGACCGAGAGCAGCTTCCGCCACTCGGCGTCATCGGTCTCGGACAGTTTATTGTTGGACAGCAGCCCCGCATTGTTGACCAGCACGGAGACCTCGCCATGCTGCTGCCTGATCTCTTGTGATACCGCCTTTATCTGTTCAGAGCTGCTGATGTCAAGGGCAACAGGTATAGCTGCGGAGCCGAGCGCTTCAGCCTGACTCGCTAGCTTCTGCTGATCAAGATCAACCATGATTACTCGATAATCGTCGTCAATAAGAGCCCTGGCCGTTGCCAGACCGAGCACCCCCGAGGCGCCGGTGACCAGGGCCAGTTTCTGGTCATCACCTTTCAGGCCCGGTAAAGAACTGCTTTTAGGCGCTGCCATTATCTCAAAGTCTCCATGGCGACATGGTCCATATCGTCGAAATCCTGATTCTCGCCCGCCATTCCCCAGATAAACGAGTAAGCGGCTGTACCGACACCGCTATGGATTGACCAGCTCGGCGAGATTACCGCCTGGTGATTCCTCAGAACCACGTGTCTGGTTTCATCCGGCTCACCCATAAGGTGGAAAACACACTGGTTGTCCTCTATGCCAAAGTAGAAATAAGCCTCCATGCGCCGCTGATGCGTGTGGGTCGGCATGGTATTCCAGACCGAACCCGGCTCCAACACAGTCATGCCCATTACCAGCTGACAGCTTTTAGCCCCACCGGGATGGATGTATTTGTTGATTGTCCGGTGGTTGCTGGTGAGTGGTTCACCCAGCACTACCGGCTCAACATCGGCACCATTGATTTTCACCGATTCATACCGCTTATGGGCCGGCGCACTGAGCATATAGAAGCGGGCCGGGTTAGTGTGGTCGATGCTGCTGAACTCTATTGACTCAACCCCCATACCCAGATAGAGACCGTCTCGGTTAGCTATTTCGAACTCCACACCATCACCTTTTACCCTACCGTCACCTCCGACATTAATCAGCCCGAGTTCCCTGCGTTCAAGCAGATAGGAGGCGCCTATTATTTCGGGATCAATGTCCAGACTCAGGGGGTTCAGAGGGCAGATACCGCCAATGATGAGACGGTCGAAAAACGAATAGACCAGTTTCGGCCGATCCGGGATGAACAGATCGGTAATCAGGAATTGATCCCTGACCTCTTCGGTATCAAACATCAGGAAATGATCCGGATGGACCGGGTGTCTGATTTCCATCTTGGTCTCCGTATAGAGAGTTTTAAAAATCTTCTGCCGGTTGCCGGCTTACTTCAAAAAATCCTCCCGCAACGGCGTAAAACAGTCCACCAGCCTGACCTGCTCTGTCAGGAGCTGCACGGTGTGAGGCACGTCCGGTGGTACAGTGAACATGTCTCCCGGACCGAGCTTTTCTTGTTCGTCCCCGATATGTACAACAAGTTCACCGGTCACCACATAGGACATCTGTTCATGCGGGTGGGAGTGGGGTGGATCAGGCTCTGAAGTCGGCCCGTCATTGAAATCGATGACCACCATCATCAGCTTGTCGGTATGTCCCAGGTAGCGTTCACGTCTCTCACCAATTGACTCGCGCGCTTCTTTGCCATGTTTGATGAATCCCATCTCTTCCTCCTCGTCCAATTGTTCCCGTTTGGGATGAAATGATTTTGAGTTCAAACTACAACGGCTCCCTTGCGCCGATAGGCGCATGGGCGGAAAATATCATAGCAATCTCAGCCCATATAGTATAGAAATTAATAGTATTGATACATCATTTTTCATCTGGCAGAGACCCGCATTTCTGCTTCACCCCCAGTTCGCCATCGAATCGAAATTTCATAATAGGCCTGATCTTAGATCATCTGGAAGAATTAACGGAGAAATGGGACAATGAACTCCAATCAACGAGTTGCCAAGGTCTTTGCAGGTGAAGTTCCCGATCGCGTGCCAATCGGTGAATTCGCCATTGATTTCGATACCATCGAGAAAATCATCGGCCGCCCCACCTACTTGAGGGCAAAAGCCAAATCCAAGGTAGCCTTCTGGGAGAACCGGCATGATGAAGTGATAGAAAGCTATACCAAAGACCATATCGAGCTTCATGAAAAGCTAGGCTTCGACATCATCAATTTTCCCATGGCAACCTGGGCGATTCCCGCTCCCACCGATACACCACCTCCCAAACGACTCAACGCCAACACCTGGGAAGACAGGGAGGGCAGAGTTTTCAAATACTCGGAAATCACCCACGACGTGGTCTGTATCGAGGACCCGATTGCCGAAAAGACTCTGTACACCATGGATCACGAAGTTCTCGCCGAGGTTGAGGATGTGGACCGCATGCTGCTGCCCGATGAACCGGCTGGGATTGATCCGCGCTCGTGGGAAATTCTCGACACCGTGATCGAACATTTTGCCGGCCGCAAGTTCATCATAGGACCCTCGGGCGGGGAGATCGGTATCGTCCTGCAAGGCGGGATGGAACAGGGCATGATGGCCCTGATCACGAAAAGAGATTTTATTGAGTCTGCGACAAAATATCTCCTTGAAAAGCAGAACCGGCTGGACCGCAAGATGATTCACCCGAAGAGCGATGCGATCATCTGGGGTGCTGACTTTGCTTTCAACTCGGGTGGCTTCATCAGTCCACAGATGTTTCGCGACCTGTTTTTCGAAGCCAACAAGGCCAGGGTTGACAACGTCAAGGAGCAACACGGCAAATATGTGGTCAAACATTGTTGCGGCAACGTCAATCAGTTCCTCGACCTGTTCGTCGAACTCGGCTACGACTGCTATCAGTCGATCCAGCAGTCGGCTGGGATGGATCTTGGGGATGTCAAAGAACGGATCGGCGATAAAATGGTCCTCTGGGGAGGAGTTCCCGTAGAACTGATTATCGGCGGCACCATGGATGAGGTTCGTCGAGAGGTAAGAACGGCCATGGACAAGGCCAAGGATAACGGCCGTTTTATAATGGGCACCACTCATACCATCGCCGTAGGCTCCAACTATGACAATTTTATGGCCATGGTTGATGAGTACCATCAATGCTGCGATTATTAATGAAGATATGGGCTGTTCTCTGCAATCAGTCTACTTTCTGCCTGTAAAACAACGATCGATGTACAAGAGGGGGTAAGACCATGACATCTGGATTCGGGTCAGCCGAGGCAATACTGTCTTCTGAAGAGATAAGAGAAATCGTCGCCGCCGCCCTGCCCGAGAGCAAAACCCGCAACAAGCGACTACTGGTTCTGACGCCGGACACGACTCGAACCTGCCCATTACCTGAAATGGTGCGGGCCCTGCAGGACGTCGCCGGCAGTGTGGCGGCTCGACTTGATTTTATGATCGCCCTGGGCACCCACACTCCCCTGGCCGATGAGAAAATCCTGGAACTTTACGGTATTGAGGAGGACCAGCGGAGCAGCTTTGCCAACAGTTCATTTCTCAACCACCGCTGGGACCTCGACGAGACCATGACCCGAATCGGCTGGATCGAATCAGAAGAGATCGAACACTTATCCGGCGGCAGGCTCAAAGAAAGGGTTCCGGTGGATATCAATCGGGCCATTTTCGACTACGACCTGATAGTGATCTGCGGCCCGGTATTCCCGCATGAAGTCGTTGGTTATTCGGGCGGAGCCAAATATCTATTCCCCGGAATTTCCGGTGGGGAATTTCTCCACGCCTTCCACTGGCTCGGTGCGGTGGTGACCTGTGCCGGAACCATCGGCATTAAACACACACCGGTGCGCGAAGTGATAAACAGAGCAATGGATCTAATAGATACCGAGGTCTGCTGCCTGTCGATGGTAGTCAAAACCCAGAGTGAGCTGTACGGGCTTTACGCCGGGGACTACAAAGAAGCCTGGTCTGCTGCCGCGGATCTCTCCGAGCAGGTCCATGTGGTTGAAAAAAAACGGGCCTACCCGACTGTGTTTGGGGTATGTCCGCCGATGTATGATGAAATATGGACCGGCGGTAAAGTCATGTACAAGCTTGAACAGGTGGTGGCGGACGGCGGCAAACTGATAATTTACGCCCCCCACATAACCGAAGTTTCAAGAACCTGGGGAGCGGATATCGAACGGATCGGCTATCATGTCGTCGACTTTTTTTTGGAACAACCCGGCAAATTCTCCGACATCCCCCGCGGTGTGCTGGCCCACTCGACCCACGTGAGGGGTACGGGGGTAATGAAAGACGGCATCGAAAAACCACGGATCGAGGTCGTTATAGCCTCCCAAATACCCCCCGAAACCTGTGCAAAGATAAACCTCGGGTATCTGGACCCTGACACTATCAACCCCGACGAATTCAGGAACCGTGAAGCAGAAGGAGTCCTCTTCGTCGAGAAGGCCGGAGAAATTCTGCATCGGGTAAAAAAAAGCCTTTAGTGGAGAAGTTATGAAACCATTTCTTTCTGAAGATTTCCTGCTTGAAACCGAAAGTGGACAAAGGCTCTATCACGAATTTGCCGCCTCCATGCCCATTTTCGATTATCACTGCCACCTGCCGGTGCAGGAAATCGCTGAAAATAAAAAGTTCGACAATTTGACCGCCATCTGGCTGAACGGAGATCATTATAAGTGGCGAGCCATGAGAGCCAACGGCGTCGACGAACACTACATTACCGGCGCCGCTTCTGATCGAGAAAAATTCCGGGCCTGGGCAGAAACGGTCCCCCAAACCCTGAGGAATCCGCTTTATCACTGGACCCATCTTGAGCTGAAAAAGCCGTTTGGCATCACCGATGTCCTGCTCGACGGTGAGAGCGCCGATGATATCTACGATCGCTGCGCAGAGCTCCTTCAAGGTGATGAATTTTCGACCCGCGGAATCCTCACCCGGATGAACGTCAGGGTGGTGTGCACCACCGACGATCCACTGGACACCCTGCAGTTTCATCAGCAGATTGCCGACGACCCATCCTTTACCATTAAGGTCCTGCCCGCCTACCGACCGGACAAGGCCATGGCGGTCGAGGAGTTGCACAGCTTCAATCAATGGCTCGATGCCCTCGGAGTCATCACCGGCAGCGATATCGCCAGCTATCGGCAGCTTCTGGAAGCACTGGACGCCCGCCACCAATTTTTCCATGAGATGGGCTGCAGGCTCTCTGACCACGGTATCGAAAAACCCTATTGCAAAAACGCCACCGAGGCCGAGATTGCAGATATTTTTATAAAGGCACGCCAGAACAAAAGCCTTGAGGCAGATGAAATAATGAAGTTCAAGTCGGCAATGCTCTTTGAGCTTGCTGTGATGGACGCTGAAAAAGGTTGGACTCAGCAGTTCCATTTTGGCGCCATCAGAAATGTCAATACCCGGGCCTTCAACGAGCTTGGTCCCGATACGGGTTACGATTCAATCGGCGATTTTGACATGGCTGTCTCACTGGCCGGGTTTCTCGACCGCCTCGAAGAGCAGGAGAAACTGGCCAAAACGGTATTGTATAATATCAACCCCCGTGACAATGAAATGATTGCTGCCATGATCGGTAATTTTCAGGACTCCAGTGTCCCCGGAAAAATGCAGTTTGGCTCCGGTTGGTGGTACAACGACCAGAAAGACGGCATGGAGAAGCAGATCAATGCACTCTCCAACCTGGGATTGCTCTCCCGCTTCGTTGGCATGCTCACCGACTCACGCTCGTTTCTGAGCTATCCGCGCCATGAATATTTTCGTCGCATCCTCTGCAATCTTTTCGGACGCGACATGGAGAACGGGGAGCTGCCCTCAGATTTCGAGCTGGTGGGAAGGATTATCGGAGATATCTGTTACCGAAATGCAGTCAGCTATTTCGGTATCGACCCTGAAGAGAAATCATGATTATCGTCATCATAGGCCCGATGGGCTGTGGAAAGACCACGGTCGGTGAACTGCTGGCCGAGAGATTGAGCTGGACCTTTGCCGACGCCGATGATTTTCATCCGCCGGAGAATGTCGAAAAGATGCGGCAGGGAATTCCGCTCGATGACGATGACCGGTTTGGCTGGCTGGCCAGCCTGCGCACTCATATCGAAGAGCAGATACAACGGGACAAAAATCTTATATTGGCCTGTTCGGCTTTGAAACATTCCTACCGCGAGATCCTGGGTATCGATCAGAGACGGATCATCTCGGTTTATCTCAAAGGATCATTCGAACTGCTGCAGGAGAGAATAGCAAAAAGAAGTCACCAATACATGAACGAATCGCTGCTCCTGAGTCAGCTGCAGACTATGGAGGAGCCTTTCGGGGGGCTGATCGTTTCCATCGATCAGACACCGGAGATGATCTGCAGCGAAATTATCAATGAGCTTGGAATACAATCATGAAGAAATCACAGATAGGTATCGCAGGCCTCGCCGTTATGGGTGAGAACCTGGTAATGAACATGGCTTCCAGGGGATTCGAGGTGGCCGTCTACAATCGGACATCAAGCAAAACCAAAGCCTTTATCGAGGGCAGAGCCCAGGGCCATTCCATACAGGGATACTACAGCCTCGAGGAATTCGTCGGTGGTCTTGAACGACCCCGCCGGGTCATGATGATGCTCAAAGCGGGAAAAGTGGTGGATGGTTTTATTGAGCAGCTCATATCGCTGCTGGAGCCGGGCGATATCATCATCGATGGCGGCAACTCCAATTTTGAGGACACCATCCGCCGGGTCCAGGAGGTTGAGTCCAAAGGGTTCTATTATATCGGCACCGGGGTTTCCGGTGGTGAAGAGGGAGCCCTCAAGGGACCTTCAATCATGCCCGGCGGCAGCCAGGCCGCCTGGCAGCATGTGGAACCGGTGTTCACCGCCATCGCCGCCAAAGCAGGCGACGATGAGCCCTGCTGCGGTTGGATGGGACCTGGTGGGGCTGGTCATTTCGTCAAGATGGTGCACAACGGCATCGAATACGGCGACATGCAGCTGATCTGCGAATCGTACCAGATAATGAAGGAACTGCTCGGCTTGGACAGCGATGAAATAGGCCGCATCTTTTCCAACTGGAACCAGGGTGATCTGGACAGTTACCTGATTGAAATTACCGCCGACATCTTCACCTATAAAGATGCGGACGGTACTCCGCTGGTCGAAAAAATCCTCGATGCCGCCGGCCAGAAAGGAACCGGCAAATGGACGGTCAACGCGGCCCTGGATCAAGGCATTGTTCTGTCGCTGATCAGCGAATCGGTATTTGCCCGCTGCCTCTCATCATTCAAGGATCTCCGGGTGAGCGCTTCGCAGAAACTCGGTGGACCGACCCCCAACTTCCAAGGAGCCCCCCAATCGGTGATCAAAGCGCTTGAAAGGGCTCTTTATGGCGCCAAAATCATCTCCTATACCCAGGGCTTTGCACTGATGTCGGAGGCCTCCAAGCAGTTCAGCTGGGATCTTGACCTGGCGCTGATCGCCAGAATCTGGCGGGGCGGCTGTATAATCCGCTCAGTCTTTCTCGACAAGATCGCGGCCGCCTACAAACGCGATCCCGGACTTGAAAACATGTTGTTCGACGACTACTTCTCGAGCACCAGTAACGATGTCCAGGCAGATCTGCGCGAGATCGTTTCAACCGCAGCTGTGGCTGGCATCTCTGTGCCCTGCCTGAGTTCCGCCCTGGCCTATTATGACGGACTGCGCTGCGGCCGTCTGTCGGCCAATCTGCTGCAGGCCCAGCGTGACTATTTTGGCGCCCATACCTACGAGCGCATCGACCGCCCACGCGGAGAGTTTTTTCACACCGACTGGACGGGCAGCGGGGGTGACACAACCTCGACCCCTTACACCACTTGAGGTCATCTGTCTGAAAGGTTATGAACAGGCTGCTTATACTCGATGATGAGGCTCCGGTCTACGAAGCTGAGTTGCGAAAAAGAAATCTTCCCGACCTGGATATCGTCATCGCAGTAAACGAATTGGAGGCAGAACCTTATCTGTCAGAGGTGGAAATCATCTTCGGAATACCGCGACTGGTTGCCGGAGTATTGGATAGAACTCCACGCCTGAGATGGGTTCAGTCCACCTACGCCGGGATTGAACAGCTGTGTCGACCCGACCTGCCCCGAACCTACCTGCTCACCGGGATCAAGGATCTGTTCGGCTCGTTCATGCGCGAGTATGTGTTCACCTATATCCTGGCCAGAGAACGGTCCCTCCTCCAGGTCCATCGAAACCAAATAGACAAGGTCTGGTCCCGGATCAGTTACCGAAGTCTTGCTGATGTTACCATCGGTATAATCGGACTCGGTTCGATTGGTAGAGAAATAGCCAGGACCGCCCGTCATTTCAATATGCGGGTCCTCGGACTAAAGCGGACCCCCGGGCAGCCTGATTGCGTTGATCGTCTCTTTGTAGTTGGTGAAATTGAGGAATTCCTGCCCCAGCTGGATTATTTGGTTCTCGTCCTTCCCGATACCGCCGAGAGCAGACACTTCATTAGCGAAAGAGAATTGCGCATGATGAATTCCCGGTCCGTGTTAATCAACGTCGGCAGGGGCAGCAGCGTCAAGCAGCAGGACCTTATCCAGGCTCTGGAAACGGGACAGATAGGCGGCGCGGTACTCGATGTATTCGAACAAGAGCCTCTGCCTGCCCAGAGTCCGCTCTGGGCCATGGACAATGTAGTGATAACCCCCCACAACTCAGCCTATTCATTCCCCGATCAGGTGACTGAGATTTTTAGCGCCAACTATGCTCGTTATCTGGCTGATTCAGCCCTGAACTATCCCGTCGATTTCGATCTGGGGTATTAACCCCCTGCAACCAACGCCATGAATTCCTGGAATCTGAAACAATATCTGAACTATGGGCTACAAATCGTCAGGGTCAATACGATAGTACTCTGGTGGATAGGCCTGATCGGCCTGCTAAGTGCAGTGACGCTGCTGCTCAAGGACAGCCCTGCATTCTGGCCACTGAATGTGACCGTCACCCTGTTCTCAATTCTCTCGACACCGATAATTTACGGTATCTATTTCGAGCTTATCGAAGACAGATACAGCTCTATCCCCCACATCGCCCGAACTTATATCCCTGGCTATCTCTGGCTTATCATTCGTATGTATCTGCCGCCGATCGTTCTGGCCAGCATGCTGATCTCCCTGCTGGCCGGCTCCATTCCCGCCTTCGGCGGCGGAGGAATTCTTGAATTGACGCTGGTTTTTTTCAGCCTTATTTATCTATTTGTTATTCCAAAGTAT
>CAJQNS010000088.1 GCA_905479735.1 uncultured Desulfofustis sp.
AGCCTTTTGCAAAACTAAGATTTTCGTTCAAAATCAAGGCATGCGAGAAATTTTACCACAGGCATATGATTGATATTCCGAGGATAAAATTTTGAGCATAACGCAGAGTTTGGGCGAAAAGATTGTTTTGCAAATGGCTCAGTATTTGGGGTAGTGCTTGAGCAGCAGACACCATAAGTATTGTCGAACAAAATCCAATCTATTTAAGTTTTTTCTTTCAAACGTTGACAAAGCCGTTTACATTTGCGGTTGCTAAATTAACCAGTGATGATCATTTAGCTTGCGGAGCCAGGCACCACATGGTAGCAAATAGCCTTATTTTGATAATCGTTATCACTTAAGCAGGACTATGCAAAAAAACAATTCACTCTGGCAATTTTTTGCCTCCGTAAAACTGGCTCTGGTCATTCTCTGTCTGATTGCCATCACTTCGATAATCGGTACGGTCATTCCCCAGAAAGAGGCAGCAGAATTCTATGCTGCAAATTATGGCCCCAGAATGGCCCAGTTTTTTTCCATTCTGGATATCCCGGACATGTATAACTCCTGGTGGTTTCTTGCTCTGCTTTTTCTTCTGGGCTTCAACCTGATCATCTGCTCGATAGACAGATTCCCCGGAGTGTGGAAACAGGTCAACGCCGATGGACTGGCTCTAACACCGGAACGATTGCAGAAAATGGCCAATCGTTCGAGTTGGACCAGCCCAGGCAGTGTTGACGAGGTCCGGGCCGCGCTGCTTGAAAAACTTCAGGCCAGCGGATTTAAGGCCGGCAGCCGGAAGGATGACCAGACGACCATTCTATTTTCCCAGAAAGGTCATTGGACCCGCACCGGCGTCTATATGGTTCACGCCTCAATCCTGGTTATCTTTCTCGGGGCGATCATCGGCTCACTTGGCGGCTTCAAGGGAAGCGTCATGATCCCCGAAACCCAGGAAAGCAGTAAGGTGTTTCTTTATGACGGCAAGGGTGTTGAAGAGCTTGATTTTGCTGTTCGCAACAACAAATTCAGGATTGATTTCTACCCCAACGGAATGCCCAAGGAATACACCTCGAGCCTGACGGTAATCGAACAGGGCAAGGAAGTTCTCACCAAGGTCATAGAAGTGAACGATCCCCTCACCTACAGGGGCATTACCTTCTATCAGTCAAGTTACGACCCCTATCAGGACTTCGTCGTTGTTGTCACGACTCCCGATGGAGAAGAACAGACCTTCATCATTCCCTTTCAACAGCAGAAAGCCTGGACAGAGAAAAATCTGAAATTCGGAGTAATCAATGCCAAAGTTCTGGGTCAATCCATCGTCTCATCGAAACTCTGGTTCAGCGACGGCAATGATTCGCCTGCAACGGTCTGGATCGACGACGGCGCAGAGGCAACCATCGAACGTCAGAACGGCACTTACCAGGTCTCAGCCAAACAGATGTATGCCACCGGGCTGCAGGTCGCTAAAGATCCCGGTGTCTGGTGGGTCTATATCGGCTGCGGTCTGATGCTGTTTGGGCTATATGTCGCTTTTTTCATGTCGCACAGAAGAATCTGGCTGCTATTGACACCAAACGGAGATCAAACGGAAGTCCTGATGACCGGATCAGCCAACAAAAATCGGGCCGGCTTTGAGAGGACATTCGAGAACCTTGGCGAACTGCTTAAAGGCAATGAAAATCAGGCTTGACACCAGCTACCCACATAACGCAGATTTAATGAGAACCTACTTTCATATAGCACATCGGAGCATCTGGCATGGATAGTTCACAGCTTTTAGGCATTACCACCTTTACTTACCTGTTTGCTTCCTTTCTCTACATCGGTGCCCTGTTGTTCCGAAGCAATAGAGTCGGAGTTTTTGCAACCTGGTTCACGGTGGCCGCACTGGTAATACAAACCGTCGGGATTGGCTTGCGGTGGTTGGAATCCTACCAAATGGGTATCGGGCACGCACCCTTGACCAACATGTATGAATCGGTAGTGTTCTTCGCCTGGACCATCGTCATTCTCTATCTCGCCATCGAATGGAAATTCAAAACCCGGACCATCGGCGCCTTTGCCCTGCCGCTTGCCTTTCTGGCCATGGCCTATGGCTCATTTGCCCCAATAAATAAAGGTATCAGCCCACTGGTCCCGGCCCTGCAATCAAACTGGCTGCTGGCCCACGTCATTACCTGTTTTGTCGGCTACGCTGCCTTTGCCATAGCCGCCGCCCTGGGAATTATGTATCTGATCAAATCCTATTTCGGTAAAGACTCAGGCAATGGCGACAGATCTCTTCTGCCTCCTTTGAAGGTGCTGGATGACATCATTCACAAATCGATTATTTTCGGCTTCATCTGGCTCAGTGCCGGCATCATCACCGGTGCAATCTGGGCTAATTCAGCCTGGGGGACCTACTGGAGTTGGGATCCCAAGGAAACCTGGTCGCTGATCACCTGGTTCGTTTACGCAATCACCCTGCACGCCCGCTATACCCGAGGTATCAGCGGCAAGACCATTGCCTGGCTGTCGCTGATCGGTTTGCTGGCGGTGGTCTTTACTTACTATGGGGTCAACTTTCTGCTGTCCGGTCTGCATAGTTACGGATCAAACTAATTTTATATATTTTTCAATTACTTAGACAACTTCTCTTAATTTTGTAGTACCTTGACATATCCGCGTATACCCGTTATAAATGGGATGAATTGAGATTCAGTTGCGGTTTTGCCGAAAGGTGGAGATTAATCTAAACGAGGAGCAAAGGTCATGAGTAGAAAAGTATTGATGTGCGTTTTTGTTGCGGTTTGCCTCGGTATTGCCGGCCTCAGCGTTGCCGACAACGGTCCGGCCGACATGGTCCTGCAGGCCGAGAAGGACAAGGCCAAAAAGCCCAAGCCGGCGGTATTTCCCCACGCCAAGCACCAGGAAGTCGCCAAGTGTGCTGATTGCCACCACAGCGCCAAAGACGGCAAGCAGGTTCCCTACGAAGAAGGTCAGGAAATCGGCAAATGTGAAGACTGCCACTACAAAGGTTCTGAGATGCCGAAAAAACTGAATAGTTTC
>CAJQNS010000089.1 GCA_905479735.1 uncultured Desulfofustis sp.
GGACTGGCCGCAGCGACCCGAAGATGGGAAAAACCGCGTCCGTGTATGATGTGGCTGGCCACGGTCAGGTTGCCGATATAGGCATCCGCCTGACCGGTTGCCACTGCTTGCAGCGCTGCATCATCCGAATCGTAAAGCGTCTTCCTGATCTCGGGATAACCACTTTCCAGTTGTTTCTGGACAACAAATCCTCGCGGGACTGCGAGCATTTTCTCGGACAGTCCGCTGATATCCAGGATCGGATTATCCTGTTCTCGCATAAAGATAACGTAAGGGGAGGCAATATAGGTCTCTGAAAAAGATAAATATTGTTCACGCTCTGGTGCTGGCACGATGACAGCCGTCATGTCGGGGCCCTGTCTCTGTTTCATGCTTTTGAGAAAATCGGCAAACGACTCGCCGGTCACTTCATGCTTAAAACTGATCCCGGTCCGCTTTCCTATCAGCTTGAGATACTCAATAACAATTCCCTGTGGCGGTTGGCCGTCACTGACAATCAGGTAGGGTGGCCAGTCGGCAATCCGAACCCGGACTGTATGCTTTTTGTCGAGCCAGGTCCGTTCCCCGGTAGTGAGCTCTAAGGCGCCTTTTTGTTGTGGAAGCTGAATCCATTTGGCCACGATGGCATCGATCTCATTTTCCGTGAAGCTCGAAATGCCTTTATTGAGCACGGAGACCAGCTCCGGCCAGTCGGGCCTGATGGCCATTCGTTGCCAAACTTTGTATTCGAAAAATACGTATTTGGGTGAAATGCCGAAGAATTGGTACTTCGTCAGAAGATAGGAATGGACGGAAGCTCCGATAAAGAGATCCGCTTCTCCCTGTTCGACTTTTCGTATCCCTTCCATGGCATCCTTGGCTAAGAGGACAGTTGTCTGGTCTTGATATGGCCGGATAATTTCTTGCGAAAAATGGACTCCGTCTATTATCGCGACCTTTTTGCCGGCAAAATCGGCAGGATGCTCAAATGAAACATTCCGATGCACAAACACCGTGGGATAGACAGCAAGATGCCCCCTGGTTTTCAACAGTCCCAATTTATCAGCTTTCTCAGGGTGCAGAGCAAGGATGCCGTCGACTTGCTTTGTTGTGGCTTTCTCAAAAATTTTGGGTACGGAATCCGTGCGCAGCGTGATACTGGTTCCCAATCGCTTATTGAGTTCGTCAAGGAAGTCAACCAACAAGCCGCGATGGGTGCCGTCCGGGTTGATAATGACGTTCGGCTCAAAGTCGCCGGTATAGCCCAGCTGGATATCCGGATGAGCCTTAAGCCAGGCTTTTTCCTCAGGCGTGAGGGTTACCATCGGTTCTGGCGCCGAACTCTGTGCTCTCACCAGATCAGCGCTTAACCCTGAGATAAAGATCGAAACCGCCAGGAAGGCAATGGTTAAGGATTTATGCATGGATTTATCATACCAGTATTCCATCCCATGTTCGACAGTCATAGGCACATTTCAGGCTAACAAGTGCGATAAGTAGTTGATTTCATGTTCGGGGTGGACGTTTTTTTAAAAATATCATAGGCACACGAAATGTATTTTAATGCTTGACATAATTAATAATACATGCTCTTTCTATAGGCATGTATATTCGAACCATCAAGCGAAAGAACAAAGACGGCTCCGTCGTTGAATATGTCCAACTCGCAAACAACGTCTGGAACAAGCAAAAAGGCTTTGCTCAGGCACAGGTCATCCACTCTTTCGGCCGCAGTGACCAATTAGATACCGAGGCACTGAAGCGACTGATAAAGAGTATGAGCCGGTTTCTCCCCCCGGAAGATGCTGTTCGAATCGAGCATCAGGACGACGACCTGAAGATTATGAGCAGCCGACCGGCAGGCGGTGCCTACCTCCTTAAATCATTGTGGAACCGGCTCCGTATCGACGATTGTCTGAAGAATGGTCTTGGCCAACGTTCTTTTTCCTCTCCAATTGCCGACGCCATTTTTGCTATGGTGGCCAACCGTGCTCTGGCCCCTTCCTCTAAGCTTGCGATTGAACAATGGGCCGCACAGGATGTCTACCTCGGCAACGAAGAAAAGCTTCAAGTGCAGCACTGCTACCGGGCCATGGACTTTCTCCTTGAACACCAGGAGATCATACAACAGGAGGTGTTCTGGTCCACGGCTAACCTGTTGAACCTGACTGTTGACCTGATCTTTTTTGATACCACCAACACCTATTTTGAGACGGACGAGCCAGGGCCATCCGAGCTGAAAGCCTATGGCAAATCCAAAGACAAGCGTGGCGACCTGCCTCAGGTGACGATCGGTCTTGCCGTGACCCGCGAAGGCATCCCGGTGCGCTGTTGGGTGCTACCTGGTAACCAGCATGACAGTCAATGTGTTGATCAGGTCCAGAAGGATCTGAACAGCTGGAATCTGGGCCGGGTCGTCTGGGTCATGGACCGCGGTATGACCAGCCAGTCAAACCAGAAGATCCTGCAACGGGCCGGGGGACAGTACATTCTGGGTGAGAAACTCAGCGGTAAAAAACGTAACGAGGCCGCCTTGTCACATCCCGGCCGTTTTAAGGTGATTGCAGATAACCTGCATATCAAGGAAGTTTTCGCCGGTGAAGACACCGGCCGACGCCGCTATGTTATTGCCTATAATCCCAGACAGGCTGAACTGGATCGCATCAACCGGAAACAGGTTCTTGAACGACTGTCCTGTGAACTCGAGGTACTCAACAAAACCAACAAGACTAAGGCACAATGCAAACTACTCCTGCATCGTTCCATGGGGCGTTACGTCAAAGAACTCAAAAGCGGCATGCTTCGTCTTGATAAAGCTAAGATCAAGCAGGACGAAAAACTCGACGGCAAGTATCTCTTGTCAACAAGCGATCAACATATGTCTGCCGAGAACATCGCTCTAGGCTACAAGCAGCTGCTCGAGGTCGAACGGGCTTTTCGCACCCTCAAAAGCACTCTAAGCCTTAGACCTGTATACCATTCAAAGAATGATCGCATTCGCTCCCATGTCCTAATCTGCTGGCTGGCCTTATTGCTGGTCCGCATTGCTGAAGTGGAAACCGGGCAGAGTTGGGCGAAGATCCGTCAGCAGATGCAGCAGCAAAATTTAATCGATTTATTTGGCCAAAATGGGCGTATACTTCAGCATACTGAACTTACTCCCAGTCAACGTAACATCCTGAATAAACTCAAAATGAAACCGCCAAAGCGTATCTTGCACGTCGAAACAACAGCCTAAATTCCTAGGCACTACACCATTTTTTGCTAACTTTCCATGATTTTGATATCTTTACATATATCTGACTTCGTTTGCCTAGGACTGTCGAACCCAGGCTTATGTGATTTATTTCCAGGGTTCCAGAAGACAGCAATATTCTACGCAGTCGGCACAGCTTCTTGCAGAAGTTCAAGGCGTTTAGTGTAAAACCTCGGAACAAGAACCGTTAAACCGGTTACGTTGCCTTCAGGTTTATTTAGACTCTTAGCAAATTCGGTTGCAAAGGGGTTGCCACAATGCATGACTATTGGAGTAGTAGTCGTTGCTTTTTGGGCAGCAATAGTTGCTGGAGTACCCGCAGGCACAATTATGTTAATGTTACTCTTCACAATATCATTGGCGACATTTGGAAGTTCTCCTTTTTTTGCCTTCCTATATTCCACATCAATATTCTCGCCAACAGTGTAACCGTTTTCGCTCAAACTTTTTTTAAGCGCTTTAATTCGAGTTTCCGGCACGTTTGAACCTAATATAGCGATTCGAGTCTTCTACATCCCAGTGATTGTAAATGCCAAAAATATTGACCCAAGTAAAACGAAAATAAAGGCAAAGTTGGATGATCTCATTTGACCCACCTCTCTGTTAAGATTTAGTAACTCCTTTAATTGTGTATAGCTGGCAATTCGGAATTCATGAATATAGCTAGAGACAGTATCGCTAGAACATAGCCACGAATCCTAGCTTACAAATGGAACATCATGGCGGCGTAATAGAATCAGAGCTTATTACTTTAAAGCTATCGATTGATTGGGGTTGGAAGATTTGCATAAAGATAAGTAAAGAAATGCAGAAATAGCCTACTAGTACACCTTCCTATACGATGGAAGAGGTTGGCATTGGCAATACCAACAATTGAAGCAAATCTGAAAGTTCACAGTCGAGTAGCCCGGGGGAATTTCACCCCCAGGCCCTCACAGACCCGGCGTGAACCTCTCAGCTCACCGGGCTCCTCATGCCCCCTCACCTAAGTGAAGTGAAGTTTACAGTACTCGGAGGTTCCTCCCATTGCTGGTTGACCAATGAGTAATATCAGGCATGTCACCCCCTTCACTCCAACTCCATTACAGAGCCTTCATCACTACTACGAGGTGATCCGCCCCTGTGCTCCGCATCGGGACTTCCACCCTTGTGGGGCTTCCACTTGGATGCGTCCCTTACCATCGGAACGACAGGTTCCCACGTTCCGCACGAAAGCCTGGATCATGTTCACGCCACCTTTATGCCGGCCGCCACCCAAGCAGTAAACAGGTTTCCCTTGGGCTTATCCTGGGATGGAACAAGCTCCCAGTTTTGACGACATCGGGATAACTTTCGACACCTCAACAGTGGTTCGGCTTTACTCGTCTCCATGAACCATACCTGACCCAGTCTTATGCCGGGCCTTTTCCTTAACGCTCACCACCATGACTCTTTACCACAGCAGCTTAAGGTGGTTTGAAGCCTGCTCCTGCAAGCCGGCTCCGAGGGGCCTACCCTCATCTTTCATGCAGCATGGCTGCTCCTGGCAGTAAATGCCAGTGCGTGCCTTCGTGGCACACTTGTTCCTGATTATATTCTCGCAGCAGATTCGGCTGACCTAAAACACTGCCTGGGGAAACCTCTCGTTTGAATCAACTGTCTTAAAAATTAGGTAATCAGGAAGAAGCTTCGCCCACACCTACCATCAAAATAGTAGAGATTTCTATTGCACATATTTGAATGTTATCGAACTGATATTGCTCTTACCCATTTGTTCTGAACCTTCTCGCCAACATAGGGTTAGTTAAAATTAGCTTAACCATAAGAGAATATCTGGACAATCCACAACATCGTTAGGATTAATGGTTAATTTCTTTGCATACAATTCCCGATATCCTGGAATAGCTCAGCTTGATTGATCGGAAATCCAACCAAATGGAGGTGGCGGAATGACGTTAACAAATACAGAATCTGGAACAAATATTCATGAGGTTGTAGAGGGAATATTCAGGATAAGTACGCCAGTACCTCCCAGTATTATCCCTGGTGGCTTCTCATTCAATCAATATTTGTTGGTAGGCGAGGAACCACTTCTTTTTCATGCTGGACCCAAAAAGATGTTCCCCTTGGTTTCGGAAGCGGTTAGTTCAGTCCTGCCTGTGAGTTCGTTGAAGTACATTGCATTTTCTCATTTCGAGGCTGATGAATGTGGCTCCCTTAACAAATGGCTAGCAGTCGCCCCCACCGCACAACCGGTTTGTAGCCAGGTAGCAGCTTTAGTTTCAATTAACGATGTTGCGGACAGGTCAGCAAAAGCATTGGCCGACGGAGAGGTTCTCGAGACTGGCGGACATAGCTTGAAGTGGCTGGATGCGCCCCATCTCCCTCACGGATGGGATGCTGGGTATCTGTTCGAGGAGAATACTCAGACTCTCCTCTGCGGTGACCTGTTCACCCAGCCGGGGCTTGGAAAAAGACCAGTTACTGAGGATGACATACTTGAACCAAGTGAGGCCTTCCGGGTAACAATGGATTACTTCTCCCATTCTAAAAATGCTCCAATGCTGCTGGAGCGACTGGCTCTGTTAAGCCCCGCCACGTTAGCTTGTATGCATGGAAGCGTTTGGCAGGGAGATGGTGCAACACTGCTCCGTGCACTCTCGGGCCGGCTTTCAGACAAATGAACATAGCAAAAGTATGAGACTGAGTGTAGAAGCGACGATTCTGAAAATCAATAAATTGAGATTGGCAAACTGAAGATACAGAGGAAGAAGTTCAACATGTCGGATATTGCTACTCGGTTAAGATTTGAAATGGTAGTAATATTCGTTTATCGGCTTGTAAGCATATCAAGTCTCAATTTTAACCATTTCAATCGTTTGGCTTTAGAAAGGTTCACAAACATGGGTTTTTCCCAAGTATGGTAGCAGACGAAAAGGTGGGTTCGCATCTCTAAATCTTCCCCTTCAAAACCTAATTCTGATAATGTCGCCCGTATGTGATCGAGTCGTATCTTATAAATCTGATTGACCAATTCTCTTGCAACTGAGTCCGTTTCAGCACAAGCTCTCATTGCAAGTTCATATCGAGTAAGGTTTCCCTCTATAATCATTTCCATAGTTTCATACAATCGCTCTTTTGGAGCCCCACTGAGTACTTTTATGTTGCTGGTTACCACGTCAGTATATTCATTCCCCCAGTATTTTATCATTGTGTTTATCAGGTCTTGGCGATCCTTGAAGTGCCAGTAAAAACCACTTCTGGAGACATTTAGTTCTCTTGCGAGTAAACCAATCTTTACTGATTCAATTCCATCACGCTCTAGCACTTCAAGTGCTTTTTCCAGCCATTCCACCTTGGTTACACGTTTTTTGATTTTCTTGTTTTTCATACCTATCAGCTATATTGACTTTATCACCTACTAACTTATATTGATTTCTGTACACAGTGTACAGAAGCAGCTTGTATGTCAACGCTACAGGGTCTAGAGGACAACTATCAGAGGCTATATTCGACCACCCTATGAAGTACAAAAAAGCGGAGGTGCATTTTGAAAAAAATCATTGCCCATCTTGTGATCTTACTATTTTGTTTAGGATGCCTTCATTATACAGCTTTGGCCAAACCAGACAAAGTGGACGGTGTCAACGTACCATCTGGCCGTATCCCTCAGGATATAAAGAATAATAAGTACCCACGAACATTCTACCCTAACACTGAAAAATTGGGTAAGGGCGAGATGCGCATTACTGCTCTTGGCACTGGCATGCCGACCCAGACGCCAAGCAACAAATCAGCCAGTTTCCTGGTTGAGCTTGGAAATGGAGACAAATTTTTATTCGACCTAGGGGTGGGGGCCACAGATATGCTCTCAGGACTACAGGCTGACTATGGCAAACTGGACAAAGTCTTCGTCAGTCACCTCCACACAGATCACATAGGTGATCTTGCATCCCTCTGGGTGGCGGGTTGGATCGGAGGGCGTTACACTCCGATGCATGTGTATGGACCGTCTGGCTCATCCCCGGAACTGGGAACCAAAGTGCACGTTGATCACATCCGAGCCGCCTGGGCGTGGGATGTTACCTCGCGGGCAGGTACTCTGCCAAATGCCGGCGGGGAGATAGTCGCTCACGAGTTCGATTTCTCCAAGACCGCAGTGGTTTACAATGAGAACGGAGTTGAGGTGACAGCATTTCCCGCCATCCACATCCGTGACGGATCGGTGAGCTTCCGTCTCGACTGGAACGGTCTGAGCTTCGTTTTTGGTGGCGACAGCGTACCAAATAAGTGGTTCTTGAAGGAGGCCAAAGGGGCGGATGTTGTTATCCACGAGTGTTTTTTCACCCCCGAGCAGTGGATGAAGATAGCGGGTTTCCCCTACAAGCAGGCCTACTGGGCGACAACCATTATCCATACGCCGCCTGAGGGGTTCGGAAAGATCATGTCCGAGATAAAGCCGCGTATGGCTGTTGCGTATCACTACTGGAACCACAGGGACGTTGAGTTTGAGATTTACGAACGTGTACGACAGACCTATGATGGGCCGCTGACTATGGCGGACGACCTCACGGTACTCAACGTCACTAAAGATCACATCGAGGTAAGGGAGGTCACCATCGATCACGAAGCTTGGGCACAAGGGACCAGCACCGAGTGGGACACAGCCCCACGTGGCGAACCTGCTACTGGTTTGATGGCCGAATGGCTGAAGAGTGGGGAAGTTAAGGGCTTTAATCCGCCGCCGACACAACCTATCGACTAAGAAAAGGGTGTAGAATCCTCATTAAAACTCAATCAAAGGAGCACCCTAATGAGATTATTATATGTAATAATAACAATCATCCTTCTGTCAGCACCAGCACTTGCTAAAGACAAGCCCGATGCATGGTATCCCCGAACAGAAAAGGTCGCTGCCAATGAAATGTTTATCGTCGCGCTGGGTACTGGAATGCCAACACCGATCACCCGCGCCCAGAAGTCGACTGCCTGGTATGTGGAACTCGGGAATGGAGATATTTTCCTCTTTGACGTTGGCTCTGGCTCTTCGGAAAATCTCTTTGCACTTCGTCCAGATTTCGCCCGTGTCGACAAAGCATTCCTCAGCCATTTACATACGGATCATGTTGGTGATGTCGATGCTCTCTGGATTGGAGGCTGGTTGAGTGGGCGATACGAGCCTCTTCATATCTACGGTCCTTCAGGCTCCGAGCCTGAACTTGGTACCGAGGCCTTCGTTGATGGTCTTAAAAAAGCCTTCGCCTGGGATGTTCGAGGACGCTCTGGCGCATTGCCGGATGCCGGTGGTCAGTTGCTTGCCCACGAGTTCGACTATAAACAAGTGAATGACATAGTTTACCAGGAAAACGGCGTTACAATCACCTCGTTTCCCGCAGTCCACTCCATCGACGGCTCTGTTAGCTATCGACTGGAATGGAATGGCCTGAGCTTTGTCTTCGGTGGCGACAGCTATCCGAACAAATGGTTCATCAAACATGCCAAAGACGCTGACTTCGTCATCCACGAGTGCTTCTATACCGCCGAAGGACTCGCCAAACTCCTTGGATGGGGCATGAGACAGGCGACTTATGTATCCTCATATATTCACACTCCGGCATCTGCATTCGGTAAGATCATGTCCGAGGTTAAGCCAAGACTGGCAGTTGGCTACCATACAATCCTCGAGCCCCAGAGCCTTCAACTGCTCATTGAGGCTGTACGTACCACTTATGACGGTCCACTGATTATCGCTGATGATTTGATGGCCTGGACTGTAACCAAGGACTCTATCATCCAGCGTGAGGTAGTCTCCTCAGAACGCGTTCAACCACCACCCACCTCGCCTGAATATATGAAGGCCAAACGAAGCGGTGAAGCAGAGTATTCAGATTTCATAACTGATGGTAAATGGGAGGGATATACACCACCACCGCTACCTAATGAATGAGATATCGAGTATCCCAGCTTGTCGATATTTAGCTAAAACCTCACTATCTAAGGCGACACGCAGCACCGACGCAACTGAAGTCAGATAATAAGATTGCCGTATCGAACATCTGGATTTTTTCCCAATTCAGAAACCTAGGGTCTTTCCTGTACAGCTAGACGTGCCTACCTTTCTGGAATTGTACAAAAATGGAGTAACTGCAAAATAGAGATAACCAAAGATAGTCTCAACACAAGAAGAGCAGTAATGACGTTACCTCCTTCCTGATAGCCCTCGCGCACCTATTTCTCGTAATATCTGACCTTGCCAGTCGAACCCTCTCGTTAGGTGCATTTCTTCATATTCGCATATGCTCAGGAAGAAGCTACGGTTTGTAAACACATAGAAAAGTTACGATTGCCAGGAGCAATTACACCAGGGAACCCAAAGGCAAAAATAGTTTGTTGGAGTATTCCCACTATTCTCAACGGCTTCGTAAAAAGCAGGCCTGTTGATGACAACAGAATCCATTGGAGGAGCAATACTACAATCTTGACCATTGACAACGATTATGAATGGTCGAGTAGGATGTTGGATAATGAAGTAAGAGCCTATTTATTTTCAATTGGCACACTGGTGCTGACAAAGGAGACCGTATCGTTTTCGCCGCTGCCAACCATCACCGCTTCAATTAATGGATCATTTACAGGTTTTTCTGATGTCCATGAGACAACGAAATTGGCACCGGAGCCACCTTCATAATCCCGCTGCTCGACAAGAAACTCTATGGTTGCCAGAGGAGCAATCACGATCGGCGCATCGATATAGCGCCTTACTTGGTTGCCGTCGGTATCGTAATAGTTCACTTCATTGACAAGCATTGGCACATCAATGTCTGTGTTTCGGATGCTCAAAGTTACTTCGAGCAGGATCGGTTTACCACCATGGGCGTATACATGTGAATAAATAGGTGCATAGACCTTTTCTTCTGGTTTAGAGGAGCCTAGTCGAGCTGCCTCTCCAGTCTGAGCAGGCGGGCGGTAGCTGAGCTTTGCCTCAATTTCCTCTACCTGGGTGGTCATTCTGAACAGCAGTGCAATTGCAATAAGCAACGCCAAAAATATAACCGCCCAAAAAGCCCAAATGACCTTATCCGAGGCTCATGGCGCAGATGTCTTTTTCGATGATTCCATAATAGTACCCTATTAACTGGAAGTAATTTCTCGTTTAGCCCTTTTGACAACCCCAGGATGAAATTGCGTTTTTTCTTCATAACCTGAATATCACATATAGGGGTGGAATGGTTTTCATACGAGTTTGCTAATCGAACACCATTACAAGATAAGAAATGAACAAGATCAAGTGAACAATGCCATGAATAATGTTGGTCTTGGTGCTTGCAAAGGTCACTATTGATACGACCAGAGTTAAAACCAGCAATACAGAATCAACTGGGCTTAGACCGAGGATAATTTTCTCACCGGTAACCAAGCCAATGATCAGTATTGCCGGTACTGTCAGACCAATGGTTGCCAGGGCTGAGCCGAGGCATATGTTGACCGAGCGCTGCAGCCGATTGGCCAGGGCCGAATTGATCGCTGCAAGGCCTTCGGGGGCAAGGACCAGAATGGCGATGAGCACACCTCCAAGTGCAATTGGGGCATGGAGTGAGGCTATTTTGTAATCTATTATTTTCGCCATGCTCTTTGACAGCAAAACTATCGGCAGCATGTTCAGGAGCAACAGGACTGCATGGTAGCTCACTGAACGTATAATCAGGTCGCCATGGTCATGCTCATCTTGAGGGTCTCCCCCGGGAATCATGAAAAATCGCTGATGGCGCATGGTTTGGATCACTAAAAATGCACCATAGAGCGCTAATGATGCCGATATGCCGAAAATCATCTGGCTTAAAGAATAGGTCCCCGGTTCCGTTGAAACCGTAAAGTTGGGTAGAATAAGTGTCAGCACCGACAGCGGGATCAGCACAATAAGAAAGGTGTTGGCACCCTGCAGGTTGTGGACCTGCTCGAGGTGGCGGAGTCCGCCGCAGAGCAGGGAAATACCAATCAGGCCATTGAGCACGATCATGAGCACGGCAAACATCATGTCCCGGCCTAGTGTAGGATTTTCAACCCCGGTGATCATCATTGCCGTAATCATGATCACTTCGATACTGATCACCGATATGGTCAGGATCAGTGTTCCATAAGGTTCACCGAGTTTGATTGCCAGACAGTCTGCATGCCTGACAACACCGAATGAAAGCCAGAGCATAACGGGGAACAGCCAGGCGAAAAGTGTTATCGGCACGACCCACCCTGACATCTCGTAGAGCCAGGAGTTTCCGATAGTTAAAAAGCTGATCAGGGTGAACAGTCCCACCAGCAGGCCGGTTTCTTCTCGAACAATCTTGCCGCTCAATTCCATATTTTTTTCAATCCCAGAATGGACTACATCTTCTCATCAGTCAGGTCAGATCCGAGTTGAGCGATTATTCAGGGTTTTAAGTAGTTATCAAAGAACTGGAAGATTTCCTTCTGAGCATCTATAGACTCGGGCACAGTATGCAGCAACCCTTGCATATAATCTCCATGAGACTGTCCGTCGTAGACGTGCAGTTGGGCTTCCACATCGGCCTCGCGTAATGCGCGGTGCATCCGCACGGTATCACTGAGAAGCAAATCTCTGGTGCCGGAGATCAGAATAGTCGGAGGGAAGCCCTTCAGATCACCATATACTGGAGACACCAGTGGGTTTGAGAAGTCGCCCGAGGGAACATAAACATCGAAGGTACCTTTAATAAGACCTTCACGCTGCCCAAGAGGATCAAGTCCTTGGAGAGTAAACCAGGTGTCAGTTGTCTTGCCGAGATCGGTAGCTGGTGTGCCGGCAAACAATGCACCCGGCAAGGGCAGGCCAAGCTCCTTGAGCTTGAGAGTTGTTGCCAGAGTAAGGTTGCCGCCCGCGGAAGTACCAAACAATGCAGCGGCCGAACCATCTTTGCCCTGGATGACCTCCTTCCACACGGCCACTCCGTCATCAATTGCTGCAGGAAAGGGGTGGGTTGGGGGGCGACGATAGTCAACAGAGATCACTCGTGCTTTCAAACCATCTGCAATCCATAAAGCTTCGCGAACAGCAGCTTCACCTCCACCGAATACAAAAGCACCTCCATGGAGATGCACGAAAATGCTGTCCTTGAAGCGTTCACCAATTTCATTGGGGGTGACAACATAACATGGTACTCCGGCTATTTCTTTCGCTTCATAGGTCGCTCCGATTCTTTTCGCCGCATCCTGAGACATTTCGGCAAAAGGCGCGTCCCATTGCGCCTGAAGTTCAAGCCACCCCTCTTGCGTCGCGGGAGGGGAAATGACGGGGGGGATCTGGTGGTTGGCGATAATAGCGCCCAATTCACTGGAAAGGCCAACAGGCGCTGGCACAATACGTTCGCCCATTGTTTTAACACCAGGAAAAGGAGGAAACTCCTGGGCATATACAGATATGGTTACAATGAGAGTAGCAGATATGATAAAAAGGGTCGCAGAGGATATCTTCTTTTTCATGTGAGCTCCAACTTGTTTATATCGATTATGTCGATTAAGTCTGGGTAGGTAAAATTGAACTCTTTAATTGATGCAATGACAAAGACGTAACCATCGAAAAAACGTGACAGATACTTGCACAGCGCATGATATTATCAAATGAGATTGGGCTGTGGTGGTATTTTCACACCTAAGATAATATGATCGCGCGAAATATTTGCAAATCCCAACTCAGCTTGAACACGACAGTCTATTCCACCCACCCCAGGACGTTCTGAATTATTGACCACCGTGGCAACCTTTCTGCCTCCGTGGCTTCTCCTAACATCCAATGCCTGTAGAGTGCATCAATGAGCCCTTCTTCCTTGGTCATCAAAATCCAGCTGTTGACGATACGAAGCAGGTCGTCGTTACCCCGTGCTACAGCATAAGAGACGGGTAAGAAGATTGGTGGCTGGGGCACCACATGACTAAACTGGGGGTAGAGGATGGTTAATGCAGCTGCCTCCTCTGCCATATCGGCGATTGCGTCAATATTTTCTGCACCTGACTCAAGTATTCTAATCTTTTTTCTTGAATCTCTGATCGGAACTATGTTGCCATTTGTAATTCTATTCAAGCGCTCGACATTTCCCTGAGAATCCTCAACTCCCAAGTGTAATCGTTTACCGTTTTGTCGTATCTCTTCCCAATTGCGGAACTCGTTCCTCCGATGATCCAAAACGACGAACCCAATAGAAGATCGATACACAGGTGTCGTTAAACCAAATTTTTGTGCGCGAACAGGGGTTACGGGCAGTGTGCGCATCAATATGTCACACACGCCCCTATCAAGGAGCATTTTGGCAGTGCTTTCGGTTTCAGCGGGAAGCAGCTCCAATGACAACCCCAGTGTTTCGGCTAAGCGGTGCGCCATCTCGATATCAAAACCGACAAGCCGGGGCGGGTCTGCATTATTGATAAATGACGAGGGGAATTCGTCTGGCTGATAGCAGGTTCGCAGAACACCGCGATTCTGGATTTGTGCAAAACTATCTGGCCCCTTACCAGCGTGCAAAAGACTCTCGGGAATTTCGTTGTATACCTTAGCCGGTGTTGTGGTATCGAGGAAATTTAAACTTTTCAGCATATCTGACATCGTATAGGGAGCAACGACAATGGTGCTGAAGAATATGCGAACACCGAACAGAATAGGGATTATCAGGGCCGTGCTTGCCAGGGTTATCCAGATGAGGCGATTCCAGCGCAGCCGAATGTGGCCCACCAGGGCCATGGTCCCCACCAACCCAATAGTGGCATAATGCATCACCGAGATTAATGTCCCAAAGCGAGCAATTATGACATCTATTGAAACAAACAACTGAAATAAGTCATTCGGCAGCTTTAATAGATCCAAAAGAGAGGGAATGGTGAGAAGAGTGCCACCAAACAAACTGGGTACACCGATCAGAATTAGACGAGGATATTCGGCCGCTGGGATATCCGACCCAATATACCACCCCCCGAAAAGAACAAATGAGATTGAAAGCAGCGCCATAGGGCTGGGAAAAGTATAGAAGGTCGGGATCAGAACTTTAATTGATGCCTCCGCCTCTTCCTGGTCGATGGCCGCGCTGAGAGAATAATCGGCAAATAATTGTTTGCACTGTTGAATCAACATCGGCAGGACAATTAGTGAGCTGCCGGTGGCAAAGGCTGTAATCAGGGGCGTGCGCAGCGCTTTACGAATGTGCTTTTGCTTAAATGGTGTAAAGATCGTGATGATTCCAGGAAGGATAATCAGACTGAGAACTAAGGCGATTAAGGCGTAGACGATGATATATACCTGTAAACGCGCCAGGTCTTCGAATGCAATGGTTCCAACTGCACTGGCGATGAGCGCGAACACTCCAATCGGTGCAAGCTTTCCAACCAGACTCGTGATTCTCATCATTGCCGTATTTAAAACTCTTAGTGGCTCAAGCAGGACTTCATTGTTAGAAATTCCAATGAGCGAGATACCTACCAAAATGCTGAAAATGACAATTGCTGGAACGAGAGCAAATGCGTAGGCATGAACTGGGTTGGATGGAATAAATAATCTCAGAAAATCTGGTTTAGACGATTCTTCCAATTGTTGAATACTGAAAAACGAAGACGAGAGCCAGTCAGGAAAGGAAAGCGGTATTAGTACTACGATGACAAGGGTGATTGTTGAGAGTAAAAGGAAGATCCCCCCCCCTTTGATGGCATGTGACACTACTTCCTTGTAAGTCAACCCGCCAATTCCCGTAATCAGGGACAACGAGATGTACGGGATCACCGTGATCTGCAGAAGTCTGATGAAGACATCACCAACAATTTGAAGCCCCCCCGCCATCTCACCGAAAAAAAGGCCGCAGGCGATCCCCAAAAAGAGACCGAGATAGATAAATCCTGATGAACTCAGCCGCTGCTTATCTGGAGACGTCTCAGTTGGTTTTTTAGCCATATTGCCTGTCATTTTCTTCGATCTTATTTAGTGTAATTCCATACGCTTAATGACTTCGTTTTATCGAAGAATCTATCCATAACTTTACAGGAATTGTACAGGGCCCCTAGTTCCAACTCCTGAGAATCTATCAATTGAAGACATGGTAATCGTAATCTTGTAACCATGTCATGATGAGGGGCCTCTATGTGTCAAAAGAACTGAACATCTACCATAAGCATTTAATATTATAACATTAAAAGATCTTTTGTCATTGTGTAGGTATTTTTTATTCTTATCGTTACCTTGGCAGACTACTCCACTAGAATACTTCTAATGAATGCGGTGCAGTGAATTAGAATGCTTAATCTTTTAAAGAGCTTACGTACTATTCCAGGTGACATGTTGCACTTATAATCAAGGATGTCTGATTTGGATAGGATACCCTAAAAATTCCATGACAATAGGAGCAAGCAGAGCAATGGATCAGAAAAAGAAAAAGGGATCAATCGGATTTATTTCTAGATATTTGATAGAGGGACTTTTAGCCCTGCTCCCGCTTGCCATCACTATTATGTTTCTTGTCTGGATTACCAATTTTCTGGTCAGGCAACTAGGGCCAAGAACAACAATCGGTAACTTTTTGAGAAGCATTGGTTTGCCAATAACGGGTGATTCGGTCCTCGCCTACTTCGTTGGTTGGACAATTGTAATTGTCGTCATTTTCCTCCTTGGGTTCATTGTCGATATTGGGGCAAGAAAATACATAAAAATCACCATCGATAATGTCATGCAGAAGATACCTTTGATAAACAAGCTCTATAATGTGTCTGTTAGAATCGTTGAAATGGTAGACCAAAAAGAGCAGCAGGATCTTAAAGGTATGCAGGTCGTTTATTGTTTTTTCGGAGGGGAGAGAGGAGCAGCATTTCTCGCCCTAATGCCAACCTCGAAAGTATTTACTGTCAGGGATATCAAATATCATATCGTGATTATTCCATCGGCTCCTATACCTGTTGGTGGCAGTATGATGCTTGTCCCCGAAGATTCGGTAGAACCCACTGATATGCCATTTGAAGATTTCACCCAGTTATACCTTTCCATGGGCGCATCAAGTCCTGACATTCTTGCTGAATCAATTAAATAGAAGAGAGGTAGTTCTTGACAGCGTAAAGCAGATTGGAGGATTTTCAGATAAACTATTGGGGTTCAACAGATTTCTCGATTGAATTTTTGCTAAGTTCTTCTCTGCCTTGTCTGATAATTTCTCTGATTTTTTCTTCATAGTTGTGGGGGAAATAATATCCTCTCTCTCCGTTTCCCAAACGATACTCTACCAGCCCGCGCTCTTGCGGGCTTGCGTTGAAAAGCATCAACAACAGCAGATCATTGCTCACCCATGTGTGTTTATACCAAGACCCATGAGATCCTCCCATGTGGGGAGCTTTGGAATCACTAATGTTAAGTATTTCCAGTTTGTCTGTTCGAAGCGCTTCAGTAATTGCCCTGTTTTCTTCTTCCGAAAGTTCATTCCAGTTTGGCCTGCCAAGCCTTGAAATTCCATTTGACATGGCTGCAAATCTCAGGACTCGATCACTCTGATTGATTTTGATTGATACACGTTCAACGATGTCTCTGAACTCCATGTATCTATCAATAAACGGTCCGAAATCCGTATCTGGTGCCGCAAAATATACCTCCCCGATACGCAATTTCTCTTTCAATTTATGAGCAGCCAATCCAGGATAAAGTTCGCGTAAATAGGATAGTCCCGGAGTGACTACTTGAGCACCAGCACTATATGCCAGAATATTAATATTTTTGGCCTTCGTATTGTGAGCTAAGACTTCAATCAGCCTCGCAAAAGCAGGAACTGTTTTGCTGGCGTGCATCACGTCCACCTTGTATTTAAGTATGCTTTCTGCCGAGGGCCATGAAAAGGTTACCACAGCTAAGTTGTGCCCGCTAAAATGAAACAATTGGGCACCTTGCGCTGTTGCTCGATAGAAATTGCTGTTCGCTCCATGCACGTATACTAAAAGGTCCTTTGAATACGATTTTTCGAGCGCTCTATTTATCTCATAAAAAAAGCCTTCCGCACGATCAAGACGCTGTTTCTTCTGGTCTGCAAGATCATAGCGGGCCATTTCTCTTGTTCGTATTTGCTCAATGAGCAGATCTTGAGAACGGTCCCCTTCCAATGATATTCTTTGTAAATCATCCCAGGTCATGCTTCGATCGCCGACGCGGTGTACCACGTAGCCAAGGCGTAAAGAATCAGATGGGAATATGCTGTATTTGTTGGTCTTGAAAGGATTACTCAGAGGTTCGCGATTGGTAGCGTATAGGGTATAGAGCCAATTACTGTTTTTGGTATCCTCTAATATTTCAAAGACCGAGCTTTCAGAATCTAGCCCAACTGGAGTGGGCATTAGATAAACTTTTGGCTGGCAACCGGAAAAAAGTAGGGAGAAGATGAGGAGGGCAAAAGAAGGACAAGCGGCTTTGAAACGGATTTTCACATTGTCTCCCGTTGGCTGTTCAACAGTATAATTTCGAGTAATCGATAACAGATACATTATCATGCGTAAAAATCCTTTTTCAACTGGCTCATGCACAGAAGTAAATTCGGAACCAACATACAATATAGCCATTGCCAGTCTCGGTTGGTCAACGGTATCTGGTGATAAAGGTGTTTCCTGATCACCCTCGCGCCCCAATTTTTCTGACAATCTAACCTTGCCGGCGAACCCCTCTCGTTAGGAGTATTTGTCCCGATTCTCAACTGGTCAGGAATAACCTTCTTTCACCTCCACCCTCTAAATCACAGAGGTTTCCTTCGCACATCTTTGAATTGACTGGATCTAAATAACTCCATCTTTGATTCCCCTCCTGTCAATCTACACTGAGCAACAGGCTTTGCCCTCTAGTGAATACCTAGCTTGTTATAGTTATGGGATAAATTCAACTTTAGCGGGCTGCATAATGGTTCTGGATTTTCCTAACCAATCTAGTATTTTTAATTTAAAGCTTGCGCGACGATAATTTTGGACCGATAGAAGATGCTTTGTGGTTTCTCAGGCAGAGTTTAATACTTGCTTCTTTCCCAAGGGAGGGTTGATTATGATTGAACCTATTAACAAGCTTGATGAAAAGTCCCACCTGATGCTGCACAGAACCTCCAGGCAGGATGTTACCAACGGAATAAGCGTTATTGTCAAAGGAGAGGGGGTACGAGTATTTGACCAAGACGGTACCAGCTATCTCGACCTAGAAGCCGGCGGGACTCGTCCTGTTCATGTTGGTTACGGCCGCAGTGAGCTGGCCCAGGCAGGATATGACCAGATGTGCGAGATGGCCTATTTCACGCCAATGGGTTTTGCCAATGTTCCAGCAATGAGACTTGCTGATAAGCTGGCCGAAATCACTCCATCTGGAATTGAGCGGTTTACTTTCGAATGTGATGGCTCCGAAGCTGTAGAAACGGCCATGAAGCTTGCCAAGCATTACCATTATTATCGCGGCGATCAGGGGCGCTTTAAGATTGTATCTCGCCGTGGGGCCTACCACGGGGTAAATGGTATCGGTGTAAGAGCACTAGGAATAGTGATGCCCATGCGCCAGCTTATGGAACCGTTGGCACCAGGTTCGGTTTTTATTGAGTCACCCTATTGTTATCGCTGTCCTCACAACTTGAACTATCCAGACTGTGACCTGGCCTGTGCACGAGAACTGATACGCGTTATCGAGTTTGAAGGTCCGGAGCAGATTTCCATGTTTATAGGCGAGCCTATTCAGCAAGGATTCGGTGCCTATAGACCACCTGCGGAGTATTGGCCATTGATTCGGGAGATCTGTGACAGCTACGGTATCTTATTGGTCATCGATGAGGTTATCTGTGGGTTTGGTCGCACAGGCAAAATGTTTGCGACCCAGCATTTCGATATGCGCCCTGATTTGATGACCATGGCGAAGGGATTGACGAGCGGGTACGTTCCTTTGGGAGCGGTTGGCTGCACTAATCGTGTTACAGAACCTATCGAATTGCTGAATCACTTACATACTTACGGTAACCATCCGGTTTCCTGTGCGGTATCATTAAGGAATCTGGAAATCCTTGAAACGGAAAAACTCATTGAGAACAGCGAGAAGTTGGGGCGCTATTTTCTAGATGGTTTGACATCGCTTCTGAACCATCCAAGCGTGGGTGAAGTGCGGGGGACTGGTCTTTGGTTGGCCATCGACTTTACCGTCAATAAGAATTCTCGTGCCCCGTTTCCTCTAGAGAATTTGATGAGCATTATCGCTCGCATGAAACAAAGAGGGGTCCTTGTCAAAACAATGGGCATGGCTTTGGAACTGGCACCGCCATTGATCATTAGTAGAGATGAAATCGATGAGGCGATTTTAATTCTTGACACTTGTATATCCGAAGAGGAAAAGGCTATGGGCCTGCTTAGATAGACCTGAATATCCTGAATTTGCCAGGTGACTGGTCTGAATTCTCGTTGTTTATCTAAGGATTTGAAATTGCACTACTAGAGCCATGTTGGTGGGCCATAAGAAGAAAAAATCCTATTTTTTTGAAGACCAGGCAAGGTCAAGAGTCAGCCTGACAACCTGAGAATAGAGACAATTGGGCCCGACGAGATGGTTCCACTGGCAAGGTTAGATTTTTAGAAAAACCGCAGCACGAGGGCTATCAGAAAGAACCTTTTTTTCACATCTGAGAAAAAGACTTACATTGCCACTAGCTTTCTAAAATTCATAAAGTGGATGCTATCCGTTTTCCTGTAACCATGAGAATCAGCATGATTACCAGTTAGGGAAAGCCTATTATCGCTGAACTTCAGGAATCACATGGTAGCTGTTTCTGACAACTACCAACAATCGATTAATAAGCTATTATCATTACAATTAAATGACGATGAGAGACCGGCCAAAGGTAATGAGGGGGATCCAGCTAATTGGACATGGCGGCTTGGATAAGCTTGTGTTTAGTGACGATATACCTGTTCCCATGCCAGGGTCACGTGACGTATTAATTAAAGTAAGCGCTGCTGGTGTTAACAATACTGATCTCAATACCCGAATTGGTTGGTATTCCAAATCAAATGGAGAAGGTAGTGACGCAAGCTGGTCCGGAAGCGCCATTCAGTTTCCCAGAGTCCAAGGTGCCGATGTTTGCGGTAAGGTCGTTGCTATAGGCGAGCAAGTTGAAAGCAGTCTGTTGAATGAAAGGGTACTCGTTGAGCCTTGTATTTTGGAAGCGGATGGAAAAGTATTGGCGCAACCCTGGTATTTCGGTTCGGAATGCGACGGCGGCTTTGCTGATTACACTCTAGTTGCCGCGAGGCATGCCTATAAAATAAGTAGCGGGTTCAGCGATGTCGAACTCGCATCTTTTCCTTGTTCTTATTCCACAGCCGAAAATCTCCTGACCCGGGCCAAAGTGGTTGCTGACGATGCTGTTTTAGTAACAGGGGCGTCTGGTGGTGTAGGCTCTGCTGTCATTCAACTAGCCAGAGCCAGGGGGGCGCGGGTTATTGGTGCTACCTCACCATCCAAATCAAAGAGAATAATGAGTCTAGGAGCTGAGCTTACGCTGGCGAGGGATGATAGCATTGTTCAAGCACTGGGAAAGAACAGCGTTGATGTGGTAATCGATCTAGTAGCAGGAGAGCGCTGGCCCGATTTATTGGAAGTGCTTAAGCCCTT
>CAJQNS010000090.1 GCA_905479735.1 uncultured Desulfofustis sp.
TAAATGAGAAAAAATTCCAGGCTGTTCTTACCTAGGACACCGATTCGATCCCCCTTGAGAATTCCGGCCTGAGACATCCCGGCTGCCAACCGATCGACCTCCGCTTTATATTCGGCAAATGTCAGCTTCCGGCCATCGTCAGACTCATGCCAGCAGAGCCTGCTGCCAAAAGTCTGGGCGTTGCGATTGATCACATCATAGAAAGAGAGATCATAAAGTTCCATGTAAAAAGTCCTCCTCCAAAATCTTCAAATTAGCGCTCCAGACTAATGTAGTATGTTAAAATGTTTTTTATGGTGTAGGAAAAACCGACCTGTCAGGCTCGGATAAAAGATCCCCGGCAAGAACTCTGATGCTCACTCAGGAATGCGAATGGCTGCTCTCCAATCTTGTTTCATGGGACTGGACACAGATACACTTGTAATACGCTAAGGGCTGTTTACACTGACAACCGGACACGGTGCTTTAAGAATGATGTATTGTGCGTTCGACCCTAAAATTATCTTCTGAGTTTTCGATTTTTTTTCAATCCCGACAAATATCTGGTCCACATTATTTTCTTTTGCGAAAACAACCAGATCCTCACCCGGCGACATTCCTCTTACCAGCTGAAATGCTTGGCAAGGTATATTTTTTTCCTGGAAGAATTTCTCTGCGTAATCAAGGTCCTTGGAAGCTTTACCTATGTCTTCGGGATTTTCTCCCAATCCTCCTGCCAGAGAGGTTATTACCAGCACCTCCGCACCGAAAAGATCAGCGTAAGTCCGTGCCAGAGATAGTGCCGCCCTGGACACAGCCGAGCCGTTATACCCTACTAAGAATTTCATCCCTCCTCCTTTGATCTAGCCAGTGGCGGCATCCTCACCCTGAAAATCCACGCCCAACCAGGATTTTACAAACTACATCCAACGCTTACGCCTCTTGTAGGACTTAACTTCCTTGAAAGATTTTCTTCCCCCGCCTCTGGTGATGCCCATATAAAACTCTTTTACATCCGGATTTTCCTGAAGTTCCTTAGAGGAGCCCTCCAGAACTATTCTGCCTGACTCCATTATGTAGGCGTAATCTGAAATTCCCAGCGCGATTTTGGCATTCTGCTCAACGACCAGAATAGTGGTACTCATCTCTTTGTTGATCAATTGAATGTTGGCAAATATTTCTTTAACAAGTAGCGGGGCAAGTCCAAGAGATGGTTCGTCAAGCATCAGCATTTTCGGAGCCGCCATCAAGGCTCGGGCAATAGCGATCATCTGCTGTTCACCTCCGGAACAATAGCCGGCCATGCGGTTAGTGATTTTGGATAATCTCGGGAAGTGCCTGTACATCAGAGCATGGTCTTCCTTGATTTTCTGCGATCCATCTCTTCTTGTTATGGAGCCAACCCGTATATTTTCGTCAACCGTCAGGTGCTTGAAGACCCGACGTCCTTCAGGAACCATGGTGGCTCCAAGCTTTACCACATGGGTACCAAGCCGGTTGGTTATATCCTCACCTCTGAATTTAACAAAGCCCTCCCGGATAAAACCGTTTTCCGGCTTCAGTAAGCCACTTATGGCCCGAAGGGTTGTCGTTTTTCCGGCTCCATTGGTGCCAAGCAAGGCAACGATGCTGCCCTCAGTGACACTCAGGCTGACACCGCGCAATACCTGTACTATATCGTTATAGACAACTTCGATATTATTTACTTCAAGCTGTTTTGTGGCGTTATCCATTTTAATAAATTGTCATTTGCGGAACCGTCCGCCTGTTGCCGGCCGCTGGTGCAAACTGCCAGTCCTGCCCTTCGGGTAGCTAAGCCGCACATCTCCCTTCTGTACTCAGGGGGCCGACAGCCGAGTACAGAAGGGTTATTATCTGAGTGTAAGGACTATTTTCCTATCCCCGAAGCCAGATCATTTTATCTTGTCTGTATATTCAGGAACAAACGGGCTTCCTTCCGACATAAATGTACTGTTCTTGACCACATAGAGTTGCAGCGTATCGACTCCGGCGTGGTCTGTTTCGGAAAAGGTCACATCACCAACGGTTGTTTTCGGAGAGAAGGCATTGTCTCCATTCATGCCAAGGAGTTCTTCATAGAGCGTTTCTTTGGTGATCTCCTTGCCTTTGGACTTGGCTCTTCGTATGACCTCCGTTGCAACCTGAGCAACCATCATGCCGTTTGCGTAATTATGCGAATTTGCGGCTTTCTCATCACGGTTATACTTTTTAGCAAGCGCCAGTTGCAGGTCTGTGCCCTCGCCCGGCTCACTGGTGACTATGTAGGATGTTGTCCAGTAGAAATTTTCAGCTGAATCGCCTGCCAGGGCGACCAGGTCATTGCCTCCGGTATAATGTGCGCCCAGAAAGGTAATTTTACCCTCTTCACCAAAAGATGTTGCCACGAGTCCCAGACTGCTGGCATCTTTTAACATGGTCGCAACCGGTGACTGCACGGTATGGCTTAGGACATACTGAACGCCCTTACTACTCAAGCGCTTGAGCATGGCAGTGTTGTCGAGGTCTTTGCCGTGTTCGACCACTTCTACTATTTCCACATCAAGTCCTGCGGCAACTGCTTTTTTTACATCTTCAACCGGGCCTCTGCCAAATGCCGAGGGGTGAATAAACATCGCAACCTTGGGTTTCCCGCCTTTATGATTTTTCGACACATACTCGGTGAGACCAATCATCTGGGCCGAGTAGGAAGCTATGGGCAGAAAAATATAGTTTGAATCGACCAGATTACCGGCGTGAAAAGAAGCCGGCAGAACAGGTATCTGCTCTTCTTCAAAATCATTTTTCAAAGCCAGGGTGCTGCCAGTCGAGTAGTTAAGGTAGAAGACTATACCCTGATCTAAGAAATCTTCGAAATTCCTCTTTGTTATATCGTTCTTGTATTGATCGTCCCTGATCGTACATTCGATCTTGTCGTCGCCCAGCATCTTGGTGTCATTGACAAAGTTAAAATAATCTTCCACCCCCTTCGAATAGGGGTTTCCGGCATCTGAAGTGGGGCCGGTAATGGCCAGAGACAACCCCAGTTTGTACACCTCCCCGGCGAGAGCCTGGGCTGGGAGGGTTAAAACGCCAATAGCTGCCAACAGAAATGTCCACTTGATCACATTGTTCTTTTTCATATCTCCTCCTCTTTGTTAGGTTGCGCCACGCTTGAAGTAAGGTGCGTCTGAAGAATTTTACGTGCTTTGCCCTCCACGGTGAGGTGGGTCAAAGACCACCTTGGTGGAGGAAGTAAAAAAGTTTATAATCAGTTATTATTTCAATTAATTACATATATTCTGACTGTGGGTCACCTGGTAAAATATTTTTGTCTTTGTGTTCAGCTAATACCTAAATGGCCAAAGTTTTACGTAAGACCTGACTATCCGCCACCAATTGGCGATGCCGCGGGGCTCAAACATCAGGAAAAGAACAATAACCAGACCGAAACTTAAGGGCCTGAGGGCGGTAGTCAGGTTTGTCGCCGCGGTTAAATGGCTGCCGACCCACTCAGAAAGACGCTCGACCTGCAGGTCAAGCACCCGTATTGCCAGTGGTCCCCAAAATGCTCCCTGAAGAGTACCGAGCCCACCGACAATCGCCATGGCAAGATAGTTGATCGAGTGATGCAGGGTGAAGGAATCGAAGCCGACTCCGCGGTACAGGTAGGCGTGCAGGGCACCTGCCACCCCGGCACAAAAACCTGCGAGACCAAAGGCGTAGACCTTAATTAAGCCGGGGTGCATCCCCATCGCATCGGCCGCCCTGTCATTATCACGCACGGCAACCAGACACCTGCCGTAACGGGTCCGAAGCAGGTTTCTCACCCCAAAACTGACGATGACAATCACCACGAGAATTACGTAATACCAGAAAAGATAATGTTCTTTCCTCGCCACTTTGCCGGTAACCCAGAACACCCGCCCTACGGATATGGTCTGGCCCTGATCGAAAAAATCCATAAAGTTTATGGTCCATTGAAATATCATCTGAAATGACAGTGTGGCTATGGCGAGATAGAGATGTTTCAAGCGGAGTGCAGGCAGACCGACGATAGCACCGAACAGTGCCCCCATAAAACCGGCCAAAACAATCAGCAGCGGCCAGCAGTGAGTTATAACAAGGTGACTGTCCCCGAGTACTCTGCAAAATGAGGCGACGGTATAGGCGCCGATGCCGACAAAAGCCGCATGCCCTATCGAAATCAATCCGGCAAAGCCGGTGACCAGATTCAATCCTATAACCGCAATCACCGCCACCAGGATATTGTCGATAACAAGCATATACTTGTTGCCGACATTAAAGAAGAGCGGCCAGGCAAAAAGGATGCAGAGGAACACACACATCACTGTCCGGTCCAGAGAGGTGGCAAAAACCCTCTGCTCTTCCGTGTAGGAGGTGAAATAGTTTCCTGTAGCCAGCCAGCGGTTCGATGACATAATCTATACCCGTTCTATCTCGTGGATTCCGAAGAGTCCGTGTGGTTTAAAGAGCAGGATGATCAGCAGGATGATGTAGGGCATTACCTCTCCGGTACCGTTGAGTCCCCAGTTGCCATCCAGGTACCCACTGGCGAATTGCTGAATAAGCCCCATTATGATACCCGCCACCACGGCACCCTGAATCGAGTCAAGCCCTCCCAGGATCACCACCGGAAAGACGACGATGCCGAAGGCGTGCAGCGTATCAAAATTGAGCCCCGTGATATTGCCGATGATCCCTCCGGCCGCAGCAGCGCTCAGCCCGGCCATGGCCCAGGCGAGACCAAATACCCTGGGGACTGAAATGCCGATTGCCATAGACGCCATCTGATCATCGGATACGGCTCTCATAGAAATACCAATGGTTGATTTCTTAAAGAACCAGGAAAAGCCGGCAATCATGGAAAAGGTGATAATTACCCCAACAAGCTGAGTCCATGATATGGAAACACCACCTATGGTGATTGGAGTTGTCGGCAGATAGGGGGGAAACGAGAAGTTCTCCGTACCAAAGGGGGTGAGATAGATAAGCCCGTCCAGGATCGACATCAAGCCGATGGTAACCATGATGACTGAAATGATCGGCTCCCCGATCAGACGGCGCAGAAATATTCTCTCGACACTCATGGCCAGGAAAAATGTGGCAATCATGCTCATACCAAAGGAGAGGTAAATAGGAATACCCACCCAGACAGTCAAGGCATAGGTAATAAAAGCCCCGGCAGCGATGATCTGTCCATGAGCGATATTCAGAACCCGGCTGGACTTGTAGATCAGCACAAAGCCCAGAGCGGAAAGAGCGTAGATTGAGCCAACGACAATGCCGCTGACTACGAGTTGAAAAAAATAGCTCATCAATTTTCCATAGTGTAGAAGTGAATGGTTGTCTCAACGGTCGTTGTCTGGCCGTCCTGATACTGGTAGAAAGCCTCAACCGTTTTTTCCGTTATCTCTCTGTTATAGAGAGCCTCATAGATGTCGCTGTATTTTTCTCGGACAAATTTTCGTCTGATTTTACCGGTCTTGGTTAACTCCCCGTCATCCATGTCGAGCAGTTTATAAAGGAGTGCAAACCGATGGATTTTGAAGTGCTCTTGCTCGGCATTTATATTGATTTCTGCAACCCCATCCTGAATCAACACAGCCACTTCAGGTAAACCAGAGAGCTCCATAAAGGTGCTGAAGGAGAGTCCCCTGTCTTCCGCCCATTTGCCCACCACTATGGGGTCAACATTGATAAGGGCTGAAACGTACTCTTGTTGATCACCGAAGATCACCGCCTCCTTTATGTAAGGGCTGAACTTAAGGCGATTTTCAAGAAACATGGGGCTGAACATGTCTCCCGCTTTTGTGTGCATCACATCGGAAATTCGATCGATCACCACCAGATGGCCGTCCACATCGATATAGCCGGCATCTCCTGAGTGGAGCCAGCCGCCCTGCAACAGTTCTTCCGTCTTTTCCGGAAGCTTGTAATAGCCGGGGGTAACAGATGCGGAGCGCGAAAGTATCTCGCCTTCTTCCGAGATCCGGCACTCCGTTCCCGGAAGAGGCTTCCCCACGGTATCAGGCCGTATATCACCATCGCGATGCATATAAGCGATGCCGACAATTTCCGTCTGCCCGTAAATCTGTTTGAGGTTTACCCCGATTGCCTGGTAAAAGGTAAAGAGTTCCGGCCCCAGTGCCGCCCCGCCCGTATAGGCCCTGCGCAGCCTCAGAAAACCGATCTGGTTGACCAGCGGCCGGTAGATCATCTGCTTGCCCAACCAGGCCAGAAAACGCAGTTTCGGCGGCATTGATTTGCCTGACATGCGATAGCCTGCAGCCTCCTCGCCAATCTTCATGAAATATTTGTAAATAAATTTATTGAGCAGGTAGGACTCATCGATTTTCAACCAGATCTGCGAGCGGATGGTTTCATAAATTCTTGGCGCACCAAACATGAAATGGGGGCCTATCTCTTTGAGATCTTCCATGCTCGTTTCCACCGACTCCGGGAAATTGACGGCAATTCCCGTAGCCATAGCCACGCCGAAAGAATTCATTTGCTCGCCAATCCAGGCAAAAGGCAGAAATGAAACATACTCGTCGGTATCTTCCAGGGGATCAACCGCAGTGAGCTGAAGACCCATGTTTATGTAATTGCGGTGGGTCAACATAGCACCTTTGGGCAACCCTGTGGTTCCCGAAGTCAGGCAGAAATGGCAGACATCGTCAGGTTTGCCCTCGTCGATAAGACTTTCAAACAGATCAGGATTATCCTGGTGCAGCTGCTCTCCCAGGGTGTAGAGATCTTCGATATACATGAACCAGTCATCTGTCTGGTAGCTTCGCATACCCCTGGAATCTTCATAAATCACTTTTTTGATTTGAGGTATCTTGTCCCTGACTTCGGCAACTTTATCGACCTGTTCCTGGTCGTTACAGAAAACGACTTTGACATCGAGGTAGTTGAGAATATCGCCGATTTCTTCAGGCAGGCTGGTTTGATAAATGGCAGAAGAGAGGCCGCCCACCGCCTGGGCACCGATTGCCACATAGAGCGTTTCAGGAATATTGTCGCTGATAATGGCAACCTTGTCCCCTTTGTCAAAGCCTATTTTCCTTAAACCGAGCCCGGTCTTGCGCACCGAGTCGTAATATTGATTCCAGGTATAGCTGTTCCAGCAGCCGAAATCTTTTTCACGCAAGGCGACTTTGTCACCGGTTTCATTTACCCGCCAGCGCAGGAGTTGCGGGATAGTATGCTGCAGTAAATGATTTCTCTCTTCCATGAAGGCCTTACTCTTCTCCAATGTACGCTTCAATCACCTTGGTATCGGAGGCAACCTCCTCCGGTTTTCCCGAACCGATCAAGATCCCGAAATCGAGTACGTAGATCTCATCTGAAATGTCCATCACCACACCAAGATCATGTTCCACAAGGACTATCGTTACCCCCCATTCTTTCTTCAGATCGAGTATAAAGCGGACAATATCTTCCTTTTCCTCGATATTCATTCCGGCCATGGGTTCATCGAGCAGCAGCAATTTGGGACCCAGCGTCAGTGCCCGGGCAACTTCGACCCGTTTTTGAACCCCGTAACTGAGATTGCCTACCCTGCTTTTCCGATATGGCTCCAGCTCCATAAAATCGATAACCTTTTCAACATAGGAGCGATTTTCCGCCTCCAAACGTGAGGCCTTGCCAAAATATATAAGTGCATGAAATATCGAATAGTTAAGATTTTGATGGCGAGCCAGCAGGAGATTATCAAGGACTGACAGCCCGCTGAACAGCTCAAGATTCTGGAACGCCCTGGCGATCCCCATATTAGAAACCTGGTGGGGTGAGGCGTGAGTGAGGTTGCGTTCACCATAATGTATCGTGCCCTTACTCGGATGGTAAAAGCCGGAAATACAGTTGAGTACACTTGTTTTCCCGGCACCGTTGGGTCCGATAATCGAAGTAATAATCCCGGGCTCGATGGTGATGTCGACATTGGCAAGAGCGTTCAGCCCGCCAAAGGCCAGGGTCACATCAGAAACAATGAGCTGCGTCATAAAGAATTAGATCGCTTTTTAACCGACTGATTAATAATCAAAAAATGGTCTGCCGGAACACCCGAGGTGGCATCTGAGGATATCCGGAAACACAACTTTCCAGGATAAAAGCAATGTCTAAAAGAGTAAGAGAGTTACAGCGGCAGCCAATCAAAGCCGGGGAGTTACATCAGCTGCCGCGGCCCATTATTTGTGCGTAAGCACAAAGTGTTACGAATATGTTGGTCGTTGCCAAAGTGAGTGACTGTTAGAATACTGCCATACGCCAGCGGCAGTAATAGCAGTCATAGGATAGGGTAAAAAAACAGAAAAACAAAGTTTATAAAATAGCGGTGCAATAGTGGGTTATACCCACTATTAATCCATGGTCAGGAGGTGGGATCTCAGATTTATCTTCTTGTTTTTTAGACCTAATTTTTTCCTTATATTATAGCGATGAAAGAGGATGGTATTTTTTGACAGCAGGAGAATCTCGGCAATTTCCTTGTTGGTCATTCCCTCTTTGACCAGGGTGGCGACACGAATTTCTGTAGGCGTCAGATGGATCAGCCCAGAAGTCAACTTATCGACAAATGGCGAAACGATGTTATTGAGATTGGTTTCCAGAATCCGGGCCAGGGCTTGTTGCTGGGTATTGAGGTTGCCATTGAGAAATCTGTGCAGGTAAGGATTAACCAGCTCCTGTACGTTTTTTAGAACTATATTTCCCAGCTCCTTTTTGTCATCCTCCCTTTGTTTCAGGAGAACCCGCAAGGCGATATTTACTTCTTCAAGATGATCTGATTGAGCCTGGAGCTCTTTCTCACGCTTTCTGAGAGCCTTTTCGGCACGAATTCGATCTTCTATTTCCCGCCCAAGCTGAATGTTCGTCTGCTCGAGTTCGAAGGTTCGCTCCCTAACCAGTTCTTCCAACTGGTCACGATAAATGGTCAGTTCTTTTTCGGCCTGCTTCTGGGCGCTGATATCTCTAAGGGTGACAATATTGCCAAGTGGTTTGCCGTCCTCACCCTGATACAGAGTTGAGCTCAGCTGAACATCCAGAATAGTCCCGTCCTTGGTAAATCTGCGGGTCTCGAAAAGATGTATTTTCTGGCCGCTCAGCATGCGCTGAATTGCCTCTCTTGTTTCCGGCACATTCTCCGGAGGGACAAAGTCAATCTGTTTGCCGAGCAGCTCGGCCCGAGATAACTTGAAGGTCTTTTCAAAAGCCGGGTTTACATAAGTGGCGATTCCCTGCATGTCATACACCACAATGGGGTCGGGGGATGACTCAAGAAAGGTCCGGTAGCGGTTTTCACTTTCCCTTAGAAAGGTTTCTGTTCGTTTTCTTTCAGCCAATTCGTGCCTGGCATCAGCATACAATTGTGCTTTCTCGAGAGCGATGGTCGCCAGGGCGGCAAAACGCTCAAGGGTTGCGATATCCTCCTGGTCAAATCTTTTCTGCCCTTCAACATGGGCAAGACCGATCACTCCCAGGACATTCTGCTCTGATTTCAGCGGGATTCCGACAATTGAGCGAAGATCATCAAATACCTTGTCAGCTATACGATGAGGCCAGGTCCGATAATCTTCAACCACGATAGGGTATTCTGCCTGCCAGACACGCCCGCCCATGCCCTCACCAATCAGAACTGTTCTGCCGAGCTGGCTTTTAAACAGCCCCATCCCCATCTTCATACGCATCCGTTCGCCTTCGGGTTCCAGGAGATAGATGTAGCCGTGGGTGGTATCACTGAGGGACGCGGCCCGTTCAAGAATATTTTCGAGCAGTTCTTCCTTGTCGAGTTTTTCGATCAAGCTAAGAGAGGTGTCGTGCAGGGCTTTTAGAGATTCATTCTGGCGGTGAAAAACCCCTTCAGCAGCTTTGAGGCGCTTGAACTCCAGATTTAAGGCTTCGATCTGCTGGGTTAAATCTGCATATGAGAGTTGGCTGCGTATCATCGATGACATGCATGCAAATGAACGTGGTCTGCTGCCGTCTGCAGCAGTGGCTGTACCGTTTAATTATCGTAACGGAATGATAGCATATTTGCTGATAATTTTTTCGTGTATTTGTTGCAATAGCCTGCTCGGATATCAATTTTCAGGTGGCTCCAATGGATTTTCCGTGGAAAAGGGGTTAAAAAAATCAGCACATGGTACTTTTATCCACCTCTATATAACAACTGAAGGGCTGAGAGGTTGAAGAGACAATAAAGAGGAGCGTTCATGTCCGTGCCTGAATGGCAGCAGAGACTGCCCGGTGATAAAGTTGTAACGACACAGGAAGCCCTTGCTGTGATAAATAATGGTTGCCGAGTTTTCATCGGCACCGGATGCGGTGAACCCCAGCATCTGATCCACACAATGGTCGCCGACAAAACCATTCGGGACGTGATGATTTACCAGATGCTCTCCCACACTCTGGCACAATATCTCGATGATCCTTCCTTTGTGTCCCGCTTCTCGCTTAAACTTTTTTTTATCAGTGAATCGATGCGCAAAGCCGTCTATGAAGGAAAAATCGATTACCTGCCGACCTATCTTTCTCAGATCCCGAAATTGTTCGAAAATTATCACATCGGTCTCGATGTGGCCCTGATCCAGGTCAGTCCTCCCGACCAGTTTGGCTATTGCAGCCTTGGCGTTTCGGTCGACATTACCCGCTCCGCCTTGGAAAATGCCGAGCAAGTCATTGCCCAGGTTAATCCAGATATGCCGAGAACCTGGGGTGACAGCCTCGTGCACACAGATGACATCAACTTTTTTGTGCCCTACGAAGAACCGCTGGTGACCTATCAGCCTGCCCTTCCCGAGGAGCATATATCCCGTCGCATTGGCCATTTCATCTCTCAGCTCGTCCGTGACGGAGACACCATTCAGATCGGTTTCGGGGCCTTGACCAATGCCATTCTGCAACATTTGACCGGCAAAAAAAACCTGGGCTTTCATACCCAGCTCATTACCGACGCCATGCTTCCCCTTATTGAGCAGAAGGTCGTCACTAACAAGCTAAAGACTATAGTTCCAAGAAGAGTCGTTGCCTCCCTCTGCATGGGAACCGAAAGACTCTACCGGTTTGTCGATGACAACCCGATTTTCGACTTTCGTTCATCTGAGTTCGTAAGTGACCCCGCAGTGATTGCCCGAAACGACAACCTGGTGTCAATAAGCTCGGCTCTGGAGGTAGACCTTACCGGTCAGGTGTGTTCTGATTCGCTGGGGTATCGCTTCTACAGCGGCATCGGTGACCAGGTCGACTTCATCAGGGGGGCCGCCATGTCGAAAGGTGGTTTTTCCATCATCGCCCTTCCTTCCACCGCTAAGAATGGCACTGTTTCAAGGATTGTCAGCCATCTATCTGAAGGAGCAGGCGTGGCCACCACCCGAGGCGATGTCAATTTTGTGGTTACCGAATACGGGTGTGCCGAACTGCAGGGCAAGGGGATCTATCAAAGGGTCATGGAACTGGCCCAAATCGCCCATCCTAAATTTCGCTCAGACCTCATAGAGGCAGCCAAAAAACATCATTATATTTTCGCCGATCAGCTGCCGCCTCCGGATAAGGATCTTATCTTTCTCGAAAAATACAACTGGCAGATAAATCTGAAAGGCGGGCAGACAGCACTCATACGTCCGCTTTATCCTTCCGATGAGTTCGAATATCGAAACTTCTTCTACTCCCTCAAAGAAGAAACCATATTCAGACGCTTTTTTTATAAGATGAGTCTGTTTTCCCACGAAGTTGTCCAGCAGGACTGGGCAGAGATGGACTATCACAACAACATATCCCTTATCGGCCGGGTTCAGCGGGGCGGGCATTACGAGGTTATGGCCATCGGCTCATACTCCCGCGGCGAAGATAACTATGCTGAAGTGGCTTTTGTCGTGCACGACCATTTCCAGGGAAAAGGCGTGGCCAGCAATATGCTGGAGTATCTCGAGCAGATTGCCAGAGAGAACGGTTTCATAGGCTTTGTTGCTTCTGTTCTGAACGAGAATCAAACCATGCTGCATGTTTTACAAAAACGATATCCGGCAGCAAGATTGACGCCTGAGCCCAGTGGAGAGATGCTGGTGACCATGCCGTTTGATCAATCCGCTGATGCCCCCCATTAAGATGCCGGGTTAAGAGAACACCTGCCAAAATTAGCTCTCGCAGCCGAGGGCTTGGCTGGCCAGAACCAATTCCCAGGGTCCGCCCCCCTTCCGTCTCATGAACGACTATGTCCCTGGAGTTCTGCGCAGGCCGAGTTCTAGATTTAAATTACCCTTGACACACGATTTATTTTTAGTGTTAGTTAAGTCTTAACCAGGGTCAAATATTTTCAATCGATCTCAAGCCGTCCGCCAATCACCCATGAATATCGGTACCTTGCTAAGAAGTCGTCGAAAAGAACGCAAATTAACCCTGAAAACTGTCGCCGAGAAGGCATCGATCTCGGAGGGCTTTCTCAGCCAGGTGGAAAACGATGTCAATTCCCCATCAGTCGAGACTCTGATCCGGATCTGCAATGCCATGGAGGTCGACGCCGGCGACCTGATCTCCCGGGCCAGTAGACAAACCAACGTGGAAGTCATTCGTCGTTCGGAATGGGATGACATTGATCTTTCCCATACCGGTTTCGTTACCCGCCGCTTTTTTCCACCCGACTTCCGCACGGTAATTGATTCGGCCATTTTGGTCATCGAACCTGGCAAATCGATTCCGGTGCGTAAGAACATTAAAAACACCCAAGAGGTTCTCACCATTCTCAAGGGCATGGTGGAACTGACGCTTGGTCCTGAGTCTCTGACCCTGACCGAAGGCGATTCAGTACATTTCTGGTCGAATCTCGACAATCAGAAAATAACCAACAACGGTACTGCTACCAGCTTTGCCCTCTGGGTGGGCACCATCTAGAAAACAACCCGGTAAAAAACCAACAGACAAATGACAATGGATAATGGAACTCGGCAAATAACAGTTGAACTAATAATTTCAGTATCCGGGGTATAAAGATGAGGGAAACGATGCAACAACCGCTCTGGAGTCCTTCGACAGAACGCATCAGAGCCAGCAACATGTATCGATTCATGCAGGAGGTGAATCGCTCGCATAAAAAGAATTTCAGCGACTACGATTCGCTCTACCAATGGTCCGTCGACAACCTCGAAGCCTTCTGGGCAGAGTTCTGGCAATTTGCCGGTATCAAAGCCTCACGGGGATTTGACAGGGTCATCGACGAGGCCACAAAAATGCCCGGCGCCCAGTGGTTTATCGGCAGCCGGCTGAACTTCGCGGAAAACCTGCTGCGTTACCGGGATGACCATACCGCGCTCATTTTCCGCGGCGAAGACCGGGTTCGGAGAACCTTTTCCTACCGGGAACTCTACGTTGCAGTGGCCAAAGTTGCTGAGGGGCTGCGCCTGGCCGGCATTGTGCCCGGCGACCGGGTAGTGGGTTTCATGCCCAACATGCCCGAGTCGATCATCGCCATGCTTGCGGCGACCAGTCTTGGGGCTACATGGTCTTCCTGCTCCCCCGATTTCGGCATCAAAGGGGTCCTCGACCGTTTTGGCCAGACCAAACCGAAGGTATTGTTCACCGCCGACGGCTATTTCTTCAAAGGCAACCCGCTCGACAGCCTGGACCGGGTGGCGCGCATCAGCAAAGAGCTCCCGTCCATCGAACGGATCGTTGTCGTCCCCTATGTCAACGAGCGGCCCGATCTCAGCGGCCTTGCCAAAGGCATTCATTTCTCCGAGTTCTGTGCAACCGAGGCAACCGAGATCGACTTCGTCCAGCTGCCCTTTGAACATCCCCTCTATATCATGTATTCCTCTGGCACCACGGGCCTGCCCAAATGCATGGTGCAGAGCGCCGGCGGCGTCCTGCTTAACCAGCTCAAGGAATTATTGCTGCACACGGACCTCACCCGGCAAGACACCATTTTTTATTTCACCACCTGCGGGTGGATGATGTGGAACTGGCTCACCGCCTCACTCGGAGCCGGAGCAACCCTGGTGTTGTACGACGGCAACCCCTTCCACCCCGGTCCCGAAGCCCTGTGGCAGATGGCCGAAGAGGAAAAGATCAACATCTTCGGCACCAGCGCCGGCTACATCGCCGCCCTCAAGAGCGCCGGGGTCAGACCGGCAAACCAATTCGATCTTGGCCCGCTGAAGGCGCTGCTGTCCACCGGATCACCGCTGTCCAAGGAGGATTTCAGCTTCATCTACCAGGAGATCAAGGCGGACATGCAGCTGGCCTCGATTTCAGGAGGCTCCGACCTCAACGGCTGCTTTGCCCTCGGCAACCCCATGGGTCCGGTCTACGCCGGGGAACTTCAATGTCGCGGCCTCGGCTTGAAGGTTTTCGCCTATGACGACGACGGCAAACCGGTGATAGGCCGGCAGGGTGAACTGGTCTGCACCGCTCCCTTCCCTTCCATGCCCATCTATTTCTGGGACGACGAGGACGGCAAGAAGTACCAGTCGGCCTATTTCGATCGTTATCCCGGGGTCTGGACCCACGGCGATTTTGTCGAGGTCACCGAGCGAGGCGGACTTATCTTTTACGGCAGGTCGGATGCCACTCTCAATCCGGGCGGGGTGCGGATCGGTACCGCTGAAATCTACCGGATTCTCGACGAGGTGGAGACGCTCGAGGACAGCGTGGTGGTCGGCCAGGAGTGGCAAAATGATATCCGGGTCATTCTTTTTGTCAAGATGAAGCCCGGAGTGACGCTCACCGACGAAATCCGCGATCAGGTGAGAAAGGCCATCCGCAGCTTTGCCTCGCCGCGCCACGTGCCTGCCAAGATCATCCCCGTGCCGGACATCCCCTACACCCTCAACATGAAAAAAGTTGAGCTGGCGGTGCAGAAAGTCATCCATGGCCGGGAGGTTAAGAACAAGGACGCGCTGAAGAACCCCGAGGCCCTCGATTTCTTTGCCGGGCTGAAGGAACTCACCGAGTAGACACGCACTCGGCACCGGCCGGAACTCCGGATACCTTCAGGTATCTGCCTGACTCTTTGGCCGGCGTTAACAACTTGCCACACAGGAGACAGCATGAAGACCTATCCGCAACTCAATTTTGGCCTGGGAGACACCGCCAACCTGCTCCGCGAATCAGTGCAGGATTTTGTTGCCACGGAGATTGCACCCTTGGCTGCCGATATCGACCGGAATGATCAGTTTCCTCTGGAGCTCTGGCAAAAAATGGGGGACTTGGGGCTTCTCGGGATAACCGTACCCGAAGAGTTCGGCGGTGCCGGCATGGGCTATCTTGAACACGTCATCGCCATGGAGGAGATCAGCCGTGGATCAGCCTCGGTGGGGCTTGCCTACGGCGCCCACTCCAATCTCTGCATCAACCAGATCAAGCTCAACGGCACCGCCGAGCAAAAGCGGCGCTATCTGCCGAAGCTGGTCAGCGGCGAGCATATCGGGGCGCTGGCGATGAGCGAGGCGGGGGCGGGCTCGGACGTGGTCAGCATGCGCCTCGCGGCGCTTAAAAAAGGTGACGCCTATGTCCTCAACGGCACCAAAATGTGGATCACCAACGGCCCCGATGCCGATGTCCTGGTGGTCTACGCCAAGACCAGCCCGGAAAAGCATCAAAAGGGCATCACTGCCTTCCTGGTCGAAAAGACCATGGCGGGTTTCAGCACCAGCCCCAAGCTCGACAAACTTGGAATGCGCGGTTCACCAACCTGCGAACTGGTGTTCACCGACTGTATTGTGCCGGAGGAGAACATCCTGGGCAAACCTGACCGTGGCGTCGAGGTGCTGATGAGCGGCCTCGACTATGAGCGGCTGGTTCTTACTGGCGGACCTCTTGGCATAATGAGCGCTTGCATGGACGTGGTGCTGCCCTACATCCACGAACGCAAGCAGTTCGGTCAGCCGATCGGTATGTTCGAGTTGATGCAGGGCAAGATCGCCGACATGTACGCCACCTGGGGTGCGTGCCGCTCCTACACCTATACCGTTGCCAGGGCAGCCGACAGCGTTGGCAATATCCGTAAGGACGCTGCCGCAGTCATCCTTTTCGCCGCCGAAAAAGCAACCTGGATGGCCCTCGAAGCGCTCCAGACACTTGGTGGCAACGGCTATATCAATGACTTTCCGACCGGTCGCCTGCTGCGTGACGCCAAACTCTACGAAATCGGCGCCGGCACCAGTGAGATCCGGCGCATGCTCATCGGCCGAGAGCTCTTCAAGGATACGATGGAGTGACAGAGATCAGTAGACCAACCTCTTGGCTTGACAGTACTGGCGGGATTTGCGGCTTTTCCTTGGCCCGCACAGTATCCTTTAGCGTAGAAACATCATAAAGCCCGGTTTCAAGGGCCGGGCTTTTTTGCCTCCCTTTCTGTAGTCGGGAAGTCAACTTCCCGACTACTAATCATGAAGGTATCTATACCCCCTAGTAGGGTGCTAACTTGAAGTTGACCATATCCGGGCCTTTGACCTTCTTGGGCTTGACCAGGGTTACCGGGGAACCTTCGTCAAAGCTTTCCCCATCCTTCAGTTCAAGCATGCCGAAGATCGAACCCGTTACACCTGGGAATTCTACCTGGATAACCACTTTCTCCTTATCCAGCTGGTGCCCCTGGCGGTCTTCATAGACGACGGTAAAGGAGCGGATAAAACCAGATCCGGGATTGACTGCCCTGGCGTCCTTTTCGGGGTCGAGAATCGACAGGCTCTCTTCATCGAACATCGCCGGCGGGATTATCACCTCGTCGCGCGCGGCTGAGTAAGTACCGTTGATCTTGCCCTTGGCCAGGTCGGTATAGAATTTAGAACCGCCCACCCCAGCGGTATAGCGGTACGACAGCGGAATCTTGCCCTGCGTTTGCGACATGCTCAGCACATCGACCTCTACCGGCTTGATCTGGGTAATATCGAGATTGGTCTTTTTTCTTCCCAGCGGTGCGAAGTATTCAATATCCAGAATACCCCCGGTTCGCTTTGATTCAGGCTTCCAGACCGCTTTGACGCGCATGCCGATCTTCACATCCTGGGGATCGACCTCGCCGAGTTTGTGCACCAAACCCATATCCTCATTAATACCGTCAAGGGCAATCACCACGAAAATGTTTACCTCACCCTCAGGCAGAGGCGAACTGTCCCAGTTCACATGGGAAATGGTAAAGGTCTTGACCACACCGGAATCCGGCAGGTTGTAATAGTTGGTAACCGGTGCCAGATCGGCAATTTCCGAGAACGGGCGAGCAGGTACCATCATACGGCTGGTATGGGTATCCAGGCTGCCGCGGATTTTGCCTTTTTTGAGACCATCAAGATAGGTCGATATGGCCAAGCCGTTATCCCAGGCGTAGCGCAAATCAGGTGCATCAGAGATATTGGGCACGTCATCGACTGACTTGATGGCTGTACCCGGCAGATCCTCCCGCTTCATGTCATTCCAGCGCGATGAGGTAACAGGTGAGGCGCCTTCGGCTCCCATCACCACCACGGTACCGGCCTGCATCAGATCACCCCAGGCCTGGGCCACGCCCCGGCGCAGCGCCCGTTGAATCTGTCGCTTGCCGGCCTGGCCGCTGAGCTGGAAATAGAGCTCGGCGATTTTCATAAGGCCGGTTGCAGCGATCGGATTGCCGACACCCAATGCCCCTCCAGAAGGACACATCGGGTGGCTGCCTTCGCGGTTCAGGTTGCCCGATTCAAACAGATTCCTTACTGTCCGTCCGGTCTTGTCGAGAAGCAGCGCATTGAGATGGTGCAAAGCTTTATAATCGAAAGGATCGTAGGGCTCGAAGAAATCAATATCCTTTGCCGGGTCGACGATATCGGCCATCTTGTAGGCATCCCGTGCGGCCATCGCGACATAGTCGGGGTAACAGAGATCCCTTGTGCACCAATAGGCGGTTTCGAGACGAAAACCGACACCCTCGATGAACACCGGCGCTTTTTTCAGGGTCCGGGCTATGCGCTCGTTGACCATGATGATGGCGACGGCGGCGTCCGAGGTCGGGCTTATATCCAAGCGCTTGACTGGCCAGGAAAGCAAGGGTGAATTCAGCACATCATCGGCGCTCAGGTCCACAGCCACTTGAGAGGCGGGGTGGTGGAGCGCGTTGCGCTTGATCATCGCCGAAACCTCGGCCAGATCTCGCTCGCTGTAACCGTACACGTGCATGAACCGGGCCATCTCCAGGGCAAAGATATGGATCAGGGTCAACTCAAGGGGCTGTTCGGTAACCCGGTCGAAGATGGTCAGGAAGGCACCGGCCGGATGAGGGGTGCACGGAGACATCTTTTCTTCGGCGACCACCATGCAGCTGTTGTATTTGCCGGAGGCAACGTGCATCCAGCCGTGAATCGGGCTCATCACTCCGGTCGCACCGCCGATGAAGTGGCGCATGTAGGGCTTGTTGGAACCGCCGGCGCCGGCGATCAGGTGCTCGCCCTTCATGTGGACACCGTCAAAAGCATCGGGGGCCGTGCCAAGGGTTACGGCATCAATGTCATCGATATCGAGGCCAGCGTCTTCCAGGGCCATGCGGACTGCCTGGGCTGCCAATTCACCGGGTGCTTCTTGGGCCCGGCGCATGAATTTGGTCATACCCACACCAATAACGGCTACACGATTACTCATAGCGCCCTCCTTTCCATGTCTAGTATGGCCACGACGCAGGAATCGGTCGGAACTCCACGCCAGGCCTGTACCAATGTACGCTCAGCGTTTATCTGACATCTGCCGGCTTCACCTCGCAGCTGCGAGAACGCTTCGTAGAGACGCGCGCCGCCGGTTGCTTCAAACAGATCGCCGCCCCCCAGGGCCCCGCCATTGGGATTGACAATCAGATTATGGCTGCCGGTAACTCCTAAAGCTTCCATATGCATGAGCTGCCGGTGGGCGCAGGTGTCGGAGACAAAGAAGGCATCGATTTCTGCCGTCGGGTTGTTAACGCCCGACTCTTTGTAGGCTCTCTCGGCGGCTAGAGCCGTACCGGTCGAAAAGCTGTGATCGCGGCGTTCGAGGATGGAAGTACCCGACCCCCAGCCGATGCCCGAGAAAAAGGCAGGTTTTTTGGCGTAGGTGCGGGCCGCCTCGTCGGTGCCCAGCACCGCAATTATCGCACCATCGGCATGTTGTGCAAACATCAACTCCGTCAGGGGCAGGGACACCGGACGAGCGTCAAGAACGTCATCAACAGAGAAATTGTCGCCGTAGGGAGCGTTCGAGTTGGCAACGGCGGCGGCACGATTTTTGGTCACAACTTCGGCCACCTCCTCGATCGTGTATCCAGCTTCGCTCAGGAAAGAATTGAGCTCCAGTCCAGCCAGCCAGTGCGGCGACAGGCCAAAACGATTGTAGATCGGGTCGAAGGCGAAGCGAACCATTTCATCCTTGGTCAAAACATTCGAGGCCTTGCTGTAGGACTCGACGACCAGGATATCGAAACGTCCTGTTTCGATCTGCATGGCTGCCGAGGCCACGGCATGCATGAAATCGCCAGGGATGGTGTACACCGGTTTGCGCACCATGCCAAGCTGATCGGGAACATACTCGTCGGCTATCGAATAGCCAGAGGGGAAGTCTTCTTCTGCAGATACGGCACCGTCTATCTGATCTATCGTGACGCCCGCATCCCTGTAAGCCATTTTGGCAGCTTTGGCAATCATCTCACGATACGACAGACCTGTCGACGTGGGAGTGAAGCCGCAGATGCCCATTCCTAACAATGCAACGCCCATAGCACCATCCTTTCTTCCGGTGTTCCCCAATTCATCACGCCCGGTAAATTACCCGTCCGAGCACAGCGCCCCGGAAAAGCCACTCTTGGATTTATTGGTATAGAGTTTCTACATGGAGAAGGAATCGCGTCATAAATATTCTATATAAGTTAATATTAATCTATGCAAATAATTAGTTTGTGTCAATTCCATTTTTGTACCTACCTTCTGCTAAAGTCGGTGCTGTTCTGCATTAGGCACTTTCGTCTACTTTGCGTGTTTGTAACTCAGCTGGAGAGACCACCAGGCTTCG
>CAJQNS010000091.1 GCA_905479735.1 uncultured Desulfofustis sp.
GCGAGGATTGTTTTCTGATTAAGACCAGAACTGCAAACACCGAGCAGCTCTCCACCCTGCTGCAGGAACTGGCCACAACCATTAACGGAATAAAGACCACTAGGACCTTCGTGGTTCTCTCAACCCATAAAGAAACTGCACAAATCCCCCTCGACTGATCACAAGGAGTCCCCATGCCCCTCTCAGAATCTTATAAAAATCGTCTCTATCCATTACTGCCTCAGTTAAAGGAGCATTTCAGCACGCCTTTCCATATCTATGATGAAGTGGGTATCAAACAGACCTGCAATGATCTGAACCGCGCCTTTTCGAAGGTGAAGAGTTTCAGAGAGTATTATGCGGTAAAAGCCCTGCCCAATCCTGCCATATTGAAAATTATGGCTGAGCTCGGTTTCGGTTTCGACTGCAGTTCGATCACCGAACTCATCCTCAGCAGGCGAATCGGTGCCGGGCCTGAGGATTTGATGTTTACTTCCAACAACACCAGTCCAGAAGAATTTGCGGTTGCTGAAGCCGACGGCGGCTGTATCCTGAACCTCGACGACATAAATTTGATCGACAAGGTTCCCCACATGCCTGAAACAATCTGCTTCCGATATAACCCCGGCGCTGAACGGGAAGGTAACAACATAATCGGGACCCCGCTTGAGGCCAAGTATGGAGTTGCCAAGAACCAGATTGTCGAAGCTTATACCAAAGCCAGGTCAAGAGGAGCTAAAAAATTCGGTCTGCACACCATGCTGGCCTCCAACGAATTGAATCACACCTACATGGTAGCCACCGCTAAAATGCTTCTCGAAGTAGCCGAACAAATCCAGCAGGAATTAGGCCTCAGCTTCGACTTTATCAACATCGGTGGTGGGTTGGGCATTCCTTATCAGCCGGACGACGAGCCTCTGGACCTCGGAGCCATGGCTGATGAAATCACCGGGCTGTTCCAGGATTTTGAACGAAGACATGGTTATATGCCGGCACTCTCCATGGAAAGCGGCCGCTATATCACCGGACCACACGGTGCCCTGGTGGTTTCGGCCATCAACCGCAAGGACATTTACCGCACCTATATCGGAGTTGACGCCTGCATGTCGGCTCTGATGCGGCCAGCCATGTATGACGCCTATCACCATATCGAGGTTCTAGGCAAACATGGCAGTAACGTATCTGAAACGGTCGATGTGGTCGGTTCTTTATGCGAAAACAACGACAAATTCGCCATCCAGCGGGAACTGCCGGTGATAGAGGATGGTGATCTGCTGATCATCCACGACACCGGCGCCCATGGACAGGCGATGGGTTTCAACTACAACGGTAAATTACGGCCCCAGGAACTGCTGCTCAGGGAAGACGGCAGCGTTGAGTTGATCAGGCGAGCCGAGACCAATGAAGATTATTTCGCCACCCTGGATTTCGAGCGCAATGTCTTCCGTATCTAGCTCGCCGGCTGGTGCTAAGTAAAGTGTCGTAGTGAGAGGCTGCCTGGATTTGATTATTCCACGGCGGCCTTTTCTTCGGCAAGCCGCTCCGGCGAAAGTGTCCAGAAAGGAGTGCCGTCGCTGGTGAGCCGAACTTTAAAGGCATACTCATTGTCCTTGCGGATCTTGGCCGCCATAAAGATCGCTTCACCATCGACATCGGCCCACACTCCTTTTACCTTGACCCAGTCCCCCCGGCGCAGGCCTGTTTCACGCGCCGTCGCAAAGGCTTCAGGACAGAGGTGGACAACCACCTGGTCGCCGCCTCCCTCGTCCAGAATAAAGGCAATACCGGGAGCCATGCCCTTCATCGGCGTGACGGTGATGAATTTGGCGATGTCTCCTTTGATCGAATCACGTTCTTTGGGGTCGTAGAGCTTGTTGTAGTCTGAACCTAATTCCCAGCCGCTAAGATCGCCGGCTCCATTGACCAGCGCAGGAATTAATAGAAAAACAGCACATAAAAGTGTCAAAGCCTTTCGACTAAAAGATTGTAGTTTCATAGTTCTCTCCATGACTTAATGCTCATTTGCAGAAGTTTTATTCACCCAACAGCTACACCATAAAACAGTACGGCTAATCTTCAAGCATCATCGCTACCGCCTGCTGGGCATGAATTTCAGTGGTATCATAGAGGTGAAGGTCGGTATCATCGGGTTTCAGGAGCAATGCTATTTCGGTGCAGCCAAGGATTATTGCCCCGCACCCCTGGGCAGACAGGGTCTCGACGATACGCAGATACTCCAGTTTTGAGTGTTCTGCGATGACGCCTCGACACAATTCATTGAAGATCACCTCATCGACCAGCCGCCTATCCTCCTTGGCAGGCACTGTCACACTAAGCCCGTAACGATTTTCGAGGACGCTTAGGTAAAAATCCTCTTCCATTGTAAACCGCGTACCAAGCAACCCGACCGCTTGGATCCCGTCAGCAACTATGTGCCCACCAGTCGCTTCGGCGATATGGATCAAGGGTATGGAAACTGCAGCTGCTACCTGTTCAGCGACCTTGTGCATGGTGTTGGTGCAGATCATCAGCAGGTCTGCCCCACCCGCCTCCAGTCTGGCTGCCACCTCGGCGAGCAGCACCCCGGCTTGGGGCCAGCGGCCGCTCGACTGGAGTTCTTCGATTTCGGCAAAGTCAACACTGTAAAGGAGTATCTTTGCCGAATGAAGACCGCCGCAGCGTTGGCGGATGCCCTGGTTGATCAACCGGTAGTAGGTCGCTGTTGATTCCCAGCTCATTCCTCCGATCAGGCCGACTGTCTTCATCCCTTACATACGTTCGTAGAGTTTGCGGGCCCGCTCCGGCGTCATCAACTCCCGCCAGTTGCCGCCCAGACAGTTTTCCCAGAGTGGTTCCAGGGCAAGAGCAACGCCGATCATCCTTTCCATCTCACTGTCGCTGAGTGAGGCGGTTATATTCCTCGGCAGGGAGATCTGATGGTGTTCCATCATCTGTTTGAACTCAGCCACTCCCTCTGGATAGAACTCTTCGAGTTGGTCGAAGGCAATGCAGCAGCCGATGCCGTGGTGCACGTCGAGAATGAACGACAATCCGTATGACAGGGCATGACAGGCACCAACCTGCGAATAGGCAATCGACATGCCGCCGAAATAGGAGGCCATCATCAGCTTGTCGGCCGCATCGTCATGTTCTTCTAAAAAAACCTGGCGGCACATCTCAAGTGATTTTTCTCCATAGGCCCTGCTGAACTGATTGATAAAGGTACCGGCCAGGGATTCGACGTCATGAATATAGCAGTCCATGCCGGTGTAAAACCACTGGTCTTTGGGGGCGCCGGTGACCAACTCCGGATCAAGCAGAATCTGGTCGTAGAGGGTGTAATCTGAATTAATACCTAATTTTTTCTCGGGTCCGGTTAAAATCGTGGTTCTGGAAATCTCGGCCCCGGTGCCCGAGAGAGTTGGGATTCCAACCTTGTACACCCCGGGGATTTGGATCAGGTCCCAGCCCTGGTAATCGGCCGATGATCCCGGATTGGTGAGCAGCAGAGACACTGCCTTGGCGATATCTAGGGTCGAACCGCCGCCTATGCCTATGATACCATCCGGACTACCTTCGGAGAACCCGTTTATCTGCTCGACCAGGGCATCGATATATCCAGTCTTGGGTTCCTGGTCGACGTTGACATGGACGAGTTTGTCATTGCCCCGCATCGGCAGCCGCCCTTCGAGGGGCTTGGTCTTGAAGACATCGTCGAGGATGAAGACCATAAAACCACCGGTGGTTCTTTTCTCCTGTAAGATATCGTCTAACTGGTTAAAACTGCCCCTTCCGAAGATGATACGTGGTACAATGGCGAAGTTGCGAAACATTGATTATTGCTCCTTAGATCTGTATTCCATCATTGACAGCGAAGACTTGACTATCTGCAGATGGGGATTTTGGTGTTTAAACATCTGATTTTCAATAGCAGATGACCGGATAAATCTCAAGCGCTTTGCTGGCGGAGAATTCCTTTGGCGTGCAAGATTCTGCTGCTTCATGTATAACAGATCGGTCAAGAAATTGTCTGCCCCCTGATAAAAAGATGTCGGTTCTCAACGAAAAATCAGTTTTCACTTCGCTCAACCAGCGTGGTCCGCTTGCGGTTCGCGATCTGGTCGATCTCGATAGACCCTTCAGTCCCCAGGGCCGGGAGTGGGTCAAAACTCTCAATCTCAGTGAACTCAACGTCACCAAATACCGAGCCCTGAGAAGACAGGTGTTCGAATTCCTTGACATCAGCAGTTTCCGGGAAATCAGCCAGCTGCTGGCCGATAGTGAGGCCAGAGAGAAATGCAGCCGTCGTGCCTTTATACTGCTCGGCAATATGTTCGGAATCAGCGGCACCGAACAGGAGATCGCTTTCCGGGTGAGTGAATATGCCCGCACCGCCGACGTGGTGATCAAGTCGTTGCAGAACAAATTGTTCGCCCCCTATGCCTCCCATATCAACATCACCAACGAGGTGGAAATAGCCACCGATCCGGTGGATCTGCTGCTCATGACCTTCGACGACCGTTATCACAAGAAGGCCCGCTTTGAAGCGCACCGCAAACTCTCATTGATGAGTCTGGCTGGCAGCATTGACCAGCGTGAACGGGAAACCCGGATAGAAGACAAGTTTGCCCAATTCCTGGCCTTTATGAACGATTATGTCTGGAGTACCAATCTGAAAATAGGTGAACACGACATCGTCTATCTGCTGTCCCGCCACGACGGCGAAGATTTCAGCTGCTCAGACGTCCGGGTAATAAAGAAGGAAGAGGCTCCCACAATTACTCTTTCAAAAGGAATGAAACTGACCCTGCTGAAGCGACGGCGTTTTCAAGTCGGAAATCGTGAACTACCCATTTACGTGTCGATAAGGAAAAAGCCGCCCGAGGCCAAGGTGCTCAAGCTGCTGAGAAAAAACGAGAAGAATCCCGCCGTGGCCGTGGACGACGAGCTTGGCTTGATGGCCGTGCTCAACTCCGAGGCCGATGTAAAAATTTTTCAGAACCATCTGACTCAGAGCGCCAGTAATGCCGATTCCTTTATGATCCTCGAAGATATTTCAGATACCCTCACCGGCGGAACTCACAAAGGCACTTCGAAGGGGTCCAGTGCCAAAACGCCAATGCTGAAATTCTTTGCCCGGCTTGGCGGAATGCGGGTCGAATTCATCATTCATACCAACCAGTCCTGGGTTAACTATATGTACCAGCGCGATGTTGCCCACGACGAATATGAAGTCAAAAGAATATTTGACCCGGGGGTAGCTGAACTTCTGTTTCCGCAGGAAATATACTTTCTCAACCATCAGACCGTCAGGAACAATATGATCAGGCTGTTCAGAAAACAGATCGAAGAAGCCTGGCTCTGGTCTGAAAACGGAAGCGGCTGATACCCGTCAGGCCAAGCGCTCGGCCAGACCGCTGTAGCGCAAGGTGTTTCTCTCCACCGCCGCCCTGAAGATCTGTTCGCGTGCAACCAGTGATATCTTTGCACGAGCTCTGGTGATTGCCGTATAGAGCAGCTCCCGACAAACAACCGGGTTATCAATTTCCGGCAGCACTACCACCACCTCGTCAAACTCAGACCCTTGGGATTTATGAACTGTCAGCGCCCAGGCCGGCTCCTGAAGTGGTAGCTGAGCCGGCAGATATTTTTTCAGGGAGCCAGCGGCCGCCTCGAACCAGATTCGCAGACCACCGCCCGCCTCGGGGTCCGGCAGGCAGATGCCGATGTCACCGTTGTAGAGTCCAAGGTTATAATCGTTTCTGGAGATAATCACCGGACTGCCGGGATACCAGTGTTCGGCAAAGTTTGAGGGCCGAAATCCAGTGAGGGCTCGCTCGACTCTGCGGTTTATTTCTTCGACTCCAAACACTCCTTTTCTTAAGGCACAGAGCACTCTAAACCGATCGAACTGGGCGAAAACGGATGGGTAAAGTGCCGGATCAGTTGCCTCCACAGCTAGGCGCATGAAAGCGCGATAACCGTCGACACATCTATCCAGCCAGTCAGAGGACACTATCGAAACCGTCGCTTGGGCTGCATCCGAACCAAGGGACCAGGCGTCAGCCGCCTGGCCTGACTTGATCGACTCGGCAAAGCGAGCGATCTCTTCGTTGAAGCGGTAACTCTTTCTCAGCACGGCCACATTCTCCGGCAGGCTATCGATACAATCAGCCAGCACGGCGCCGGATTCTACCGAGGCAAGCTGATCCCTGTCACCAAGCAGGACAAGCCTTGCACCACTCTTCAAAGCCTTGATCAAGCGCCACATCATGGCCAGATCAACCATCGAGGCCTCATCCACCACCACCACATCATCCCCCAGCGTTTCACCGAGTTGCTCGCTCGACCTGCCGGATCGTCTGCCGAGTCCAAGCAGCCGATGCAAAGTCATTGCCTGGTCCGGGAATTGGGCAACCAGGGACGACTCCAGTCCAGTCTCTTCGAGCTGTCTCTTGACTGATTCCTGCATCCGCATGGCCGCTTTGCCGGTCGGGGCGGTCAGGGCTATTCGAAGGTCCGGACCTTGACGAGCCAGAAGTTGTGAGATAATTGAGACGATCAGAGTGGTTTTGCCGGTACCTGGTCCGCCGCTGATTATGCAGAATCTATTATTCAGGGCGATGGTAATAGCTCGCTGCTGATCGGGGTCTTTCCTGAGCGCTGCAGGCCAGACCTCTGGTTCCACCGAGCTGTCTGCCGATCCGCCGGTATCGGTCGCCATCTTCTTCAGGGCCTCGCTCAACTCATATTCATAACTGAAATAACGCCCAAAATAGAGGCGCTTACCGGAGAGTACCAGGGGCACCCGGCCGGCTGAACCGACCACAGCGCTGCGGCTCATTATCCGGCACTGTTCCTCATTTAGTTCGATACATATATGTCCCACTTGCAGCGCTGTGGTCAAATCTGCTACGACCCGCTGGAACAGCTCTGCTTCCTCTCCATCAAGGCCACTATGACGAGAAAGGGCTGCGGCCATGAACCGGCTGATTGGCAGGCTTGCAGGGTCTCTGATCTGGTCAGTCATGACCACCTCCGCTGCCAATCCCGAAATAGTGGTCGAGGGCCATCAGGGTTGCTTCTCTGGGTCGATCGAAAAAGACGCCGCTCCCCGGCTGATCAGGCTGCATGCCTCTGACAAACAAGTACATCACTCCGCCGAAATGGACCTCGTAGCGATAGCCCTCAACCCAGTTGTGCAGAAATCGATGGACCACCAGCGTGTAGAGCCAGTACTGAAGCCCGTAGTTGTGAACCTGCATGGCCTCGACCAGCCCCTCATTCCGATAGGCGGACTCCGGCCCGAGATTGTTGGTTTTATAATCAACGACGTAGTAACGATTCCGGTGTTTGAAGACGAGATCAATAAAGCCGCTCAGATAGCCCTCCAAATCACGGCGGCTCAGGACTGAAACGGTAGGCTCACGGCCCAGGATTCGATTCAGTTCCGTGGTCGAAATCGGATCAAGATGAAGAGTAAATTCCATTTCCTTGACCGCATACTCATCTGCGATCAGCGCCAATGAAAATCCTTGCTCTGCTTCTCTTTTCTGCATCAAGGGCGTGCAGACTGCATTGCGGAGGAGATTTCGCACCGGCTCGGGATCGATATCATAGCGATATTTCCGCATCAGCTTGTCCAGCTGCTCGCTGCTGACTGCTCCGTCTCCGAGATCCTTGAAATCAAACATCTCCAGCGCATCGTGGATAAGATTGCCGAATCGCACCCCCCCCGGCAGCCCAGTATCATAGGGCTGTACCTCACCGCTGCTCTCATCCCCAGCCTTGTGATGTTCATCGCCATGACCCATCGACAGCATGGTCAAGCCGGAAAAACTGGTGCGGATTCTGCTCGTCTGCAGCCGCCTGCCAGAGGATTCCCTTGCTTTCAATGTTCCAGTTCTGGACGCTGTAGGGAGGTAGTGAAGCGGTGCCTGATCGGCGTCAATCAATCTATACTGACAATGTTCTGCCGAACCAAGTTTCTGCAGACGCTCCTGCTGAAGCTCAAAGGAACACGATCCCCACGGAAACAGCATCCGACCCACCGGCGAATCAAAAGACGAACCCGTCTTCAACTCTGCCCAGATCAGATAACAGCGGAGCCTGGCCCTGGTAAGCGCCACATAGGCCAAGCGCATCTCCTCTTCAACCTCCTCCTGAAGTGACAGCTGGGCGTGCTGGGCAAACCTTTCGGACCCCAGATCGCTGATCCTGCCTTCCTCGGGATCAATGCAATTGACCGCTCCCTTTGTTTTCGCAGACACCGTGGAACGGAACAGGAAGGGGCAGAAGACGATCTCGTATTCCAGCCCTTTGGCGCTGTGCATGGTGATTACATTGACCGCATCGCTGTCGCTTTCAAGCCGCAATTCAGCCTCCTGAACGTCGGCTGGATCTTTCTGTTTTTCCTGGCACCAGATCAGCGTCCGGGAGATACTCAGCCGACGCTGATTCTGCTGCTGATGGATTAACTCCACCAGATGATGAATATTGGTAATACGTCGCTCAGCCTGTGGCTTTCTGCTCAGATGCAAAAAAACCTCTTCATCCTCCAGCAGACTGTTCATCATCAGCAGCAACCCGGATTCGTTCCACTGACGGTGATATTCGTAAAATCTTTCACGGTAGTGGTTAAAACGCTCCTCGTCGCTGCAGACCTGGAAATAGCTGTCGCCGCTCAGGCCAAACCAGTCCAGCCCCAGCACGGTCCTCTGTAAGCCAGTGTTCGAGGGGCTGGCCACGGCCCGGAGAACGAGCAGTAAATCACTGCTCTCCCGGGTTTGAAACACATCTTTGCTGCTCGACAGCACGGCGGGAATCCCCCGTCTGCTGAATTCCGAGAAAAAGTCTTCGGCCTGCCGGTTAGTCCTCACCAGGATACCGATATCGCAGGGTTTTATCGCCCTCTGAAAATCCCGTTTCCCCTCGTTCGGAGATAAAATCGCAGGAGGCGTTCCAGAATCAATCAGGCGCACTACCTCGTTGACCACCCATAATCGAATCTGTTCTTCAGCAGTCCCTGCAGACCAGCCTTTTTTTTCAGAATTACCATCGAGCTGGCAATAGATCAGGCCGGGTTGTTCAGTGTCAGCTTCAACCAAGCGCTGACAATCAATATTGTCGGGAGAGCGGACAGGCTGATAAAGTGTTCCTCCGATCTCGTTGCCTGCCAGCAAATGGTTTAGAGCCCCAACCAGACCAGGATTTGAGCGAAAATTGCAATCGAGGGTCAGCCTTCGGTCAACCAATTCCCGAGCCTGAAGGTAGGAATCAATATCGGCCCCGCGAAAGCGATATATTGCCTGTTTGGGATCACCAATCAGATACAGATGATGCGCTCCCTGACCGAAAAGTCGTGAAAATATTTCATACTGGGCCGAATCGGTGTCCTGAAATTCGTCGATAAGAGCCACTCTATACCTGCAGCCAACCTGACGAACCAGGCTCTCCCCGGTTACCGAGCTGATCGCCTGGGCCAGGTCGATGATCAGCTCATCAAAACTCACCAGCCCCTGCTCGTGCAATCGGTTGGTCAGTTCTCTGCGCAACTCTTTAGCCAGTTCCAAACGCACAGCCAGCAACAGCTGTTCGCTTCCTTCAAGGTAGCTCTCTGCAGCCTCTCCCGGTAGGGTCCAGCTGGCCACGAGCGCCCGTTTTTTGGCTTCTCCCCTGATTTTCCGGCCGTTGACCGTACCGACCAGATTGTCTTCCAGAAGCTTTGCGACTACCACCGGATCGGGCGAGCCTCCCTGGTTGAAGCTCGATTCTATCAGATCCAGCCAGCCTTGATATTGGCGCGATGGTTCGTTCTTTAAAAAACCTTGCTGATCAGCATTGAAGAGTTCATCTCCTAATCGTTGCCCGTTTTTGACCCACCAGGTTTTCAGCCGCTCCCAGCCACCGTCAAGTATACGGCAGGCGTCCTTGAAGGTAAGTTCTGCCGGGAGAATCTTGCTCAATGGATTTTCCGCGCCTCTGATGCTTTGGTGTAGAGCCTGGGGTGTGGGATAACAGCCGACGATCAGGCTGCCATAACGTTTGTCGGCCGAGTAGAGACGTCTACGCCAGAAATCGCGGATCAGATCGTTGCGAACCGAACTGGTATCTGAAATCAGTTCGGTATCAAAAAAATGACCGCTCTCCAGCACCTGCTCGGCCAGAATCCGCTGACAAAATCCGTGTATAGTGTGGATTCCCATGGAGTCGATATCGAGCAGTGCAAGGTCGAGTCGACGTGCTGCCTGACCCTTATCTTCTATCAGAGCGAGCCATTGTTTCAGCACCGGATCAGCTTGGCTCTGGGTTCCGCGCAGCATATTTCTGGCCTCTACCAGACGGCTGCGGATGCGCCCTCGCAGCTCTTCGGTTGCGGCGACTGTGTAAGTGACCACCAGAATTTCTTTGAGATCAATTCCCAGCTCGACCACAGCTCGCAGAACCAGCATGCTTATGGCGAAGGTCTTACCGGTCCCTGCACTCGCTTCTATAAGGGTTATTCCCTGCTTAAGCACCGTTTCAGCGCCGTCAAAGATGTCCGTTTTATCTACCATGTTAGACGTTGGTGTCTATCTCCAGCCGCTCCATGATCGGCAGAAAAAATTCATTGCAAAGATACCGGAATTCGCTGTCAAGAAGAGACTCACCGCGAGGATCGGCGAACAGGATCGCCAGCTCTTCCACGTAGCCGCTGTCAATCCGCCTGTCCAGGTTTTTAATGGCTGCTGCCAGCGGCTCGGTCCTGCCTCTGGCTCGATTTGAAATAACCTGTCGGCAGTAGGCAAAGGCGGCTTCGGTGTATAGTTTGGAAGACTTCCTGCAGCCCAGCTGATAAAGCTCGATCAGCCTCTGCAGATCATCGACGCCACCAGTGTCTTGGTCAACGGTGACGGTAGCATCCTTGAGCACGATTCTGGTCGGCCCAATTCTCTCGCCTGCTGCACCCGCTGCCAGATGGAGAAGCCAGCCCTGGAGAAGGTCTCGACCCTTCAGGGCACCATATCTATAGATCAGCAGACCGCCCCTGCAGCGGTTGCCGAGAGCTCCGGATAGCATTGTGCGACCGATATCGATCTCGAAATCAATATTTTCCAGACGATCCCCCGAAGCTGCGCTTTTCACCCTGGCAGAAAAATCTCCCAGTTGGCCGCAGAGTTTTTCAAAATTCACCCTGCCGGGGTAGCCAAGCGGCCAGACCTGTTTCTGCAGCAGTTCATCGAAAAGACGATCTGTGGGGCCGTCATCCATCAGCACCTCCAGCAACTTCTGGCTGACCAGATAGCGTTCCAGAGCTTCGAGACTGAAAGGCTCGTTGTCTTCGAGCAGTTCTTCTTCAGTCCGAAGCGTCATTTTCAGAATGTGGCGTACAAAAAATCGCTGTGGATTACCTGCAAAGCTCAGCAGATCATCAAAGCGAAGATGATCATCCACCGTCACTTCGAGGGGATCACTGAACCACGGCCCGAAGAGTTCGTCAGGTGGAGTGCCAAACGACTGAGCAGTACGGCAATAATAACGGTGGTGGCTGAACAGATCCGTCTCAGCTGAGAAGTATGAGGCATCGAATGGCTGCAGGGGATGGCTGCGGACATTGATCGAGCCGCCACCCTGCTCTATAGCTTCTAGCAGTTCAGAAATCACCGGCGATGGAGGAATCGGATCATTGGTTCTGATCGACTGACCTATATAACTGAGATAAAGCCGCTGTCGGGCGGCCAGAATGGCCTCCAGAAACTGGTAGCGGTCGTCGGCCCGCTGGGAGCGATCGCCTTTTTCATAGCTCTGAGCAAGCAGATTAAAAGGGAGAAAGCGATCCTGTTTGGGAAACTCTCCATCATTGAGGCCGAGCAGACAGATGACCTTGAAAGGGATCGAGCGCATCGGCAGCATCGAACAAAAAGTCAGGCGGCCCCTCAAAAAATCCAATGAAGAGGTAGCCTCAGCCTCATACTCAAACCACCGCTGGATCACCTCAAAACTAAGCCGCTGATTGTGATAGCCACCCGACTGCTCAGCCAGACCGGCGAGCATTTCCTGCAATTTGAGAAAATCGGCCGAATCATTGTCGCCGAACAGCTGGCCAGATATAGTGTGAAGCAGCGTGGACCAGTCGAGCAGGGTTTGGAATCTTTTTATTTTTCTGCGAGTTTCATCGATCAGTTCGATAAATGAGCAGAGGCTTCCGAGCAATTCAGCATCGCCGCCTTCTATGTCGATATAGGGAACCAGCGAGTCGATGGGTTCCTTCGACCCTGCGGCCAGACCAAGCAGCATCCGCTCAAGCCCATTCAGCCAGGTACCCATCTGAAAATCAGGAAAACCGTCCTGACTACGCTGCTCTGCCGACAATCCCCAGCGAATGCCGACATCTCCGAGCCAGTATTTTATCGTCTCCAGGTCGGCAGAGGAGATCGAAAAGGTGGTTCTAATTTCCGGCTGGTCGAGCAGACTTGCAATCTCCGGCCCGGAGAATCGTCCCGAAAACAGATCCAGGAACTGGGAAAAAATCTCTACATAGCGATTGTCCCGCCTTTTCCGGCAGTCACTGATATCATGAGCCACATCTTTAAAGACAGCGGGTATCAAATCGGCATAAAGCTGGATATCGGGAGCCATGACGACGATGTCGTGCAACCGGAGTTGAGGATCATCGCTCAACCATTTGAGAATATAGTCCTTGAGCACAGAGACTTCGCGCATGCGGCTGTGGCAGGAAACGATAACCACCGAATCATCACCCCCAAAATTCGATGCGGATGGCCCTGGTTCGTTTACGAGGCCAGCGAGCAAATCGTTCTGCAGACGATGCAGAACCGAGCTGTCAACCTCATCGTCCTGGCCGATGAACAGATCCGGTCCGTCAATCATTTCTTCCACCTGATCCAGCAGCAGCTCCTGAAAATCAGCACCCTGACGTCCCAACCCGGCAAGCAGCGGGTGATAGGTTCCCGGTCCAAAACTTCCAGCCTCATCAGGATCACGGCCAACCCGGGTTCTGCGGGTCTCCATATCTCCCCAATAAAGTGCACAGGGCGTAAGCAGAAACAGGTGGATGTGAGTGGCCCCTGCCATGGCTCTGAGAATAGTCAGAAACAATGGCGGTAAGGTGTGCAGACCGAAGACGAAGACCCGCCCAAGTTCTGGGGGCATCTGTGGTGACTTTTGAAGACGATCTATCAGTCCAGCAATCACTTCACCACGATGGTTGCCCGAACTCTGTTCTCTGAGTTTCTCCCATAAATGCAGTTGCCAACCTTCTGAGTCGTTGGCGGTAAAACGCCGGCCCCGGTCCCACGACTGGATCAGCTCTGGCCGCATGATCTGATACTGGTCAAACAAATGGGCTATCTGCCGGGCGAACTGATAGCGCTTCAGATCGGACCGGTCACCTGAAAGATAGGAGTTGAGTGGCTGCATGGCCGGATCTTCCAGATCCCGGAGCAGCAGTTCCAGGCGCCAGGTAAGAATCGACCGGTCAAAGGCAGCACTGTCGAGATCCGCTCCAAGGGTCTGACAGATATGCTCGATGAACTGCATGGGCAGCAGGTACCTGCTGTTCCCCCAGACTCCAAAGCGGTCTGCCAGGAACTGACTGAGCATCCGCTCCATTTCTCGGCTCTGGACCAGAAAAATAGTTTTGGCAAAGAGCGTGTGACCGCCGGTTTCACTGATAACCCTAGCTAATTGCTCGGCAAGAGCCTCGGTTCGGTTTGAGTTATAGAGAACAAACATGAGCTGCTGTCGCTTGTCCGGGATGATGATGGTGGTTGTTGCTGCCGTTGAGAATTACCGGACTGACAATAACACAGGCGATTGACAACAACAATGGCGGCCTTTAGTATGGTCAGACATCGGGGTCAGCGACCCAGAACCGGTTGACAAAGTATCTACCTTGCTGGGGAGGCTTATCTGGAGATAATTAAACATCGGGGAGAGCTCAGCTGAGCCGGAAACCGCCATATTCCCAGATGGCGAGGATCAACCCGGCCATGATACCGATGGCGAAGAAGAGACGTAGTCTCCGGTCCCAGGGCAGTTTCGAACCGTCGCCCATGTACTGCAGCACTGAGACGATCAGGTAGGTTAAGCCGGCGACGTATGGTGCCGTCTGCAGAATCTGCCAGCCCGTGGCCGTGACTGTGGTTGACAGATCGGAACCGATGCGCAGATTAAACAATAAATAGAGCAGCGCCGAAGCCGTAAATCTAATTTTTTCCTTGATATCCTGCATATGAAACCAATATACCCGAGCCTCATTTTTCCGGACACCGATATTTTCAACTACCGCCAATTTCCGCTACTGCTGTTTGGCTGCCCGCTATATTACCTGCAGCCGGTTGAACCGGATCCGGACACTCCCGACAACGACCGTGATATATTCATCGACAGCGGTCTCTGCCGGGCCCACATTCCAGCTCCACTGGAGGACGATCGACAACGATTTACCAGGCTGATACATGATATCGGGGAACGAAAGGACGATTACGCCGCTCAGCTCTCGGCTTTGACCATGGCTGCTATGTCTTCGAAAAGAGATAAATTCGGCACTGAACAGCGCTATCAGATCATCTCTTCCTTGCTTGGCAAAACCGCGGCCGCCCCAGCGAAGGAGAATGATAAACAGCTCAATCTCTGGCAGGCCCGGTTGGTATTGGCCATATCGGAAATATTAAAAAAAGAGAAAGAGGATTTACACCAGGAGTTGCAGCTTCTTGACGCCCAGGAGATGGAGATGTACCGCTCACTTCAGGGAGAAACAGGAGCCGAGGAAACGGACCCGTTCAGAGAACTGGAGCGGATAAAAGCGGACCTGGAAGAGGCTCGCCCGCGAGAGGTGAAAATGCGCTTTCGGTCATGGCTGACCCTGATGAAAAACGCGCCTCTGCCCGATGCTGCACTCTGGATTGCCTCCTCGCCCGAGGCAGGAGATGAACTGTTCAACGAGTTTGAAAAAGGCAGTGACGAGCTGTCGGTGCCAATCCTCGAACTATCCATGCCAGAGCGTATCGAGGCCGGGCCGACCCATGTGGTTTCCCAAGTATCGAGTTTCCTCAAAGACAGTGCTCCAATCAGGACAAAAATCATCTCCGATCTTGATTCGCTGATCAACGCCCCTGCCTTGTCCTCAGATTCGGCTGACAATCTGCTGCCCTCAGGCGGCAACTATCCGGCTCAATGGGCCGAGCTGGTCGAAGATCATTTTCCGGTTGGGTCGCACGGCAGATCGGCCCTGACCTTTTACCTGCTGCCTAACTGTGACATCGCCTCCCTGCTGGGGTTTGAGCCAACCACTGGCAGATCGCCGACGGTCCATGGCCTGCTGGCAGTGTTTAAAAGGTAAAAAAGACTCGAGCCTTTTGCAAAACTAAGATTTTCGTTCAAAATCAAGGCATGCGAGAAATTTTACCACAGGCATATGATTGATATTCCGAGGATAAAATTTTGAGCATAACGCAGAGTTTGGGCGAAAAGATTGTTTTGCAAATGGCTCGACTGATTGAAAAGAGGAGCAGTATTCGCCGGGCAACGACTGAGTAGACCCGGATGAGGCGGTTTACAGGGCTCACCGAAAAGTTGGTTTCGGCGCCCAACCGATGTTACCAAAAACTAAATAAGAGAATAAAAAGATATGAAAAAAGTGAAATTGTTGAAAGGATCACCCCTGTTTGCCTTGGCCAGATCGAAAGCAGGTCAGCTAGACATTGAAACCAGGGGGCTGAAAATGGCAGAGCTGATCCATGCGGTGCAGCTCAAAGAGGGACATCAGGATTGCTTTACCAGACAAGAAACCTGCTCTGAGCGGGATTGCTGCTGGCAACTCTCTTGCGGTGCGAAAATGGTGAACGACTAGTTTTGCTGCCTGCTCTCTGGAACGCCTAAGGATTTTAGGATCAGACCCAACGGGCATTTCTTGGAAAAGCCGAATTGGAGAAGGTTCAGGCCCACGAAGGTGGTGAACAGCAGCCAAAATTTACTGTGAAAAATCGGACTTGCCTCAACACCTAAAGCAAGGCTTGCGAGAATGAAAAAGCCGGCGATTGCGTGAATCCAGTCATTGATGATCATGGTGCTGCTCGGATGGTTGAGTTTTTCTGAGAGGAAATCGGTTCAATTGCAGCTTTAGAGGTCAGGACAGAAAAGCTGCCGCATCTTCTGGATGAGTTCAAGGATGCGCTGATCGGTAATTCTGTTGTATATGAAATTGGCGTCTTTTCTGAAGTCAATAATGCCTTGACTTCTAAGAATATTCAAGTGCTGGGAGACGTTTGCATTGGTGGTCTTCACCTGTTCCCTTAAGTCTCCCACGGACATCTCATCTTCCTGAAGCAGGCAGAGAATTTTGAGCCGGATAGGGTGGGACATCGACTTCAGCAGTTTGGAAATGACCTCTATCTGTTCATCTTTCATGTCTTCTTGCATGGCGGCTCCCTCTCTGCCTAGTTTCCATAAGGAAACGGCATTTTTATCCAATATCTTCGTTGGGCGCGAAATTTTATCCTCAGAATATCGATTATATGCCTGCGGCAAAATTTCTCGCGCCTCCATATTGGTGCAAAACTACTCGTTTCCGGATGGAAAGTGTCTAAGTTATTTCAGCGTTTAATTTAATTGTCAAGCAGCAAACTGTAAAGAACTTTTTGGGTGCCAGTCAAATAGATTTGGTAACTTTCTGAAATAATAATATATTATTAATTTTTTAAAGGTTGATGCAAGGTGGTTTGTGGGTCGTTAAAGGTGGATTATTGGTCATCGGATTAAAAAAATGTGATTTCTTGCTTGTATCAGATATATTGATGTTATAGTTAAACTCGATTGGGGAATCTTTAGAACCATTTAGAAATTACTGTTTTTCACTGTCCGGCAATCAGATCACAGGTGGAGACTCCGATGAGTGAAGTTGACGATAAAATTACCAGTCTGTTGAGCGAAGACCGTTATTTCGAGCCGCCGACCGAGGGCAGCCAACAGGCCTGGATCGGTAATATGGTCCAATATGAGGGCGTCTATCAGCGCTCGATGGATGACCTGGAAGGCTACTGGGCAGAGAGGGCTGACGAGCTGGTGAGCTGGTATTCAACCTGGCAGACGGTGGTTGATGCTGATCTTTGCAAGCCTGAAATCCGCTGGTTCGATGGGGCCACTCTCAACGTTTCCTACAATTGCCTCGACCGCCATCTTGAAAATGGAAAAGGTGATAAAATCGCCTTGATATGGCAGGGTGAACCTGAAGATGAAGTAAGGACATATACCTATAGGGAGCTCCTGGACGAGGTCTGCAGGTGTGCAAATGTCCTGAAAAAGAAAGGGCTGAGCAAAGGTGATCGGGTGGCAGTCTATCTGCCGATGATTCCGGAGCTGGTGATCAGTCTGCTTGCCTGCGCAAGAATTGGAGCGATCCACTCCGTGGTATTCGCTGGTTTTTCAGCCGTTAGTCTGCAGAACAGGATCGATGACTGCGAGGCTACTCTGCTGATAACGGCCGATGCAGTGCTGAGAGCCGGAAAAAGTATCGCCTTGAAGCCAAACGGCGACGAAGCACTCGAAGAGTGTGATTCGGTAGATCATTGCTTAGTCGTACGCAGGGCTGGAAATGAAGTGGCCATGCAGTCGGGGAGAGACAGTTGGTGGCATGATGAAATGGCCGCCGATGACATTACCGCAGTCTGTGAGCCCGAGCCGATGGCGTCGGAGGATATCCTTTTTATTCTCTATACCTCGGGATCAACCGGTAAACCCAAGGGAGTGGTTCATACCAGTGGGGGGTATTTGACCTATGTTACCCACACCACCCAACTGGTTTTCGATCTCAGAGATGATGATGTCTACTGGTGCACTGCCGACGTCGGCTGGATTACGGGGCATTCCTATCTGCTCTATGGACCGCTGGGCCTCGGGGGCACCACCCTGATGTTTGAGGGAGTACCCTCCTATCCTGGCCCTGACCGGTTCTGGCAGATCATCGAGAAATTCAGAGTAAACATATTTTATACCGCCCCGACCATGATCAGAGCGCTCATGCGTTTTGGTGACGAACCGATAAAAAAACATGACATCTCCTCCCTGCGGATCTTGGGTTCTGTAGGAGAACCGATAAACCCGGAGGCCTGGATGTGGTATCATCTCAACGTCGGCGGCGGTGCCATACCCATAGTCGATACCTGGTGGCAGACGGAGACCGGCGGTATCATGATTTCTCCTCTACCCTATGCGACCAAATTGAAACCCGGTTCAGCGACCATACCGCTGCCTGGGATCGATGCGGCGATTCTTACCGAAGAGGGCGACGAGGCCAGTGTGAATGAAGGCGGTCATCTGGTTATCCGGCGACCATGGCCGGGGATGTTCAGGGGCATCTATGGCGATCCCGAACGCTTCTATCGTACCTATTTCGAAGAATTTCCGGGGTGTTATGATGCCGGAGACGGGGCCCGCTGTGACGAGAACGGCTACTATTGGATCATGGGCCGGCTCGATGATGTGATTAATGTTTCGGGGCATCGGCTGGGTACGGCGGAAATCGAATCGGCACTGGTTTCTCACCCCAATGTCAATGAAGCAGCCGTGGTCGGCATGCCGCACCCAATCAAAGGACAGGCAATTTATGCCTTTGTGACGCTGAGGCCTGATATCGATGAGAGCATCGAACTGCTCGCCGATCTCCGTGTCCATGTGCGCTCCGAAATTGGACCGATTGCCTCTCCAGACACTATTCAGTACGCCTCGGGACTGCCCAAAACCCGAAGCGGTAAAATTATGCGCCGTATTCTGAGGAAAATCGCCGCCAACGATTTCGGTGATTTCGGCGATATCTCTACCCTGGCGGATCCCGCAGTGGTTGATGAACTTATCGACGGCAAAAAGACGCTGGATAACGAGTTTTTCTAATTCTTAGGGGACACAATACCCATCGTGTCCCTGAAACAAATATTGGGACACGATGGGTATTGTGTCCCTTTCATACTTGCAAGAAACCGCCACTTATTTCGATAAACTTATATTTCAAAACCTGGCCCCACTTCGATCCCGCTCCCAGCTCACTTTTTATTCCTGTAAGATTAATAGTGTGATATAAAAACTTATCTACCATCATTTTCAGGTGAGCAGAGTATTCGGTATGGCAGAGAAGGACACACAGCAGGCAGCGATCGTGCCATCGGTCAACAGCAGTGAACATGTAGTCGCCCCCGATGTAGCCGTTTCATTTCTCAAAAGCACCATGCCGTTTAGGGAACTCGATGACGATGCTCTCAGGGACCTTGCCCAGCACTGTAAAATCGATTTCTACCCCAAAGGCACCAGGCTCTTAACCTTCAACGAGTCTGAAATAACTCATCTCTATCTTATTCAGAGAGGAGGCGTCCGGGCTTTTATCACCGATGACGACGGGGATATTGTACTGAAGGATTATCGAGGTGTCGGATCCAATATAGGGGCGCTGGGAATTATCAGGGAAACCAGGGCCAATCTCAATATCGAGACCATAGAAGATACCTTCTGCTACCTGATTCCCCGGGATGTCTTCAAAGAACTGGTTCGCAATGACTCGGCGATTTCCCACTACTATCTGAAGAGTTTCTCCGATAATGTGGTGGCGACCGCGTACACGGAGCTGAGGAAAAACAAACTGACCAGAAGATCCACTGATGAACTGTTACTGTTCAGCACCAAGGCCGGAGAGTTGAGCAAACCTCTGTTTTCCGTATCGGCGACCACTTCCATACAGGAGAGCGGAGCCATCATGGCCCGTCAGGGGATCGGCTCCTTGCTGGTTTATGTCGACGAGGATCCCGGCTCGATGATCGGCATCATCACCGATACCGATTTCAGGAGCAAGGTCATTGCCGAGGGCAGGGACATCAGAGAACCGGTCAGTTCGATTATGAGCAGCCCCCTTAAAAGCGTGCCCTCGGAAATGCTCTGCTTCGATGTCCTGCTGAAAATGATGACCACCTCGATTCATCACCTCGGAGTTGAACAGGGCGGCAGGGTCACCGGAGTGATTACCACCCATGATATCATGGTCCAGCAGGGCAATTCGCCCTACTATCTGTTCAAGGAGATTGCCTCCCAAAACGAATTCGAGGGTCTCTACCTGCTCTCCGAAAAAGTCAGCGGGCTGGTCCGCAACATTATCAATGAAGGGGGCAAGTCCGGTGATATTGCCCGGATGATTGCCCTGATCAATGAAAGGATTCTCGCCCAGATTCTTGTTCTGATTCATCGTCAGCTCGGCCCGGCCCCGGTCAAATACAGCTGGCTTATGTTCGGCAGCGAAGGAAGAAACGAGCAGACATTCAAGACCGATCAGGACAACGGCATTGTTTACGAAGAACCCGGCTCTGAACAGCGGGAGGAAGTGGAAAAGTATTTTCGGGTCTTCGGTGAACAGGCCACCTATCACCTGCTCAAATGCGGTTATCCATCCTGCCGGGATAATGTCATGGCCAGCAATCCCAAGTGGTGCCAATCGATTTCCAGCTGGAAGGATCAATATTCGTGGTGGATTGAAAAAGCTGATCAGCAAGAACAGCTTGGCGCTTCGATCTTTTTTGATTTTCGGCACGGTCACGGAACCGAGCAACTGGCCGTCGATCTGCGCGATCATGTAATCACCAGCTGTCGTGGGGATAATACCATCATTAAAAATCTCGGTCGTAGTTTTCTGTCACACCAGGCCCCACTGTCTTTTTTTCAAAAATTCATCGTTGAACAGAACGGCGATCACCGGGACAAGCTCGATATCAAATTGCGCGGTCTGGCACCATTTGTGGACTTTGCCAGGATTCTGAGCCTCAAGTATGGCATCAGGCAGACGAACACGCTGACCAGGCTGAAAAGGCTGTCGGCCAAGAAAAAAGTGGACAGAGAATTTTACCTGGAGATGCTGGACGCCTATGAACTGCAACTGCAGCTTCGGGTCATACACCAACTTTCCCAGATCGAAGAAGCAAAAGAGCCGGACGATTATATCTATCCCGAAGAGCTCAGCGACCTCGAAAAAAGAATGCTCAAAGACGGATTCGGGGTTATTGCCAAAATGCAGAGTCTCATGAGAACGGAACTGAGAGGCTCTTAGGTGGTAAAGATATCAGACAAAATTCCCTGGCTGCGGGGACGAGACCAGATTATCGTCGCCAATAACCGTCATTTTGCTCGATTTGACCAAAACCGGAAATTCGGCGACTGCAGCTTTGTCGTGTTCGATACCGAGTTGACCGGTCTCAATCCCAAAAAGGACGAGATCATCTCCATCGGCGCAGTCCGTATCAGGGATCTGCAGATCAATCTGAGCGAAACTTTTCACTGTTATATCCGTCCTAAAAATCGCCAACATACCCAGGCCACCCTTATTCATAGAATCACTCCTCAGCAGCTCGAAGCGGCTCCCCCGCTCGAGGATGTCCTGCCGATGTTTCTCAACTTTATAGAAATCGATTTGTTGGTCGGCCACTGTGTTCAGATCGATACGAGTTTTCTCGACAAAGCCACCAGACTATTGTTCAAAGGAACTGTGGCCAATCCCAGCTTCGACACCATGCGCATGGCGCAAATCTATAAAAGAAAGGTGCTAGGCGATTTTGACAGCGCCCAGCCGTCGGGTGACGGCCGCTACAATCTGCAGAAACTCAGTGCCGAGCTCAATCTGCCGTTTTTCGAAGCCCACGACGCCCTCGAGGATGCCTTACAGACCGCCTACCTGTTCATTTTTCTGGTCAAGAAACTGCAATCGGTCGGGGTGATTACCCTCCGGGACCTGCTTACGGCAGGCAAGGAGATTGACTGGGCAGCCAGGAAAGCCGACGGCGTCTGAACTGCGGTTGCCGTCTTTTTTCTGATGTTTTTTCCATCCATTAGCCTCCAATTTCAGCCGCTAGGTGGCGTTGCTGAAGTATTTGGTTTGACAAAACAGTTTACTTTACTAAAATCTTAATTTTTGCATTATTGACCTGCACCGCCTGCGGTTGCAGGTGCACAAAAGCAGCGGCTCCACGTCTGCAGAAATCTCAAACCGGAAAGAAGCGTATGACAGGAAACGAAATTCGAACAAAATTTCTGGAATATTTCGAACGCAACGGTCACACCACCGTGGACAGTTCCTCACTCGTACCCCAGGACGACCCCACCCTGCTTTTCACTAACGCGGGAATGGTGCAGTTCAAAACCGTGTTTATGGGCGAGGAGAAAAGGGACTATGTCAGGGCTGTCACCAGCCAGTGCTGTATGCGGGCAGGGGGCAAACACAACGATCTCGAGAATGTCGGCTATACGGCCAGACACCATACTTTTTTCGAGATGCTGGGGAATTTCTCTTTCGGCGACTATTTCAAGAAGGAGGCGATAGATTTTGCCTGGGAGTTCTTGACCGTTGAACTTGGCATAGATCCGGGTCAGCTCTGGGTATCGATCTATGAAGACGACGATGAGGCCGAGGAATTGTGGGAGCAGATCGAAACCTTGCCCAAAGGCCGCATCGTCCGTTTTGATGAAAAGGACAACTTCTGGGCCATGGGTGACACCGGTCCCTGCGGTCCCTGTTCCGAGATTCATATCGACCAGGGGGAAGCCGCTGGCTGCGGCCGAGCTGACTGTGCCCTCGGCTGCGATTGCGATCGTTTTCTGGAGCTCTGGAATCTGGTGTTCATGCAGTTCAACCGCTTTGAAGACGGCACCATGGAGCCGCTGCCCAAGCCCAGTATCGACACCGGCATGGGGCTTGAGCGAGTGGCCGCAGTGCTGCAGGGTAAATTCAACAACTATGACTCCGATCTCTTTGCGCCGATAATCTCCAGGCTCGAAAGTTTATCGGGGAGAACCTACGGTAATGACGCAGCCGATGACACGGCCATGCGGGTTATCGCCGATCATGTCAGGGCCACCTGTTTTCTGGTGGCCGACGGCGTGCTGCCCTCCAATGAGGGCAGAGGGTATGTACTCAGGCGGGTACTGCGGAGGGCCATCCGCTTCGGCAGGAACCTCGGCTTGACCGGTCCGTTTCTGCATCAGGCCTGTATAGCGGTAGTCGATTCCATGGTCGGTGCCTATCCGCGTCTCACCGATACCTCAGAGCTGCTGGAGAAGGTCGTTAACAATGAGGAAGCCCGCTTTGGTGAGACCCTCGAGCACGGGCTGGTTCTGCTCGATCAGGAGATCGCCCGTCAGCAGGGGGAAAACAACCCGCTGATCAGCGGCGATTTCATTTTCAAGCTCTACGACACCTTTGGATTCCCTGTTGATATCGTCCGAGACATCTCCTTGGAGCGTTCAATCGCCTTCGATGATGGTGGCTTTAATGAGGCTATGGAACAGCAACGCAGCAAATCACGGGCATCGAGAAAGGATGAGGGGCTGCTGCTCAAAGAAGAGGGGGTAAAGGAACTGATCGAATCGGGGCACCGCAGTGAGTTCACCGGCTATGGTTCCCGTTGGGAGTCAGCCTCGGTCGCAGGTCTGCTGGATGAGAATGGTCGGGTCGTGGACCAGGCAGAAGCCGGACAGAAAGTGCGCATGCTGACCGACCGGACCCCGTTTTATGCCGAGTCCGGCGGCCAGCTCGGCGATGTCGGTCGGGCCGAGTGGAGCGGTGGTCAGGCAGAGATATACGATACCACCTCCGAGACCGAGGGGTTCATCCTGCACCATCTGAAGGTCATCAGCGGCAGGTTGGCCACCGGCAGCCCGATCGATCTGACAGTCGATGACGGGTGCCGCACAGACACCGAAGCCAACCACAGTGCCACCCACCTGCTGCACGCTGCTTTGCGCGATGTACTGGGTGACCACGTCAAGCAGGCCGGCTCGCTGGTGAGTCCTGACCGGCTGCGTTTCGATTTCACCCATTTTTCGGCGCTGCAGCCCGAGGAGATCCGTGACATCGAATCGAAGATCAATGATCAGATAAGGAAAAATCAAGCGGTTGAAGTCAAGATTGTTGACCGTGAAGAGGCCTTCAGTGAAGGGGCCATGGCCCTCTTTGGTGAGAAATACGGGGATTCAGTAAGGGTGGTTTCCATTGAGCCGGTCTCCAAAGAGCTGTGCGGCGGCACCCATGTCGGGGCGACGGGCAATATCGGTCTGCTGAAGATACTCAGCGAAGGCGGCATTGCTGCCGGGGTAAGAAGAATCGAGGCGGTAACCGGCCGCAAAGCGGTGGCTCTGATACAGGACATGGCCGTACGTGAAGAGGCGATCGGCAGCAGGCTCAATGCCACACCGTCAGAACTTTTAGGTAAAGTGGAACATTTGCTTGATGCCCAGAAAAAACTTGAAAAACAGGTGGCGCTCCTAGCCACTCAAGTGGCCAGTTCGGGACTGGATTCTGTGCTGGACAAAAGTGTCGAGGTCGACGGTGTCAAGGTCATTGCCGCGGAAATCGAGCTGGACAGTCCCAAGACGCTTCGCGAGGTGGGTGACAAGGTCCGAGACAAAATGGGCTCAGGTATTGCCGTACTCGGCGGTTCAATAAAGGGCAAAGCGGCACTGCTGGTCATCGTTTCAAAGGATCTTACCGATCGGTTCAAGGCTGGAAAGCTTATCAATAGCGTGGCTGCAATAGTCGGCGGTAAAGGAGGGGGACGGCCTGACATGGCACAGGCCGGAGGACCCATGGCAGACAAGGTAGCCGAGGCCATTTCTGCGGTTCCCTCTATTGTCGAAGAATCGAGCAAGGTATAGCTGGGTGGATCATCGTCAACGATCCGGAAATGTTGGCCAGAAAATAGCCGGACCGGGCACTTTTGCCCGGTCTTTTTTTGGGTCTGGAAAAGAGTCGTCCAAGTAAATGAAAAAGGGCTTAAATTAAGGCTTTCAGACGACGATAAAGTAGTTGACATGACCTTATATTTGCAGTAAAGATTTTGAGCTGTTGTGAATGGCCATTCATTTTATTGGTGGGTCTTATTTGCAACGCTTCAGGAGAGTCGTGAGTTCAGTTTTCATTCCTTCGGGGATGTTTGTATTTTTATTTCTGCAAATCAGGAGCATAGCACATGGTCACAGTTGACATCACAATGGTGATTCAGATGATAAACATGGTGGTACTCATGTTTTTGCTCAACGGGGTTCTTTACAAGCCGGTTAAGAAGATCCTCAAGGAGCGGTCTGAAAAGATGCAGGGAATGCAGAATGATGTGGCGAAGTTTGAAGAAAACGCACGTCTGCGCCAGGAAGAGGTAGATGCCAAGATGTCCAAGGCCTCTGGCAAGGCCAAAGCGGCACTCGACGCAGCCAGAGCTGAGGCTCAGGCTGCGGGCGATGAGAAGATGGCATCAATCAAGGCCGAAGTGGACCAGTTCAAGGAAAAACAGTTGGCGGACATCAACACCCAGATCGACACGGCTCAGACGGAACTGAAGGCCAACCTCGATGGGTTTGCCACGGACATGGCCAGCAAAATTCTGGGGAGGGCGCTCTAATCATGAATAAATTCGGGCACATATCCAGGCTGTTCACGTTGCTGGCGGCGCTCTGTTTTGGGCTGTCGATTGCAGCTACAACGATCTACGCTTCTGAAAAACCGGCGGCAGATGCACATTCCACAACCGTGGAACAGGCAGCCAATGCTGGGCATGGTGAAGCCGATGCCCATGCAGCCGAAGGTGAGGATGGCGGGGGGCATGGAGAAGGAAGCCTGTCACCGGCCAAACTCAAGGACTTGTTCTGGCGAGTTCTAAACTTTATTGCCTTGATGATAATTCTGGTCAAATTCGGTGCCAAGCCTATAGCTTCGGCTCTCGGTGGCCGCCAGGCAACGGTTAAGAACGAACTGGAAGACTTGGAGACTCGGCGGGACGAGGCTGAAAAGCAGTACCGCGATTTTGAGTCCAAGCTGGCTACCGTGGAGAAAGACATCGATAGTATCGTCGAAAAAGCTGTGGCCCAGGCCGAGGTCGAGAAGGCCAAAATCATAGAGAAAGCCGAGCAGGCAGTGGACGACATGAAGCGCCAGGCTGAACAGTCCATCCAGAATGAGATAGTCGAAGCCCGCCGCGATTTGAAAAACTATGTCGCTGACCAGGCAACGGTCATAGCCGAAGGACTGATCGTCAAGAATCTGACCCCAGATGACCAGGTCAAGATCATTGAAAATTACTTAGATAAAGTGGGGGCCGTACAGTGAAACAGACTATCCTCGCCAAACGATACGCCAAGGCGCTGTTTTCCATAGGTAAGGAAGACGGCAAGTACGAAGCCTATAGCGAAGCGCTTAAAGGGCTGGCAGCGCTTTTTGAATCCAACCCGGAAGTTGAAGATGCACTGACTAACCCACTCTATCCTCTCGATGTCAGAGAAAAGGCCATGGGCGCAATCATTGAATCCATGGACGCCGACAAGGTGATGGGGAATTTCCTGAACCTGCTCGTTGAAAAAAAACGGGCGGCAATACTTCCTGAGATTGCCGAAGTATTTCAGACTATGGTTGATGAGGACAAAAACATCAGCCACGGAACGGTGGTATCAGCCATTGAATTGGAAACGGATTTACAAAAAAAGATACAGGATACATTAGAAAAGATAACTGGCAAGAAGGTTGAGCTGACTGCATCAGTCGATCCTTCCATTATTGGCGGCGTCATTGCCAAGGTTGGTGATCTGGTTCTGGATGGCAGCATCAGGACTCAGCTTGCAAGTTTAAAAGGTTCCATTAAGGGGAGAGAATAGATGCAGATCAAAGCCGAAGAAATCAGTCAAATTATCAAGGACCAGATTGGTGAGTATGAGACCAGTGTTGACCTCGACGAGACCGGAACCGTTATCTCTGTTGGTGACGGTATTGCCCGTGTCTACGGAGTCCAGAACTGCATGGCCATGGAGCTTCTTGAGTTCCCGGGCGGCATCATGGGCTTGGCCCTGAACCTCGAAGAGGACAACGTCGGTTGCGCCATTTTCGGCGATGTTGCAGGTATCAAGGAAGGTGATATTGTCAAGCGCACCGGTCGTATTGCCGAGGTTCCGGTTGGACCCAAAATGGAAGGCCGCGTCGTTGACGGTATCGGCCAGGTAATTGACGGCCAGGGGCCGATCAATTCCGAGCATTCCTCCAAGATCGAGGTTCTGGCTCCCGGCGTTATCGCCAGAAAGGGTGTCCATGAGCCGATGTATACAGGTGCCAAAGCGGTTGATTCGATGACTCCAGTTGGCAAGGGCCAGCGTGAATTGATTATCGGTGATCGCCAGATAGGTAAAACAGCTCTTTGCGTCGATGCAATCATTGCCCAAAAAGAGACCGATGTGCACTGCATCTATGTGGCGGTTGGTCAGAAAAAATCGACGGTGGCTCTCGTCGTTGAAGCACTGAGAAAGCATGGTGCGATGGATTACACCACCGTGGTTTCCGCCTGTGCTTCGGATCCGGCCGCGATGCAGTACATCGCCCCGTTTGCCGGCTGTGCCATGGGAGAGTATTTCCGCGATATCGGTGAGCACGCCCTGATTATCTACGACGATCTCTCCAAGCAGGCCGTCTCCTATCGAGAGCTGTCCCTGCTGCTTCGTCGTCCGCCTGGACGCGAGGCCTTCCCAGGAGACATTTTCTTCAACCATTCGCGCCTGCTCGAGCGAGCAGCAAAAGTTAATGACGAACTCGGTGCCGGCTCGCTGACTGCGCTGCCGATTATCGAAACCCAGGCCGGTGACGTATCCGCCTTTATCCCGACCAACGTTATTTCCATTACCGACGGCCAGGTTTACCTGGAACCCAATCTGTTTTTCTCAGGGGTCCGTCCGGCGATCAACGTCGGTTTGTCCGTATCCCGTGTCGGTGGCGCCGCCCAGGTAAAAGCTATGAAGCAGGTTGCCGGTACGCTGCGACTCGATCTGGCCCAGTACCGCGAACTGGCAGCTTTTGCGGCCTTCGGATCGGATCTCGATGCAGCCACCCAGGCCCAGTTGACTCGTGGTGAACGTCTGGTTGAGATTCTCAAACAACCGCAATACCAGCCGCTGTCGATGGAAAAGCAAGTCTGTATCATTTATGCCGGGACCAACGGCTGGCTGGATAAACTGCCGGTTGAGACCCTGGCCGACTACGAAGCAGAGCTTTACAACTACATCGAGTCCAATGATCCGTCCATCTACAGCGACCTGAAAGAAAAGCAGGAATTCGACGATGGTCTGAAAGAGAAACTCGATAAAGTCCTAACCAGTTTTGGTGACACGTTCAAGGCAACGAAAGGTCTTAACTAATTTAGCAAAGGTCCAGCTATGCCGAGCTTAAAAGAAGTCAAAACAAAGATCGTCGGTGTCACAAAGACCGCACAGATCACCAAAGCCATGAACATGGTTGCCTCCGCTAAATTGCGAGGGGCACAGGAAAAAATGGAGGCCTTCAGGCCTTACACGGCCAAGTTCAACGAGGCGATGTCGAATCTGTCGGAGCGAGCAAACACTGGCGGCAGTTACCCGTTGATGGAAAAACGGGATGTCAAATCGGTTGAACTGATTATTATCACTTCCGATCGCGGTTTATGCGGTTCCTTTAACTCCAATATCATCAAGCTGGCAGAACAAAAGCTGAAGGAGTATGAAGCGGAAGGGAAGACAGTTAGTTTTATCTGCGTCGGTAAAAAGGGTTTTCAGATTCTCAAAAAGACCGGCAAAGTTCGCAAGACCTACGCCGATATCATGGGCACGTTTCAGATGTTTAACGCCCGGGAGATAGCCACTGAGGTTTCCGAACATTTCCTGGCAGATGGCGGCTCTGACAGGGTCGAACTGCTGTTTGGAGAATTCAAATCGGTGGCAATTCAGAGACCGGCCACTAAGGAATTTCTGCCGGTTCAGCCATTGGAGGCAGCCGAAGGCGAGGAGAGTGGCCCGCAGATTTCCGGTGAGTACATCTACGAACCCTCGGCCGAGGATATCATGGACGTGCTCCAGCCACTCTACCTCAACGTCATGATCTACCATGCCATGCTCGAGGTTGGAGCCAGTGAACATGCCGCCAGGATGACGGCCATGGACAATGCCACCAACGCCTGCAACGACATGATCTCGAATCTGACAATATTGTACAACAAGGCTCGTCAGGCTGCGATTACCGCTGAACTGATGGATATCGTCGGCGGTGCCGAAGCCCTTAAATGATAGATAACTGACATTTCAAATAATCTCAAAAACTTATAGGAGGGGTTAGGCCCGATGAGTGAGCAGAGAATAGGAAAAGTTTTACAGGTTATCGGACCTGTAGTTGATGTGGAGTTTGATGCCGGCAACCTGCCGAACATCATGAGCGCGCTGATGATCAGCAACCCGGCGATTTCCGACGTGCCGGACAATCTGGTTGTCGAAGTTGCCCAGCATCTCGGCGACAATGTTTGCCGCTGTATAGCGATGGATCAGACGGATGGTCTGGTGCGGGGTATGGAAGTGCGCGATAGCGGTTCACCGATCACCATTCCGGTCGGCGAGCCTGCTCTGGGTCGGATCATGAATGTGGTCGGCCGCCCGGTCGACGGCCTGGGTCCGATCACCTCCGATAAGAGCATGCCGATTCATCGTCCTGCACCTGCGTTTACCGAGCAGGATACCGAGGTTCGTGTTCTGGTCACCGGCATCAAAGTAATCGATCTGCTGGTACCCTTCCCGCTCGGCGGTAAGATGGGACTGTTCGGCGGCGCTGGTTGCGGAAAAACCGTTGTCATGATGGAGATGGTTAATAACATCGCCATGCATCATGGTGGTATTTCGGTCTTCTGCGGTGTTGGTGAGCGCACCCGTGAAGGAAACGACCTCTATCACGAGATGAAGGATTCAGGTGTACTGCCTAAAGCGGCCCTGATTTACGGGCAGATGACTGAACCCCCGGGAGCGCGCGCCCGTGTCGGCCTGACCGGGTTGACCGCAGCTGAGTATTTTCGTGATGAGGAAGGCCAGGATGTGCTCTTCTTCGTTGACAATATTTTCCGTTTCACCCAGGCTGGTTCCGAAGTATCGGCGCTTCTCGGCCGTATTCCTTCAGCCGTTGGCTATCAGCCGACCCTGGCTACCGATCTGGGTGCCCTTCAGGAACGCATCACCTCGACCACCAAAGGCTCGATCACAGCCGTACAGTGTGTCTACGTCCCTGCTGATGACTTGACCGATCCAGCTCCGGCAACCACCTTTGCCCATCTCGACGGGACGGTTGTTCTCTCGAGGCAGCTTACCGAGCTTGGTATCTATCCGGCGGTTGATCCGCTCGATTCGACCTCCAGGATCCTCGATCCGAACATCATTGGAGAGGAGCATTACCAGGTTTCTCGCGGCGTTCAGGTCACCCTGCAGAAATATAAAGATCTCCAGGATATAATAGCCATTCTCGGTATGGATGAACTCTCCGAAGAAGATCAAATTACGGTTTCCAGGGCTCGGAAGATCCAGCGTTTTCTGTCTCAGCCGTTCCACGTTGCAGAAGTATTTACCAATATCGCTGGTAAATTCGTCAAAGTGGAAGATACCGTTAAAGGCTTCAAGGAAATTCTCGACGGCAAGCACGACGAACTGCCGGAGAGTGCCTTCTATATGGTTGGAACCATTGAAGAAGCCATCGAAAAAGCAGCCCAGTAAGTGCTCTGGTACTCTAGACGAGAGGTAGAATAAATGGCACAGCAGATTGCATTAGAAGTGGTAACTCCCGCCGGTGCGGTGGTCAGTGAAGAGGTTGACATCGTAAACGCACCAGGGTATGGAGGTGACTTCGGTGTTCTGGCTAATCATGCCCCGTTCCTCTCAACCATCAAGACGGGTATTTTGTCATATGAAATTGGCAAAAATCGCCACTACCTCATGGTCAGCGGCGGATTTTGTGAGGTCTCAAATAATAAAATCACCTTTCTGGTGGAGAGTGCGGATTTTGGTCACCAGATCGATGTTGAGCGAGCGATGCGTGCAAAGGAACGAGCCGAGAAGCGCCTGGCGCAAGCTTCCGCGCAGGATGAATCAATTAACCTGGCTCGGGCCGAAGCATCGCTGCAGCGCGCCCTTATCCGGTTGAAGGCTGCAAATTTCAAATAGCAGTAGCCAAAACAACAAATAAAAAGAGGCCGTCTCCATTAGGTAGGGGACGGCCTCTTTTTTTACATAGCGACATAAGTCCAATCCATACCACCATGCTGCGTTGCTAGCTTCGGTGCCTGCTCACAGCACTACCAGGCTGCTCCGCCGACTCCTCGCTCGCGCTCTGCCCGAATGGGCGACTTGAACTTATATGGCTATGTAAAAGTATCTCTGTAATTTAGTTCAAAGTGAGTTTACATCTCATTGAGCAGAGGCGACATTGGCGTTGGCATACTGGCTGATTCCGTCGGAGATCTGTTCGGCCAGTTTGTCAATGAACTCATCGTCGCCAAGCATCTTGGCGTCCTCAGGGTTGCTGATAAAGGCTATTTCTATCAAAATCGCTGGCATTTCAGCACCTATAAGCACATAAAAGGGGGCCTGCTTGACGCCCATATCTTTCAGGGCAAAATGTGTTTCAGAGAGGCCGCTGTCGATTGACTGATGGACCCTGCCTGCCAGCCTCGATGATTCGTTAATCTTCGAATTTCTCATGATATCTGAGAGGATGTCCTGCAGATCGCTAAGCTGATGGGTGGAGGTGGCGTTCTCTCTTGCGGCGACGCGCATGGCCTCGGCGTTGGTGGTGAGATTCAGGAAATAGGTCTCGAATCCCCTTATGTCAGGGGACGGATGGGCATTTATATGAAGGGAGACGAAAAGATCGGCGGAATTAGTGTTGGCTATTGCGGTCCGCTCCTCCAGCGGCAGGAAGGAGTCGTTCTCTCTGGTCAGGATAACCGTGGCTCCGAGCTTCTTGCGTAGATGAGCGGCGAGTCTCTGTCCCGTCTTCAATACGATATCTTTTTCCTTCATGTCGTAAGCGATGGCGCCAGGGTCTTTGCCGCCATGACCTGGGTCAATGACGATTGTTCCAATGCCAAGGCCCAGTTGCTGTGCCAGTGAAAGTTTATCGGCCGGGATCGGTTCTTCGAATCTCATCTCCTCGCTTCTACTAACAGGGGCTGCCATCTTCCTGTTTTCCCTCAGGACAAGGAAGGGGCCCTGGTAAGCCTCGATTTTCTCCGATTCGTCAGGCTGAGAGTCAATTTTTGGAAGATTTTCCTGCTCAGCGATTTGTTCACCTTCAGGTTGTTCGGGCAGCGCTTCATCTATTTCAGGCTCAGGCACCGGAAGCGGAGGTCCCGGTTGCACCTCTGCGATGGGAGGTTGCGGTAGGGGCCGAGGCTGACTGGGAGGTTTCGGTGGCGCCGGAGGGGGCGATAAAGGTTCAAGCAGGGCCAGGTCGCTTCTTTTCTTCTGACCTTTAACATCGATTATGACCCGAAACGGGTCTGGGAGTGAAAAAATCTTGTAATCGGAAATAGACTGAATATCGAGCACTACCCGGACCGTGTCGGGGCTGAACTGACCGGTTCTGACCTGTTTCAAAAGCCCATCCTCTATTGGAATAGGGGATCGATAGCGGGGTTCGATGTAGCTATTCTGAAAATCGATGTACAGCCGCCGAGGGCGGTTGCCGATCTTCTCCAACAATTCTTCCTTATAGGAGGTCGGCCCTGAAGTTTGCACAACCACCCGTGTGTAATCTTTTGAAGACCAGTATTTAACCGGCATTACATTGGTCAATTTGGCCAGCGGAGTGGTACCAAGCATTTCTTCGGGCAAGGGAATATCGAAGTCTTTGGACAGCAGCTTCAATTTAGTCTCGGTAACCGAACCCATATCGCCGTCCGGATAATCAGAGATGATTTTGGCGAAGGTCTCGGCGGCCCGATTAGGATCATTCACGTCTTCAAAGAGAATGACGCCCACCGCATAGAGGGCGTCGTCGGCCAACCGGTTGCCGGGGAACAAAGTGTGAACGTCACGGTAGTAGGAAATGGCCTCACCGAGATCAATTCCCTGGCCGAATTTTTTGAAGACATCGTAATAGAGGCGGCCGAGCATGAAAAGACAAGCCGGAGCCAGTTCGGATTTGGGCTCGGCCAGATAGATCCGCCTGAAATTGCCGGCGCCTTTGAGCCAGTTCTCTCTTTTGTCACCCAGGTTAGGCGAGTTATTGAGTTGATTGTAGAAAAATTTCGCCTTCTCGTAGTGAGCCTGGAGATCTGACTTATTGGTGTAATTCTCACTTGGCGTCGTTCCCCACGCACGGTGTTCTCCGAACGTAAACGCCAGGAGGGTGAGAAGTATTAGTGTGAAACCAAGAGATCTGTTCACTTCGTCAGTCTATACAATACGAATAGAAGAGTTGACTGCTGAAAATCATAATATTTTCTATAAATTATCAGAAATTAGAGTTTATATAAACAGTCTGAACGAAAAAAACAACTCGAAGAGTCAGGGTTAGCCCTTATCTATCAGCCCCTTGAGCTTATAGAGCTGTTCCAGAGCCTGGCGCGGAGTCATGTCGTCAAGGTCGATTTTTCTGAGCTCATCGGCCAGCGGATGACCGGGCGCGGCGAAAAGCTGAAGCTGGCTGGGATGCTCCTTTCTGCCGGCGCTGCTCGATTTGTTCCCGGTGACGGCCCGGTGATCGAAATCTGCCTGGTCGATGCGTTTCAATATCTCCTGAGCCCGAGTGACGACCTGATCGGGCACCCCGGCCAGCGCCGCGACCTGGATCCCGTAACTACGGCTGGTACCGCCCTTGATCAATTTATATAGAAAAATAATCGTCTCATTCCACTCCTTGACAGCCACCGAGTAATTTTGCACCCGATCATGGGTTTTGGCCAGTTCAGTGAGCTCATGATAATGGGTGGCAAACAGGGTTTTAACTCCGCTCCCATCTTTCTCTACCAGGGCTTCCGCCACCGCCCAGGCGATCGACAATCCGTCGTAGGTAGAGGTGCCCCGGCCTATCTCATCGAGAATGACAAGGCTTCGAGGGGTGGCGTTATTGAGGATATTGGCGGTTTCATTCATCTCCACCATAAAAGTCGATTGTCCCCGGCGCAAATCGTCCATGGCCCCAACCCGGGTGAAAATTCGATCGACCACGCTTATCACCGCCTTTTCGGCCGGAACGAAACTTCCCATCTGGGCCATCAGCACAATAAGCGCAGTCTGTCTGAGGATGGTGGATTTGCCAGCCATGTTCGGGCCGGTGATGACCAGCACCTGATTTCGGCTCTGGTCCAGACTGATGTCGTTGGGAACGAATTTTCCGCTTGCCATCGACCGTTCGATTACCGGATGTCTGCCGTCACTGATCTGGATAGCTCCATCACTCGTCAGTTCTGGCCTTGTGTAGTGATTTTGCCGGGCAATTTCAGCCAGGTTGGTAAATACATCGATGCGGGCCAGAAACTGGGCGGTCTGCAGGACCCGGGAGCTGTTTTCGGCCAGGGTCGTTCTGATCTCGATGAAAAGCTGATACTCAAGCTCGAGGCGGCGCTCCTGTGCGGTCAGCACGCGGCTTTCGAACTCTTTGAGTTCCGGGGTGATATAGCGCTCGGCATTAACCAGGGTCTGCTTGCGCAGGTAATGTTCCGGTACTTTCTCGAGGTGAGCATTGCTGACTTCTATGTAGTAGCCGAAAACCTTGTTGTAGCCAATTTTTAGTTTGGTGATGCCGGTCTTCTCTCGTTCCTGGTTTTCCAGTCCGAGAATGAGCGCCTTGCCGTCGCGCAGCAGGTGGATGAGTTCATCCAGCTCCTCATTGTATCCTTCTCTGATCAGGTTGCCGTCACGCAGGGTGACCGGCGGTTCAGCGCCGATCGAGCGCTCCAGCAATTCGGCCAGCTCGGTCAAATCGTCAAATTCGTCGCTGATGCTTTTGAGGCCGTTTACCGTACACTGTTTCAGAAGAGCATGGATGTCGGGGAGAACGGAAAGTGACTGTCGCAGGGCAACCGCATCACGGCCGTTGCCCTGACTGAGCACCATCCTCGAGTTGAGGCGTTCGAGATCGTAGATGGCGTCGAGATAATCTCTGAACTGCTGTCTGATCGACGGGTTGTTGTGGAAAAAATTGACGCACTCCTGCCTTTCAGTGATCGCCTCAATATCCTGCAGGGGCTGAAGCAAATAATTCTGCAGCAGCCGCCCACCCATAGGCGTTCTGGTTTTATCCAGCACGGCCAGCAGAGAACCCTCGCGCTTGTTGCCGATGATGGTCCTGGTCAGTTCCAGGTTACGGCGTGAGGCATCGTCAATGAGCAGTACCGAATCACCTTTGAGAGGGATCAGTTTCTCTATATGGCCGATATCACTCTTCTGCGTTTCCCTGGCATAATCGAGAAGCACTCCCGCTGCCACAATACCCTGGTTCATCGATCCGCAGCCGAACCCTTCCAGGTTGATCACTTTGAAGTGATCGCTGAGATCCTCATTGGCTTCTTTGAAGTGAAACAGGTCATCGCCGCGCAGAGTGATACAAATTTCAGGCAGGTGCAGAGTGACCGCCTCCAGCAGTGGTTTAATATCTACTTGTTTTGCTTCGTTGATCAACAACTCGGCTGGTGTCATACGGGTCAGGTGATCCACTAACTGCTCGGGTACCGCTGAATCGTCTTCGAGCTCTCCGGTCAAGAACTCACCGGTGCTCAAATCCAGAAAACTGAACCCCCATTGCGGAACGGGCTCGGAGAGGGATCTGCTCAAGGCGCAGACGTAACGATTCTCATTCTCTTCCAGAATCTGATCATCGGTAGTGACTCCTGGAGTAACCACCCGAATGACCTCGCGGCGGACAATTCCTTTGGCCTGGGAAGGATCTTCGGTTTGTTCACAGATGGCCACCCGCTTGCCGGCCTTGACCAGTTTAGCAAGATAGGTCTGGGCCGCGTGGTAGGGAATGCCGCACATTGGGATTCTGGCCGCGTCGGCCTTGTTGTTGCGTGAGGTCAGGGTGATGCCAAGAATTTTCGAGGCAACCTCGGCATCTTCGAAAAACATCTCGTAAAAATCGCCCATCCGATAGAACAGAATCTCATCTGGATATTCTTCCTTTATCTCCAGATACTGCCTGAGCATCGGCGTCATTTTCGGAGGTGAGGTCATTACGGAGGTCTATTTGTGATTTGAACGGTAAAGATGCTGAAAGCGGGGCAGCAATCTGTCGTAGGTTTTTTCTATATGCTCGGGAATCGTTCGAACCTCGGCCAGCACCGTCATGAAATTGTGATCGTCCTGCCAGCGCGGCACAATATGATAATGAATATGGTCGTCGATGCCAGCTCCGGCAACTTGTCCTAAGTTCAGACCAACATTGAAGCCGTCGGGGTTTAGTTCCTCTTTTAAAATTTCGATAGCTTTCTGAACCAGGTCATTCACTTCCTGCAACTCAGCTGCCTCAAGTTCGGTAATGCAGGCCACATGACGAGCCGGAGCAACGAGAAGGTGGCCGTTCGCGTAGGGAAAGCGGTTGAGCAGGCAGAGCCGTCCGGAATCTCGATAAAGCAGAAGCAGCTCTCTGGAGTGGGGCTGATCTCCCGGCGGCTCGAACAGACAATGGGGAGGATGGGGCTCATTGCCGAGCACATGCTCCATTCTCCATGGAGTCCATAAGGATTTCATTCTATAAATCGGGCGACAGCGTATGAATGGCGGCCGACAGACCTCTTTCATCAATGGTCATAATAGCGTAGGTTCCGGAACTGCCGTACCGGCCGGTTCCCCGAAAAGTACCGGGATTGACAAAAAGTACTGAGTTGAATTTGTGTACCAGCGGCTGGTGAGTGTGACCAAAGACAATGCAGTCAGCCTCAGCAAAGCGGGATATGAGTCCGGTTTCCATATCATAACCGATCCCGTCACCGTGGTATAGTCCGAATCGGTAGTCGTCGATGGTGAATTCTAGTGATTCGGGTAGCGAAGTACGTGTTTTAAAGCCGCACATATTGCCGTGGACAGCATAGAGTTCTTTGTCTCTGAAGACGTCGAGAATGTCTTTATTGGTCAGATCACCGGCGTGGATAATTGCATCGCAGGCTGAAAAAGCCTGTGCAGCTTGATTCCTGAATCTATCGTCGAGCTCATAGAGATGCGTGTCGGATAGTACGCCGATGGTTCTGGAGCGGGAATTTTTCATGGAATAAATATAAATAGTTTGCTGGTTGGCGGCAATAACCAATCGGATCCAGCCACCGATCTTTGAGGTGGAAACCATTAGCTGCAGGGACTGATTGACTGAGGCTGCGGTGCGGCGGCCAAGCGCCTCCGTATGCTACACTCCGGCCTGATCCTCCGGCCTCCGGGGCCTGCCGCTGATGCACACTCCGCCCCTTTGCCGCCTCTGGAAGTTAAGGCATATATGAAACGGTTTGTGCCGTGGTGGACTTTCCGGGCCTGCATTGCGGAGGCCCGACGGAGCGCTGAAAATGTTTACCGATCGTTAGAGGCCGTTCTGTGGCCGACATCCGATCGGTTTTTCAGTGTGTAGTCGATCAGGCTAAGTACGCAGGCCCGGAAAGTCTATCACGCCTATCCCAGCAGGAAAATCCACGGAGTCATTTTGTTGATGTGATCTTATATTAACTGGTTACGGATCGCAGCCTCGGAGAGTCAATCACTTCGTTTTTGTCTTTGGAGAACGTGGGGCTAGATTCTGTTGGCAAACCGGACTCCGGGCAGGTATAGTTGCAGCTTTAACAGGATGTTTTAGCTCCCTGATAGCGTACACTGATTTACAGATTTCTATGGAGAGACCTCATGTTTAGTGCATCAGACCTACGTAAAGGCTTGAAAATATTAATCGACAATGAACCTCATATCATCGTCGACTTTCAGTTCTCAAAACCCGGTAAAGGTCAGGCCTTGTATCGCACCAAACTTAAGAATATGATCACCGGATCTCAGTTTTCCAACACCTACCGCTCCAACGACAAATTTGAGAAGGCGGAGCTGGAAGAGCGCAAGATGCAGTACCTCTACAACCAGGCTGACGAGTATCATTTCATGGATACGGAAAACTATGAACAGCTCTTTCTCACGGGTGAGCAGTTGGGTGACAATATCAACTATCTGGTTGACAATATGGAGGTGGAGGTGCTTTTTTTCGGTCCCCGCCCCATAGACATCAGTCTGCCGATATTTGTCAATCTCACTGTCACCCAGGCAGATCCATGGGCCAGAGGCGATACATCCGGCACCGATACCAAACCGATCACCGTGGAGACCGGCTACAAGTTAAACGTACCGCCGTTTGTCGAAGAGGGGGATAAAATCCAGATCGATACCCGCTCAGGTGAATATGTAACCAGAGTAAAAGAGTAACGATGCTCGATATCCTGGGGCTGCAGTTCCGCGCAGCCCTTTTTCATCTGGTGCGCAGTTATTTTTGCGGCCAGGACTTTCTTGAAGTAGACACCCCCATTCGTCAGCCGGTGCTGCTGCCGGAAAGTAACATCACCCCCATGGCTTCGGGTGCCTGGTTTCTGCAAACCTCCCCCGAACTGTGTATGAAGCGCCTCCTGGCCCGGCAAGGTCAAAACATCTTTCAGATCTGTCCCTGTTTCAGAGCCGATGAGAGGGGTTCCCGCCACCTGGAAGAATTTACCATGCTCGAGTGGTACCGCAGCGATGGTGACTACTTTGATCTGATGGCTGATTGCAGAGCTCTTGTCGACTATGTAATAGAGGGGCTCAATCAGCGGGAAAAGTATGGGGCCATTGTGGCCAGGTCCTGTTTCGGGACCATGGTCGTCGACAAAGAGTGGCAAACTGTCACCGTTGCCGAAGCGTTTTCCCGGTGGGGCAAAATGCCGCTTGAAGAAGCACTCAACTCTAAGAGGTTCGATGAAGTGATCGCCATTGATATCGAGCCGCACCTTGGTTTGCAGTCCCCCACTTTTCTCTGCGATTACCCTGCTGAATGCGCCTCTCTGGCCCGGTTGAAAAAAGAGGATGCCAACCTGGCCGAACGTTTTGAACTCTATATTGATGGTATGGAATTGGCCAACGGGTTCAGCGAACTCACCGACGCTAGCGAACAGCGTATTCGATTCGAGGAGGAACTGGATCGAATCGAACAACGAGACGGTGCCCGGCCCCCCATGCCGGAGAAATTTCTCGCCGATCTTGATCGGCTCGATCGGGCTGCGGGAATTGCCTTTGGCCTGGACCGGCTGCTCATGCTGCTGTTATCCGTTTCGACCATCGACGAGGTGGTAAGTCTCTCGGCCGATGACTGGTTCGAGTAGGGTCACAGGTAAGCGGTTTGAGCGATTTTCCAGCCGACTTATCGGTTGCGGCTATTGTTCCAGTGTTGTCTCGTCGCCTTCACCATAGTGTAGCGACAGGTTTGATAGACCGGCGGTCAACTGCTGCAGATCCTCCTCCCTGCCGCTCAAATCTTTTTGTTTTGCGACCTGCTCGAGATTGTCATACATCGACGAGAGTTTCTAGCCGTACATGCCGATCCGTTTTCATACGGATGGTATGCTGACGTGTGAGGCAAATAAGATGGCTCTGGCACATTTCAAACAGCTGAATTTATGTTGTTATTTGATATTAATTAAGAGATTCAACAGCAATAATATGCTACAATGCGGCAGTTGCAGCGTATCTTCTTGAACTGATTTTTTTAGCCAGGTTTTTCAAACAATGGAGAATCATTAGTCCGGTATGTCGAGGTCCAACTCTGTACCGGGATAACGGGAGCGAATCGATGTTAGAGAGTGTTTACAGCGTGAGTGATGACCTTGATCCCATAGCTGGGGTGCGCAGCATCGTTGCTGACTGCAGAGATCAACTGGGCGGTCGCCGTGCGGCGGCGGGGCTGTTCTTTACCTCTTGCCTGGAGGCGGACTATGGTCAGATGCTGGCTGCAATTGCTGAGGCTTTTCCCGACATCGAGTTAATCGGCTGTACCACCGATGGTGAGATCACCCCGCAGAGGGGCTTCACAGAGGATTCATCGGCACTGCTGCTGCTGATTTCCGACGAAATTTCATTTGCTGCAGCCGTTGCTGAAAATATTTCGGATAGCGCAGAATATTCAATCTCAGAAGCATATCGGCAGGCCAAAGCTAATTTGGGCCTGGAGCCGACCATGGCGCTGGTACTGCCAGACGGTATGTCAACCATGAACGTGCCGATCGATGCCTGTCTCCGGTCGGGAATGAGTGAGAGTCTGCCCATATTTGGTGGTTCAGCGGGAGATGGTTTCAGAATCATAAAAACCCATCAGTTTCTCGGTAAAGAACTATTTAGTGATGCGATGCCAATCCTGCTGATGAGTGGAGACGTGGAAATGGGCATCAGTATCGCCACGGGGCCTGTACCCTATGGCAATTACTATCCCGTAGATAAAGTTAATGGGAATGTTATCCATTCCATTGATGGTGTAACTGCACTTGAATTCTATGAACGTTTTTTTGGTAAGTATATCGAGGACCGTGAGTTGTCTTTTTTTCCACTTGCCGTCTATACCGCTGACAGTGAAGATTTTGTTCTCAGGGATCCGGTGGAGATTAATCGAAATAACGGCAGTATCTCCTTTGTCGGTAGACTAGAAGAGCCCTGTAAGGTCAGGATCACTCAGGTTACCCGCGAAGACACATTGAATTCGGGCCATCGCGGATCCGCCCAGGTTTTGTCTGTGTTTGAACAAGCTAAACCTGATATCGTCCTGATGTTTTCCTGTACCTCACGCAGGCATGTACTTGGCTCGCGTACTGATGAAGAGTTTGAAGTTCTTAAAAAAAATGGTCTGCAGGTACCCTTCTTTGGCTTCTACTGCTATGGTGAAATCGGTCCTTTTGTCAATGGTCAACCGGTTTATTTTCATAGTGATACTTGCGTATTGGTGGCACTGCGATCCAGTTCAAATCAATCATGACCGATACAGAAGCCCTAAAGCGACAGCTGGAAAGGGCGGATCAGGAAATTGGCTATCTGAAGCGCAGAATTTCGCGGATGGAAAAGCGTCTGCTGCGTCAGGAAAAGCTCGACGATATGAACCGCCATCAGACCAAATGGGCCATGCAGCAGCTGGAGGAGGCCCGGGCCTTGGCAGAGAAAGCAAACCAGGCCAAGACCGATTTTCTGGCTAATATGAGCCATGAGATCCGCACCCCCTTAAATATCGTGCTGGGAATGGGGGAACTGTTGGCCGGTACGGAGCTTGCGGACAGTCAGAAACAATATCTGCAGAGCCTTCGGCTATCCGGTGAACATCTGCTCAAATTGATCAACGATATTTTGGAGTTCTCGAGGATCGAATCAGGCTGCATCGAGGCGATTGAAAGGTCCTTCGATCTAAAAGAGCTACTCGTCGGGGTTGAGGCGATGGGTGCCCATCTGGCCCTGGAGAAAGGGATCGAGTTTTCTTTGGAATACGATAGTTCGTTCCATATCAACCGGCTGGGAGATTCCAGGAAATTGAGACAGGTTCTGCTCAATCTGGTTGGAAACGCGGTGAAATATACTGACAGCGGTGGAGTCTGTCTGTCTGTTGCAGGTCTTGAATGCGATAACCGAGAGTCTGTCTTATTCTCGGTGTCAGATACCGGAATCGGTATAGCCCAGGACAAGCAGGAACTGATTTTCGAACGTTTTACCCAACTCGAACAGGGGAGCCGGAAGATCAGAAGTGGCGTCGGGCTTGGTCTTGCCATCAGTCAGCGCCTGGTAGAGGCCATGGGCGGGCTGATTAAAATTGAAAGCGAAATCGGCAAAGGCAGTTCTTTCACGGTACAGCTCAGGCTGCCGTTTTCTGAGGAGGACTCGTTCAATCCCCGGTATCGTGAACTAGTCGGGCTTCCGGACGCCTTGGGCCCGCTCCGGATACTGGTGGTTGACGATATTTACCTGAATTTCGAGGTGATAAGGAACTATCTCAAAGACCTCCCGGTAACTATCAAATATGCCGAAAACGGCCGGCGAGCGCAGAAAGCGTTTGTTGATGACTGCTGCGACATCATCCTGATGGATCTGCGCATGCCGGTGATGGGCGGAATCGAAGCAGTCAATCACATTCGTAAGTTGGAAGAAAAACTGGATATTGGGCCGACCCCGATAATTGCCATGACGGCCCACGCCTTTGTGGAGCAGGAAGAAACCTACCTGGAATCGGGCTTCGATGAGGTCCTGATCAAACCCTTTACAAGAATTGACCTGCTGGCTGTTTTAAAGCGACATTCAAAACAGTTGCCAGCCAACGCAGAGCTGGTAGGCAATTCAGATGATCAGCATGCGTCTGTGGACGACGGATCGGGGCCCCTGGCTGCCTTGATCCCCAAGGTCCTTGATACCATAGCAGAGGAAATCGTGGACATTAAAAGGGCCCTCTCTGACAATGATCATGCGATCTTGGAAAAGACCAGTCACAGCGCCAAAGGCTTGGCCGGGTTTTATGGCTTTACCCGTCTTTCTGATCTCCTCGATCATCTGGAGGAGAGCGCCAGCAGGCGTGAATATCGAACGGCACGGGCGCTGATTGTTGCCATCGGCAGTCACGTGGACGAGCTGCGTAGGCGCCAGGAGAGCTCGTTCGAGGATATCGCCAACTAACTCCCGCCTCTATCTTTTCTGAAATTTCCCTTTTTTTCGCCTGGGTTTGGCAGCCGATCGGACCATTTTGTCAGGATTCGATTTCCCCGAAAACTGACGCTCTATAATGCGGCGCTGCCGTGCTCGGTCGGACTGATTCCTGGCGACCTTTATGGGGCTGTCCTTATCCCGGTGACGGCCGCTTACATACATGGCCGTCGATAAAGTACCAGGGGTTGGAGTGAAGTCTTGAAATTGGCGGACAGAGAGGCCCAGCCGCCGCATCTTTTTAACCATACTGCGGGTGTGCTCTTCTGTACAGCCGGGATGAGCACTGATGATATAGGGGGTAAGCCCAGCCTTTTTCTGGAGTTTTTTACTTATCTTTCTGAAGAGTTCGACAAAGCTGACCAACCGATCATGCCCTTCTTTGTGCATAAGGGCCAGGATGTCGGCCTCGGTGTGCTCGGGGGCGATTTTTAAATTTCCCGGGGTGTGGTCTCGAATCAGTTTCTCAAGCAACTTCGGTGTCTGCAGCAGCAGCTCGAGCCTCAGGCCGGAGGATACAAACAGATGCTTTACCCTGCTCAGATCCGCCACCCTGTCGAGCAGCTCGAGGAAAAGGTGTTCGTTGAAGATTAAATTTTTGCAGATTTTTGGATAGAGGCAGTCATGCTTCGGGCAGGAGCCGATGGCGCATCGGGTAGCGAACAGATTGGCAGTCGGCCCGCCAAGATCGGTGATGGTACCGTCAAATTCGGGGCGGGATGAAATCTGGTCGACCTCAGCGACGACCGAGTCCACCGTGCGGCTGGTGATCCGTGGACCCTGGTGCCTGGTGATGGCACAGAAAGAACAATTGCCGTAACAGCCGCGAACCACTGTTACTGAGTTTTTGATCATCTTATAAGCCGGTATATCGGGAGTCGACGGATGCGGGCGGCGGCTGAAGTCAAGCTCATAGAGCTGATCCATTTCTAGGGAGGTCAGCGGCTCGGCGGGAGGGTACTGGACAATCCAGGCGGACTGCTGCTTCTGCACCAGCACTCGATCGGCCCGAGAACGGGCGTAGCGATCGATGATACGTTCAGCTTGCATGAACCGACGGCTGTCGGCTTGGATCTCATCCCAGCCTGGCAGCCTCACCAAGATCTGGTTTTTTTCCGCACAATCCAGTTCAAAGGCGACCATTTCCGCCTCGCTCAACCTTACACAGGTGCCGGCTATACCTTCCAGAGGGTGACCGCCGTTCAGAAATTGTGCCGCCTGGACTATCGCCCTTTCGGCCATGCCATAAACGAGCAGATCTGCTTTGGCGTCGCTCAGATGGGATCCTCTCAGCCGGTTCTGCTTGTAGTCGAAGTGGACAAACCGGCGCAACGATGATTCGATGCCGCCAAGTAGGATCGGTGTCTCAGGAAAAGCTCTTCGGGCCAGGTTGGCATAGACAAGTACGGACCGATCGGGACGGTAGCGGTTTGTCTTATCGCGGATTTCGGTGCGCCAGGGTGAACCACCGGGGGAGTAAGCGTCTAAATCGCGTACTTTGCCGTTGGAACTGTAATTGGCCACTATTGAATCAAGGTTTCCGGAAGTGATGCCGAAAAAAAGCCTGGGTCGGCCGAAACGGCGAAAATCTGTTTCTTGGTCATAACGGGGCTGAGGTAGTATGGCCACCCGATAGCCCTTGGCTTCCAGCAACCGGCCGATCAGGGCTATGCCGAAGGAAGGGTGATCAACGTAGGCATCGCCGCTGACTAGGACAATATCGATTTCTTCCCAGCCCCGAGTCTGACATTCCTTGGGCGTGGTCGGCAGCGGTTGAACGGTGATTTCTGACATCGTCTATCGTCGGTTTTCTCTAGCTGAGGTTGAAGATTTTCATTAGTACCGCAGAACGCGCGGCGCTGCCATCTACTTTTTGGTTCCTTTTCCTGGTTCAGCCGTCGAAAGGCCCATCGATCTAAAAAAAGAGATGAGATAGGGGAAAGTTGAGAAAGATTCTTGTCATATCTCATTTGTCATGTAAAATTGGTGCGGTAGAGTTAAAATGGTTAAAATTTTGCGGTTGTCGGTGTGCATTTGGTCAACATAGGGAGGTTTCTCGATAGGCTGGAAATAGAGGTGATGAAGTACCGGGTGCCGGTGGTGGATCTTATCGGTGTCCAGAGCCGTGATAGTTATCGGGTGCTGATCGCCACCATTCTCTCATCCCGAACCAAGGATGAGGTGACCGCCGTGGCTTCGGCCCGCCTTTTCGATTCAGCGCCCGACATCGACAGCCTGGCCGAATTGTCGGCGGCACAGATTCGAGATCTCATTTATCCCGTGGGGTTTTATAAAACCAAAGCGATTCATCTTCAGAAAACGGCTGTGCTATTAAGAGACAGCTGTCAGGGAGTCGTTCCCGACACCATAGAGGAGCTGGTGAAACTGCCCGGCGTCGGGAGGAAAACGGCCAACCTGGTACTTTCAGTCGCCTTTGATAAACCGGCCATCTGTGTCGATACCCATGTACACCGGATTATGAACATCTGGGGGTACGTACGTACGAAGACGCCGCTGGATACTGAGATGGCACTGAGAATAACGCTGCCCAGAAAATATTGGAAAAAGGTCAACCGGGTTCTGGTTGCCTTTGGACAGGGAAAATGCAGACCGGTTGCCCCGCATTGTGACGAGTGCATCCTGGAACCGGACTGTGCAAAGATAAACGTCGTACCGAGAAAAATTTAGACTGATTATGGAGAAGAGTCAGGAGAAATACCGGATTTTACTGGCGGACGATCATGTGTTGATTCGGCACGGTATCAAGATAATTCTTTCCACTGACGACTATCTGGAAGTCGTTGGAGAAGTGAGCAACGGTGATGAACTGCTGGACAGGCTTAAAGAAACCATCGTCGATCTGCTAATTCTGGATATCTCGATGCCAAGAGTGAGCGGCATCGAGCTCACCGAAATACTGAAAAAGCGCTACCCGGCCCTGAAGATCCTGGTGCTGACCATGCATAAAAATATCAGGTTCCTGCGTCGGGCCATAGCTGCCGGGGCGGATGGCTATCTGGTCAAGAGCGACACAGAACAGGAAATAATGTCGGCCATTGGTAAGATCCGTGGGGGTAAAACCTATATTTCTCCCTGTCTGGAAAATGAATTTGCCGAAGATATGCTCAACAGCTATCGCAATCCTCTGTCCTCCAAAACCTTCAAGGGTTTGACAAAGCGGGAAAAACAGGTGCTCGGAATGGTGGTCGAGGGAATGACGTCCAGAAAGATCGCGGACAAATTGAAGCTCAGTCCTCGAACCGTTGATCACCACCGGGCCAGTCTATTGAAAAAATTCGAGATGAATAACTCTGTCGATCTGGTTAACTTTGCGATCAAGAACGGCTATGTCACACTCGAGGAATAAGTTCCCGGCCTACCTGCGCAGCAAAACAGAATTGCGTATTTTTCCTCCAACCATCTGTTGAGATGGGAGCACAGCCTCAAGGGCACCGGAATTAGGTAAAATTACCCATCCGAAACCGGGTCATTGCCTGGATTGTTTTTTAGTTTCGATGAAGGTAAATCTGTGGCCTGAAATTATCTGCCTGCAGGGTACAGGAACCCTCTCAGCCTCTAGTCTTCTGAGCCGCTGATTTTTCTTCATTCCATACCGCTGCAGGCTGCAGTATCTGGTTAAATCAAGGAACACATTCGATGAACAAAGCAGAACTGATTGAAAAGATCGCCCTATCGACCGGAGTGACCAAAGTGACCGCAGCAAAGGCGCTCGACTCTTTTCTCACCAATATGGGTAACGCAATGGAGCAAGGGGAACGGGTAATTGTCTCTGGTTTCGGATCATTTCATGTTACCCCAAGGGCTGAAAAGAAGGGCAGAAACCCTCAGACCGGTGAGACAATCTCGATTCCTGCCCATAATGTGGTCAACTTCAGAGCTGGTAAAAAACTGCGTACGCTGGTCAAAAAGAACTGAAGCTTCACGCTATTTCTGTTGTTCGGCCCTGACCAGCTGATACCAGAGAAGCAGACCGGCTATGATCATCAGGCTGCAGAGTATCTGACCCATTGAAAAGGGGCCGATGAGGCCGATGTGGGCATCGGGTTCTCTGGTGTACTCGATGAAAAATCGCAGGAAACCGTAACTGATAAAAAACAAGGCCACCAGCGAGCCGTGGGGCCACAGGCGGTGCTTTTGGTAAGGTCTGCCGCGCAGTGACCAGAGCAGGACAAAGAGAACCAGCCCCTCGAAGAAGGCTTCATAGAGCTGGGAGGGGTGGCGGGGCAGCGGACCACCACCCGGAAATACCATGCCCCAGGGAAGGTCCGTGGGGCGGCCGAACAGTTCGCCGTTGATGAAGTTACCCAACCTGCCCAAGCCGAGGCCAATGGGTATGGTGACCATGTAGATGTCGGCAGCTTTAAAAAACGGTATCTTATTTTTTCGGCAGAACCACAATCCTCCGACAAAGAGCCCGATGGCCGCCCCGTGAAACGACATGCCGCCGGTCCAGGTGGCCGGTATCTCCCAGGGGTGGGCGAGATAGTAGCCCAGGTTGTAGAACAGGACATAACCCAATCGGCCACCAATGATCAGGGAGATGATCAGAGCGATGTTGAGGTTTTCGAACTGCTCCTGCAACCTGGGAAAGGAGCGCTGCTTCAACTGATATTTGACCAGCAGGTAGGCGGCTGCAAAGCCGAGCACGTACATAAGGCCGTACCAGCGAACCTGCAGCGGACCGATCTGCAGCAGCACGGGATCGATGTCGGGGTAGGGGAGCATCGGTGTTATTCTTCCCTCACTTGCCCGGTTCCGGAAGAGTACTTCGGGAGCGGTGTTTTCTAAGATGGATCTGAAGGATCGAGATGGCGGCCGGGGTGATCCCTGAGATTCTCGATGCCTGCCCCAGTGACAACGGTTTGACCCGGCTCAGCTTTTCGACCACCTCGTTGGATAAACCGGATAGCTCCGAGTAGTCAAGTTCCGGGGGGATACGGGTCGACTCCAACTTCTTGAAGCGGCTGACCTGCTCATTCTGTCTGTCGATATACCCCTTGTATTTGACCCTGAGTTGAATATCCTCGCTGAAACGGGCGTTGCTCAGATCTTCCACCGGCTGTCGTTGCTCAGCACTGCAGAGCTCGCAAAGATCAGCAATGGTCAGCTCCGGCCTTCTGAGCAGATCGGCCAGACTGGATTTCTGCTTGAGAGCCGTGCTGCCCAGGCGGCTGAGTATCGGGTCAATGTCGGCCGATGGTTTCAGCCAGGTGCTTTCGAGAAGTTCGATGCCGCTCTCAATCTCCTTTTGTTTGGCGACGAAGAAATGGTGCTCATCTTTGGGCAGCAGACCAATTCGATGACCGATCTCCGAGAGTCTGGCATCGGCGTTGTCCTCGCGAAGCAGCAATCGGTATTCGGCCCGGCTGGTGAAGAGCCGATAAGGCTCTTTGGTGCCTCTGGTAATGAGATCATCGATGAGCACACCGATATAGGCCTCGGATCTGTCTATCACCAGAGGGTCAATGTCGCGGCAATAGTGGACCGCGTTGATACCGCCGATAATACCCTGGGCCGCGGCTTCCTCGTAACCCGAGGTGCCATTTATCTGGCCGGCCAGAAAAAGTCCCTGAACCCTTTTGGTCTCGAGCGAGGGCAGCAGTTCCAGCGGATCGACATAGTCATATTCAATGGCGTACCCCGACCTGACGATCACCGCTTCCTCCAGCCCTTTGATGCTCTTGATCATTGCCACCTGGGTGGCCAGCGGCAGACTGGTGGGCAGACCGTTGGGGTAGACCTCGGTGGTTTCTATTCCTTCTGGTTCCAGAAAAATCTGATGTCTGGGTTTTTCCGGAAAGCGCATGACCTTGTCCTCTATGGAGGGACAATACCTGGCGCCGACTCCTTCGATAATACCGGCATACATCGGAGACTGGTCGATGGAATCTCTTATGATCTGATGGGTGTTCTCATTGGTGTAGGTGATATGACAGGGAAACTGGGGCTGCCGGTATTCCCCCTTGTTGGTGAAGGAGAAAAACGCCGGTGGCTGGTCGCTATGCTGGGGCTCGAGTTCCGAGTAGTCGATGGTGTTGGCATCGAGGCGCGGCACCGTGCCGGTCTTCATCCTGCCCACCGCAAACCCCTGCTCCCGAAACCAGGTGGCCAGGCTCAGAGAGGGAGTGTCTCCCATTCTTCCAGCCGGGAAGTTCTTCAATCCGACGTGAATCAGACCGTTGAGAAAGGTGCCTGTGGCCACGACCACCGCTTTGACTTCAACCTCCTCATCCAGCGAAGTGCGCAGCCCGGTGATCCGGTTGTTCTTGACAATCAGCGAATCCACGGTGGTCTGGCGAATGGTCAGATTCTCCTGATTTTCAAGGATTTTTTTCATTCGCAGACGGTACAGCAGTCGGTCGGCCTGAGCCCGCGACGATCTCACCGCCGGTCCCTTGCTGGTGTTGAGACGGCGAAACTGGATTGAGGTCTGGTCGATGTTCTTGGCCATTTCACCGCCGAGTGCATCAATTTCACGTACCAGGTGGCCTTTGGCCAGTCCGCCGATGGCCGGATTGCAGGACATGGCCCCGATGGTGTCGAGGTTGATCACGCAGATCAGGGTCTTGCACCCCATGCGGGCAGCCGCCAGGGCGGCCTCGCAACCGGCATGCCCAGCACCGATGACGGCAATATCAAATTGTTGTAGTTCAGGCATAAAATGTAATCCCGGTCGGCTGCTTCATGATCTCGGTTCTATGTCGTCTTTGGACCATGACAGCAGGGCCCAGCGCTGGGGGTGGTCCCTCTTGACGATGATGTGATCGTCTTCCTGCTTAATAATCCTATTTCTCACAAAATTTTCAAGCGACTGCACTTCTTCGGGGAGCAGATCCCTGAACATCCAGGCGTAGCCCTGAACGGCCCGGTCCAGGTTGTCGAAACGCAGTTCCCGAGCAAGCTCTATCCTCTCGATCCGGGGGTGAATGCCCAGATGATAGAGCATATTGACGGTGTAGATGTAATCGGGGCCCGAGTTGAACTCCCTGCCAAGGGCGGTAAAGGCATCAGGGTCGAACGGGGAGGGGGCGATGCGCTCGGCAACATAGATGGTGCCGGTGGCATAGTGTCCCAGTTTCTGCAATGCTCCGGCTAGATCGGGAATGTTCATCGACCTCGAGGCAATCACCAGAGTATGGGGACTGATGTCGAACTCTGACCAGTCATCTTCCCAGCCGCAGTGCACGGTTCTGATATTGTTGATGCCCTCTTGCCTGGCTCGCGCATCGAGCAGTTCGAGCATTCCCTGTGAGTAATCCAGGGCGGTTACCTGCCTGACCTGCTTGGCTATCGGCAGGGCCAGGGTGCCGGGGCCGCAGCCCACATCGAGTACGCTGACATCCTTGCCCAAGTCGAGGTGTTTGAGAAACAAGTCCACATAGGCGGAATCTCTGGTCCGGCCGGCGAAGGCTTCGGCCTTTTTGTCCCAATCTTTGGCATTCTTGCTTGTCCACGATTTAGCCGAGCGGCTCTGCTGCCAGAGAAGCTGCCAGTCGATATCGTCATAGACTGAGATGTTCTGGATTTTTTTCATCGGATTCCGCTGACGGACTTATTTACCCAGGCAAAATTTTTCGAAAATTACGTCGAGCACATCTTCGTTGGTAGTTTCGCCGACAATATCGCCCAGATGATCGAAACATTCCAGCAGGTCGACGGCGATTAGGTCGTTGGTCAAGCCGTTCTGCAGTCCTTCTTGAACCCGGGTGAGCGCCTGCAGCCCTTTCTCCATGGCGGTTTTGTGCCTGAGGTTGGGAGTGCAGCCCTCTTCCTGCCACTGCTCCCTGCCGCCGGTGATGTGACGGAAAATCTGCTGCTTCAACCGTTCAAGCCCGGTCTGTTCCCGGGCCGAAATTTCGACAGCGTCTGCGACCATGAGAGGATGCGCTTGCCGCTCAATCTGCTGCTCGAGATCGCATTTGTTTATCACCGTAATAAATGGTTTGTGGTTTACGGTTGCAAAAAGGGAGGCGTCATCTGAGTCGATCGATCTTGAGCCGTCCACCAGAAACAATACGAGATCTGCCCGGTTTATTGACTCTCTGGCCCGTTTGATGCCGAGTTGCTCGACTTCCTCGCCGTCCTCACGAATGCCGGCCGTATCGATGATGCGGACGGGAATACCGTGAATATCGATATATTCCTCGATCGTATCCCTCGTAGTGCCGGGAATCGAGGTCACCAGGGCCCGCTCTTCCTGCAACAGGGTGTTTAAGAGGCTTGATTTGCCGACATTTGGCCGACCGACGATAACAATGGAGACCCCTTCCCGGACGATGCGGCCCTCGTCGGCCTGAGAGATAAGTTTTTTAAGCCGATCGAGCACCTCCTCCTGCAGCTTTGCGGCGATAGATCGGTGATCGGCGATTTCGATTTCTTCCTCTGGAAAATCTATGGCGGTCTCGAGCAGTGCCCGAATTTCGACCAGCGAGGAGCGTAGCCTGTCAACCTCTTTGTAGAGGACTCCGCTCATCTGTTCCAGGGCCAGGTCGACGCCCTTCCTGGTGCGGGCAGAAAGGATATCAATCACTGCTTCGGCCCGGGTCAGGTCGATGCGACCGTTCAGGAAAGCCCGTTTGGTGAACTCACCCGGTTCGGCCAGCTGCGCTCCCTGAGAAAGTATCAGCTCCAGTACCGACTGAAGAATCAGAAACCCGCCGTGGCAGTGAATTTCAACGACATCTTCTCTGGTGTAGGTTTTGGGAGCCTGCATAAATACCACCAGCACCTCGTCGAGAAGTTTGGACCGTTGGGGATCATTGACGGTGCCGTAATAGAAGCGATGAGAGCCAAATGAGCAGTGGGCCTGGGCTGGCCTGAATATGCACTTGAGGATGCGGAGCGACTCGGCTCCGCTGATCCTGATGATGCCGATGCCGCCGGCGCCGGGCGTGGTGGAAATCGCGGCGATAGTGCGATTATCGGGGGCTGGGGAACTCATCTATGGTTCTCCAAAAATCGCAAGCTGGTCATTGTTGCCAGACCTGAAGTCAGAGCGTGGTTGCAGCTTTTTGGCCGGGTTCAGCTGGGTTTAGGCGTTCTCGTTTTGGGGTCCGTTATCATTTTTCTTGCGGGGTCTGGAGCGGCCCCGTTTCCGGTTGTTGTTCTTTCGCCCCTTTCCTGGCTTGTAGATCAAGACTTTTTTGAACAATCCCTCGCCGACGCTTCGGCTCCGGATATCGGGATCGTCCTGCAGGGCGACGTGCACCACTCGCCTTTCCGACGGGTTGAGTGACGAAATCACCTGGGTTTTACCGTCTTCCTTAACCTGCGCAGCGTACTCGACGGCCCGATCTTTGAGCTCCTGGAACCGTTTCTCACGAAAATTGCCCACATCGATGGTAAGCTGGACGCGCCCCGCTACCTTTTTGGATACGATTTTTCTGAGCAGATACTGGAGACTGTCAAGTACCCGCCCTTCCTGAGAAGTAAGGGTTTCTTGATGCTCGTCGCTGACCCGACAGTGGGCGGTTCCGGCTTCGTTGTCAACAGTAACTGTCGAGGGGCACTCCATCAACTCGAGTACCCTGGTCAATTCATCCCTGATGGCTGCCAGCGTTTCCTCGGACAATTCGACGGGAGCTTTGCTGGTGGTGCTCCCATTATCTTCGAAGTTGTCTTCCTCAGTCGATGGTTCGGCCACGGGTTCAGGCGGTGGCGGAGATTCCGGCTCAACTTTGGGGCGGGCTGGTTTCTTCTCTCTGGGGCTGCGAGCCGGGCTCTTTTTGCTGGCCTTCTTTTGCGGGGGAACGGCTTTTTTTTCCGGGCCCGGTTCGACCGTCTGTTCTTCTGTATCTTGAATCTTCGCCCTTATGTGGGCCTTCTTGCGTATCAGGCCGAAAATTCCTTGGGATCCGGTCTCAAGTACTTCAATGGTGAGGTTTTCCTGAGCAACACCAAAATCTTCACAGGCCGCCTTGATTGCCTCGGCCACGTCTTTTCCGTAAAAGTCTTTAGTTTTAGATGACATGTGGTATCTCTGGTTCGTGTTTATTCCACCATGGAGTCTTCTCTGCTCGTCTGCTCAACCGCTGGCCGGTACCGGCTTATTCTTCCGATTGATCAGATACTGCTGAAGGATTGAGAGCAGGTTGTTGACAAACCAGTAAAGGACCAGCCCTGAGGCAAAATTGACAAACATAACTGTGAAAATGAGGGGCAGAAACATCATGATTTTTGCCTGGGTAGGGTCAGCCGTGGTGGGGGTCATTTTCTGTTGCAGAAACATCGAGGCACCCATCAGCAGGGTAAGAACCGGCAGGCCGCCAAGGTACGGAATGTCGAAGCCCAGAAAAAGCCGGTCGGGTGCGGAGAGGTCGTTGATCCAGAGCATGAAGGGAGCGTGACGTAGTTCGATGGATTGCAACAGTACCTTATAAAGAGCGAAAAACACAGGAATCTGCAAGACCATCGGCAGGCAGCCGCCCAGCGGGTTGACCTTGTAGGTCTTGTAGAGATTCATCATCTCCTGGTTCATGCGGGTTGGGTCGTCTTTATACTTTTCTTTGAGCTTGACCACCTTGGGTTGCAGTTTCTGCATGTTCTTCATCGATTTCAGCCCTTTCTGGGTGATCGGCCAGAAAATGGCTTTCAACAGGACGGTAACCAGGATAATGGCGATGCCGTAATTATGAACCACCGAATAAAACCAGTTGAGCATATAGAGCATCGGTTTGGCGATGACGTCAAACCAGCCGAAATTGATTATTTTTCCAAGGTTATAGCCAATCTCCTTGAGCAGAGTGAGCTTTTTGGGCCCATAAAAGAGCTTATATTTGTAGGCGTTGGTCGCCTCGGGAGCCAGTGTTTCAAGCGCAGCGTGGAGGTCGATGGTGACCAGCTCTTCCTCCGCATCCATGGTAATCGACTGTGAGTTGTCGGCCGGGATGATGCCGGTCATGAAATAGGTTCCTTCGTAGGCCACCCAGTCGATATTGGTTTGGACCGTCTGCGGGCCGTCATCGAACTCTTTGAGTTTAAACTTTTGCAGCCCGGCTTCGCCAAACATGGATGGCCCCCGGAACAACCAGTTGCTGGCCTTGGTAATTTTACCGAAAGGCAGGTTGCTCTGGTGCAGTCCTGCTGAGCCCTGGAGAGTCTGTCCACTCCTGTTGACCACCATTACTTCGTGTTCAATCAGATATTCCCTGCGGTTAAAGTGATAGGTCCGGATTACCTCCAGTCCGTTGGGACTCAGGGCTCTCAAGGTGAGGGTTGCCTTGTTGGTGCTGGAGTCGAACTGCACGTCCGTGCTGTCCACCGTGTAGAGCGTATCTCTTTCGAAAACTGATCCCCAGGAAAAACTCAAAGGGTAGCCCTGGGCCTGATCGATTTTGACCAGGTCGACACCGGGGGCCTCATCGTTTTTCTCTTCACGAAAATCTTTCAGCAGAAAACTGGTTATTACACCACCTTTTTCGCTGATGGTGGCCGTATAGAGGTCGGTGTCGATTTTGACTTCACTGGCTGAACGCTGATCAGCAACAGCAGACGGCTGCGGAACTGTAGTCTGTGTTTGGGGCAACGGTGGTGGTGCGGTGATCTGTGCCTGGGCTGGTTGTTGATCCGGCTGCGGCTGTACGGTGGCCTGCTCGGTTTCCACAGGTTCCTGCTGGGCGGGACCAACAAAAAAATACTGATAGCCCAGTAGTATGACGAAAGAAATTAAGATAGCCAGAAAGGCTCTATACATGTCCATATGATCGCTGGATCCTTTTTTGCTGCCGACAGGAAGCGTCGCCGATAAAACTTAGGGGACTCTCGCCGGTGCTTACACCGGATCGTATCCGCCCCGGGAAAACGGGTGACAGCGCAGAATGCGCCATAATCCCTTGCCGGCTCCCTTTATGGCACCGTACTTATTAATTGCCTCTACAGTGTATGCAGAACAGGTTGGATAGAAACGACATGCAGGAGGGATCAGAGGTGATAAGATATATTTGTATCCCCGAATCAGCCCAATCAAGGTGCGGGCCACAAGGCCGTGCGTCTTGTCGGGTGTCATGATTGCTGTGCTGGGGTGGATACTAAATTTATCACTGCTTCCGTAACGGAATCTGGAGAATTAAGCGAAAAATTGGGTCGTACAGTGACAACGATATCTGCTGCGGGAGGATATTGCTCCCGGTTCAGCCGAAACGACTCTTTGACTATCCGTTTAATTCGGTTCCTGGTAACCGCTCCTTTCAACTTTCTGCTGATGCTTATTCCGATGCGGCTATGTCCACGGTCGTTGGCGATAAAGATGATGGAGAAGCCTTTGCCGTGCAGCCGCGTGCCGTGCCTGTATACCGCTTCAAATTCCCAGTTCTTCCGCAACAAGCAATATTTCGGAAGACCAAACTGCCGCAATGATATCAGGCGGAAAGTCGCTTGCGGCCCCTGGCTCTGCGGGCGTTGATGATGGCACGACCGGCTTTGGTGCTCATCCGGGCACGAAAACCGTGGCTTCTTTTGCGTTTTATATTGCTCGGTTGAAACGTTCTCTTGCTCATTTTTACATCCTCTCAGGGTGTCCCTGTTGCTGGAAAGAGATGGCGACACCACTATTTGACGCTAGGGTCTTAATATCAGTACGTTACATGGTGACAGACTGGTCAACCACCATGCGGGGAAAAGCGAAGTTAGCAAAATAAACTAAATAACCACAGATAGGCCTCTGTGTCAAACTATTTTGGTGATTGTAGAGGCCGGCCTCAGTTGAAGAAATAGTATCGCTATGCTAGGCTTAGCAGGCTTCAGCTTTGATTTGTCGATAAGGAGGGGATACATGAAGCTCGATGATGCACTAGATCTGATACTTGGCCATGCACCGGCGCCTGGCCGACAGATGGTGCCGCTGGAAGACAGTTTTGGCCGTATCTGCACTGAAAACAACCTGTCCAGGCAGCCGCTTCCAGGCTACGATCAGTCTACCAGGGACGGTTACGCGATTTGTGGCACAGGCAAGGCTGCCGAAGGAGGCAGACAGGCCTTTACAATCGAGGGTGAAATCCAGGCCGGGTTTTGTCATAAGGTCGAAATCGAACCTGGCCAGGCCTACCGAATCATGACTGGTGGACTGCTGCCGGTCGGTGCGGAACGGGTCATTGCTCAGGAGGATTGCCGGATTTCTGGTACAGAGCTGATTGTCGATGGAATCTCACTGGCAGGCCCAAGCCGCTTTATCCGCAGACGGGGCAGTGAACATCTGGCCCGGGAACTGCTTGTCGAACCCGGCACCAGGTTGAATGAATACCACCTTTCACTTCTGGCTGCGGCAGGCAACAGCAGTGTCGAGGTCTTCCAAAGACCCAGGGTGGCATTTTTCTGCAGCGGTAGCGAACTGGTAATGTCTGAGGGGAAATTGAAAAACGGTCAGAAATATTCTTCCAATCATCTGCTGCTTAAAAACCTGGTAAATAAATTCGGCGGCCGAGCCGAGGGATATGGTGTCATAGCAGATGACCGGACTGCAATAAGAAAGTTACTTGCCACCATTAAAAGATCCGCTGCCGATATCGTCATCAGCACGGGCGGTGTAGGCCCTGGAAAATATGATTTATTTGGCGAGTTGCTGCCCCAGGAAGGAACTCAGATTTTGTATCGCTCCCTGCAGGTCAGGCCTGGTAGATCAACGCTGTTTGGGCTCCTGGGCGATAAGCTTTATTTTGGCCTTCCTGGGCCCCCTTCCGCGGTGCGCATTTTATTTCTCGAACTGCTTGGCCCGCTGTTGAAAAAGATGCAGGGCATGAGATTGTTCTACAATCAGAGGCTGACTGCTTTTCTCGAGCATGCAGTTGCACTCAAATCGGCTGATGTGCTTTGCTTCAAAGACGGCCGCTATCGATTGGAGGCGGGGCGTGTGATGGTCGGTTATCCTGTGAAAAATGAGGCGCCGAACTGTTCGATAATGATGTTACCTGACCGCGTTTCCTATGAACCTGAAGACCAAATAACTATCAGTCTGGCAGAGCCTGACTGAGCCCCTTCTTTATTTAAAAAAAGGCAGTAAGAAACAGGCCTGAACATTTTTTCTCTCAAAAAAAAACCGGCGGTTAACGACTATTCCACTGTCGCTCACCACCGGCAGAATGTTTAAAGATAGCCTTGAGTATGGTGCGTTTATCAGCTATTTATCAACAAGCGTTAGGTTAATTCTATTCTTGAATATTTTTACAGAAAAGCTGTCACCAGGCTTGAAATCAGTCCCGAAAAGAATCTTCGATGAAAGGGTAAGTGTCTGATTTTTTCCTATTTTTGCGGTCACCTGTTTCTTTTGGCCGGTTTTCTTAGGTTCTTTCACCTGATAGTATTTCTTGTCTTCATCCATCAGTTTCAGCATGAGATTGTTAAAGGTTGGGTGATTTTTAATATCCATGTCCTTCATGATCTCGGTTTTGCTCTTACCGGCTACCACTAGATCTCTGAAACTAATTAAATCGTATTTAGTTTTACGTGCCATTTTTCCATCCTATGTTGTTAATTGTTTTGAATAATTTATGCTCTATCGAAGAATTAATATTAATGAACTATGATTAATTAACAGTTTCAATATATTCATAAAGGAAAAAAATTCAATAAAGTTATTATCGAAATCTATAAATTTATTTCAATAAAATTAATTTTAATCAGACCCAACATGAATGGCTACCTTGAAAAATTGAAATTTTCGTTCATAATCAAGGCGCGAATGTAAATTTTTCCGCAGGCATATAGTTGATATGTCGAGGATAAAATTTCCATGCGCAACGCGGAGTTTGGGCAAAAAATCGATTTTTCAAGGTAGCCGAATGATTTAAGGGGGGAGAAAACTACGGATCGCAAGGACAAAAAATTGTCCCCCCAATCCAACTTTATTCGACCAGTGGAATCAATTCTCGGGAGAGGTCGCTCAGCGATCTGCTGCCGTTTTCGGTGATCAGTATATCGTCCTCTATCCTGGCCCCGTATTTCCCGGCGAGATAGATGCCGGGCTCAATCGTGAAGGTCATCCCCGGCTTCAAGACATCCATGTTGCCTCCGTGAATGTATGGTTCCTCATGGCATTCCATACCGATTCCATGACCGGTTCGATGGCGGAAGCAGGCGCCGTATCCGGCCTCCTCGATGACTGATCTGGCCGCCATATCTATGGCGCTGCAAGTAGCGCCTGGTTGCGCTGCACCGCGCCCTGCTTGGTTGGCTCTTTGCACAAGTTCATGGATGTAGCGGGCCTCATTCTCGACTTCTCCGATTGCAAACGTTCTGGTCAGGTCAGAAGTATA
>CAJQNS010000092.1 GCA_905479735.1 uncultured Desulfofustis sp.
GCCCGGGTATTGATGATGTCTACCAACAACATTTTGTCGCCAGCCAACGGCGAACCGATAATCATTCCGTCCCAGGATATCATTCTCGGTCTCTACTACATGACCAGGGAGCGGATCAATGTGCCGGGCGAGGGCAAGATGTTTGCCGATGTCAGCGAGGCACGGATTGCTTACGATCATGGCGAGGTCGATCTGCAGGCCAGGATCAAGGTGCGCAGGGACGGTAAGATGGTGGATACCACCATGGGCCGGGTCATTATAGGTGAGTTGCTGCCCGAAAAGATACCTTTTGAGGTAGTCAACCAGACTTTGAAAAAGAAAGCGCTGGCCAAACTTATCGACTTCACCTACCGCTATGCCGGTACCAAAGACACGGTAATTCTGACTGACAGGCTCAAGGACATCGGTTACGAGTACGCCACCAGGGCAGGGATCTCCATCTGCATCAACGATATGAAGATTCCTTTGGCCAAGGAGGACATGGTGGAGAAGGCCGAGACTGATGTTGCCGATGTGGAACAGCAATACTCGGACGGTCTGATCACCTCGGGTGAGAAATACAACAAGGTTGTCGATATCTGGTCAAAAGCAACGGAGGATGTTGCCAACGAGATGATGAATGAGATCGAGGTTGACTACGTGCGCGACAAGGAGAACAAGCTTGTCGATGCACCCAGCTTCAATTCGATCTTTATCATGGCGGACTCGGGAGCCAGGGGCTCCCGGGATCAGATCCGCCAGCTGGCCGGCATGCGCGGTCTGATGGCCAAGCCCTCGGGCGAAATCATCGAGACACCGATCAAGGCCAACTTCAGAGAAGGCCTCGGGGTCCTCGAGTATTTTATTTCCACCCATGGTGCTCGTAAGGGTCTAGCCGACACTGCACTGAAAACAGCAAACTCGGGTTACCTGACCAGGCGTTTGGTCGATGTGGCCCAGGAGTCCACCATTGTTGAAACCGACTGTCGAACGCTTGATGGTATCATCGCCGAACCACTGATGGATGGGGGCGAGATCATCGTGCCCATTGGTGAACGTATTCTTGGCCGCGTGGCCCTCGAAGATGTCCACGATCCTTTCTCCGAGGAAGAGATCATTGTTGCTTCCGGCCAGGAAATTACCGAGTCGTTGGTCGAGAAGATTGAAGCGGCGGGCATCGACCGGGTAACCATTCGCTCGGTACTTAGCTGCCGCTCACGCCGAGGCGTCTGCGCTAAATGCTACGGTCGTGATCTGGGCCGTGGACACATGGTCAACATTGGTGAGGCCATCGGTGTTATTGCCGCTCAGTCGATTGGTGAACCGGGAACCCAGCTTACCATGCGTACGTTCCATATCGGCGGTACCGCCAGCAGGGCGGTCGAGCAGGCCGAACTGGTGACGCAGATAGGCGGTGTCATGGCATTTAAAAATATGCATCACGTGGACAATGCCGAGGGTATCAAGATCGTCATGAACCGTAATGCCGAAATCGTCACCCTTGATGAACAGGACTTCACCAAGCATATGGAAGGGATCAAGCTCGGTTCCAAAAATGTTGAAATCGAAATGTCCACCAGCGGTGAGGTCGTGGTGCGTGACAAGGGTGAGGTCGTCAAGGCGGCAAAAATCCGCGAGCGCGAACGGTTCAAGGTCAACTACGGTGCTCAGGTTCTGGTCAATGAGTGGTCGAGGATGGAACCGGGTACCATCCTGGCGGATTGGGATGCCTACACCATTCCCATCGTGGCCGAGGTAGGCGGTGTCATCAAATATGGTGATGTCGCAGAAGGCGTGACCATGCAGGAGAAGGTTGACCCGGTGACCGGTAAATCTTCGAAGGTCATTGTTCATGCCACGGTCGGTACGCAGTTGAATCCCCGCGTCTCGGTCAAGAATGAGCGCGGCAAGACGTTGAAACTGCCGGACTCGGAAATTTTTGCCCGCTACAGTCTGCCGGTCGGCTCGATCATTACTGTCGAAGACGGCAGTGACATCGAGGCGGGTACCATCGTTGGCAAGATCCCAAGAGAGACTTCGAAAACGAAAGACATTACCGGCGGTCTGCCCAGGGTCGCGGAACTCTTCGAGGTCCGCAAGCCCAAGGAGCCGGCCATTATTTCCGAGATCGACGGTAGGGTCAGTTTCGGCAAGGAGCTCAAGGGCAAGCGCCGGGTCATCGTTACTCCGGAATATGGAGAATCGCAGGAATACCTGGTGCCCAAAGTGAAACATATCATCGTCCATGAAGGTGACTACGTGCAGGCCGGTGAACGGCTGATGGAAGGCACCATCGTCCCCAATGACATTCTTGGTGTGCTCGGGGTCAAGGAACTGGCCAAGTTTCTGGTCAACGAGATTCAGGAAGTCTACCGGCTGCAGGGGGTTAAGATCAACGACAAGCATATCGAGGTCATCGTTCGGCAGATGCTGCGCCGGGTCCTGATTACCGGCTCTGGCGATTCCAAGTTCATGATTGGAGAGCAGGTCGAATGGTGGGCCTTTGAAGATGAGCGTGACCGGCTGATGGCCGAACGCAGCGAGTTCATGGCAGCTGGCGGAATCTTTGCCGAGGCGCCCAAGCCGCCGGCCGCCGAGCCGCTGCTGCTTGGAGTGACCAAGGCGTCGCTGTCCACCGAGAGCTTTATCTCGGCAGCCTCTTTCCAGGAGACCACCAAGGTCCTGACCAATGCTGCCATGGCCGGTAAAATGGATGAACTGAAAGGACTTAAAGAGAATGTAATCATGGGGCGGCTCATTTCGGCCGGTACCGGAATCAACCAGGAACTGGTGAAATAAGTTGAAAGGTAATTACTTTTTGGCTTGACACTAAAACAGCTGTGATGTAAGTATTGTCTTTTGTGCCACAGCACATTTGGGTCTTTTGTTCTGTGGTTCATTAGCAAGTTACAATCTGATCTTAGAGAAGGAGCAGTAAACGTAATGCCGACAATTAATCAACTGGTACGCCAGGGCAGGAAGAAGATCGTCAAGAAGACCAACACACCTGCGCTGAAAGGATCTCCACAGAAAAGAGGCGTGTGTGTCAGGGTTTATACCACAACACCGAAAAAGCCGAACTCTGCCTTGAGAAAGGTCGCCAGGGTACGATTGACAAACGGTATTGAGGTTACTTCCTATATCCCGGGCATCGGCCATAACCTGCAGGAGCACTCGGTTGTTCTGATCAGGGGCGGCAGGGTAAAGGATCTTCCCGGTGTCCGGTATCATGTCGTACGTGGTACGCTCGACACTCTGGGAGTATCCGATCGTCGTCAAGGCCGGTCGAAATATGGTGCCAAGAAGCCTTCCTGATAAGGAATGGAGATTTGAATTATGTCCCGTAGAAAAGGTGCAGATAAAAGGGTAACTGAACCAGATCCGCGTTACAACAACGTGCTGGTGTCAAAGTTTACCAATGGTCTGATGCAGCGTGGCAAGAAAAGCCTGGCCAGAAGAATCTTCTATGATGCGATGGAAGTCATCGATCAACGCGTGCCCGATGAGGAGCCGATGGTCGTCTTCGAGCAGGCCATGGAAAATGTCCGGCCACGGGTCGAGGTCAAGTCAAGACGTGTCGGTGGTGCCACCTATCAGGTGCCCATGGAAGTACGCCAGACCAGAAGAAACGCGCTGGCAATTCGCTGGATCATTGGTTTTGCCCAGTCCCGTTCGGGTAAGTCAATGTCGGATAAACTGGCGGCAGAACTGCTTGATGCTTATAACGAGCGGGGAGCGGCGGTAAAGAAGAAAGACGATACCCACAGGATGGCGGAAGCCAACAAAGCGTTCGCCCACTATCGCTGGTAAGAAGAGGAACGGTCTTGCTGAGATCAGGAGCTGAAATCACCAATAGAGAAGATGTGAGGATTGTTGATGTCAGCTTCAGAGGAATTATCGAGCATACGCAATATCGGCATCATGGCCCATATCGATGCCGGCAAGACTACGACCACCGAACGGATTCTCTATTATACGGGCCGTTCGTATAAGATGGGCGAAGTTCATGACGGTAACGCCGTCATGGACTGGATGGAACAGGAGCAGGAACGAGGGATCACGATCACCTCGGCAGCCACGACCTGCACCTGGAATGATCATAAGATCAACATTATAGACACCCCTGGTCATGTTGACTTCACCGTCGAGGTGGAGCGCTGCCTGAGGGTGCTGGATGGTGTAATCGCCGTCTTCTGCGCTGTCGGTGGGGTCGAGCCCCAATCGGAAACAGTGTGGAGACAGGCTGACAAATATGCCATCCCCCGATTGGCCTTCATCAATAAGATGGACAGAGTAGGGGCCAATTTTGAGCGGTGTTTGACAATGATGTCCGAACGGCTTGGGGCTAATCCGTTGCCCCTCCAGATACCGGTCGGCAGAGAAGCAGATTTTGAAGGGGTCATAGACCTCGTTGAAGAGAAAATGCTCGCCTTTTCCGAGCAGTCTCTAGGACAGGAAGTGGTAGAATCAGCCATTCCTGATCAGTATAAAGAAGTATTCACGGCCGCACGAATGGCACTCCTCGAGAAATTGGCCGATTTCGATGAGGGGGTCATGGAAAAATATCTTGACGATAAACCGGTTTCGGTTGACGAGATGTACCGTGCACTGAGAAAGGCCACTTTGGCGCTTGAAATTGTGCCGGTACTGTGCGGCAGCGCCTTTAAAAACAAAGGTATACAACCTTTGTTGGACAGCGTGGTCAGATACCTGCCTTCACCGGTGGATATCGGCTTCGTAGAAGGGCTCGACCGACAGGGTGAGCCGGTCCGGCGTAAAACCGGACCGAAGGAAAAGTTCTGCGGCCTGGTTTTCAAGCTGATGAGCGACTCATTTGTTGAAAACCTCGCTTTTATGCGGATCTATTCGGGGGGGCTCAGTGTCGGCGACAAGGTGTTCAACCCGGTCAAAAAGAAAAAGGAAAAAATCTCCAAGCTTCTCAAGCTTCACGCCAACAAGCGGGAAGAGGTCAAATCGATCGGGGCTGGAGACATCGGGGCGATTGTCGGACTAAAGTTTACTACAACCGGCGATACGCTCTGTGAAAACGGCGATTTTGTCGTTCTGGAAAGCATGGACTTTCCGGATCCGGTCATCGGTGTGGCCATTGAGCCCAGAAGCAAGGCCGAAGAGAGTAAGCTCACCGAAACGCTTGATAAGATCGCTCTGGAGGACCCGTCCTTCACTATCAGTACTGATAAAGACACGGGACAAAAGATTATCTCAGGGATGGGCGAGCTTCATCTGGAGATAATAGTGCACAGGCTGCTCAACGAATTCAAGGTTTCCGCCAATGTCGGAACCCCGCAGGTAGCCTATAAAGAGACGATTACTCAGAGCGTCACTGAAGAGGGGCGTTTTGAGCAGACGACAGGTACCAGTCAGTACGGACATGTCGTCCTCAAGATAGAGCCACTGGAGCGGAGCGGTGGTTTTGTGTTCAGCAGCGAGGTTGATGAGAAGACGATTCCATCAATGTTTCTCACTGCCATAGAAAAAGGAGTCAAAGACACGCTCGACTCCGGGCCGCTCATCGGCCACCCGCTCACTGATGTCAAGGTAACCCTGACGGGCGGCTCGTACGATGAGGAAGATTCGACCGAAATGGCCTTCGGAGTAGCTGCGGCGATGGCTTTGAGAAAGGCCGGAACCGAAGCAGAACCGGTTCTGCTGGAGCCGGTCATGGATCTGGAAGCGGTTACCCCGGAGGAGTATGTCGGGGATGTGATTTCGGACCTTAATTCCAAGAGAGGTAAGGTCACCGGAATCGAGGCCGAAAACGATGTCCAGATCGTCAAGGCCCACGTGCCGCTGGCCGAGATGTTCGGCTACTCGACCTCGTTGAGGTCGGCAACCCAGGGACGGGCCCATTTCAGCATGCAGTTTTTGGAATATGATGTGGTGCCGAAGGCAAAGGCAGACAGGATAATCAGGAAAATCAGAGGGATTTAGACCCAATCAGTATTGAGGAAAGAAGATGTCAAAGGAGAAATTCGAGCGAACGAAGCCGCATGTGAATGTAGGAACGATAGGTCATATCGATCATGGCAAGACGACATTGACGGCAGCGATAACACGGGTACTGTCTTTGAAAGGTCAGGCCACGTTCACCGATTTCGGTGAGATTGATAAGGCGCCTGAAGAAAAAGAGCGTGGCATCACGATTGCCACAGCCCACGTGGAATATGAGACGGACAACCGTCACTATGCCCATGTTGACTGCCCGGGTCATGCCGACTACATCAAGAATATGATCACCGGGGCCGCCCAGATGGACGGAGCGATACTGGTTGTGGCAGCGACTGACGGGGCCATGCCTCAGACCCGCGAACACATCCTGCTTGCTCGCCAGGTAGGTGTTCCTGCGATGGTTGTGTTTTTGAATAAATGCGACATGGTCGACGACGAGGAGTTGATCGAGCTGGTTGAGATGGAACTTCGCGAACTGCTGGACAAGTATGAATTTCCCGGCGACGATATTCCTTTTGTCCAGGGCTCAGCCCTACTTGCCCTTGAGAATCCGGACGACGAAGAGAAGGCCAAATGCGTCTGGGAGCTGATGGAAGCGGTAGACAGCTATATCCCTGAGCCGGAACGTGACGTTGACCAGCCCTTCCTGATGCCGGTAGAGGACGTATTCTCTATTTCGGGTCGTGGAACGGTAGCCACCGGTCGTGTAGAGCGCGGAGTGATCAAGGTTGGTGAGGAGATTGAGATCGTCGGCATCCGTGAGACGGAGAAGACGACGGTGACCGGCGTTGAGATGTTCCGCAAGCTTCTGGACCAGGGTCAGGCTGGAGACAACATCGGCGCCCTGTTGCGCGGTGTGAAGCGCGATGAGATCGAGCGTGGCCAGGTACTGGCAGCGCCGGGATCGATTACCCCGCACACCAAGTTCAAGGCCGAGTGCTATATTTTGAGCAAGGATGAGGGTGGCCGTCATACCCCGTTCTTCAACGGCTACCGCCCTCAGTTTTACTTCCGTACGACGGATGTGACTGGTGTGGTGACGTTGTCTGAGGGAGTAGAGATGGTAATGCCTGGCGACAATGTGTCGGTTGAGGCAGAGCTGATCACGCCGATTGCGATGGACGTTGGTTTGCGTTTTGCGATTCGTGAAGGTGGCCGTACGGTAGGCGCCGGCGTTATCAGTGAAATTTCAGGCTAAG
>CAJQNS010000093.1 GCA_905479735.1 uncultured Desulfofustis sp.
CAACATAGGCTGTGTTGACCGATTTTACCGGTCCGCCATTATTTCCCAACATTGCACACATATCATTTTCGGTTAATCCCCCTTTAATGTTGGTGTCCTACTATCTCAGACATGAGAGTCAATACTTGCGAAATAAGCCCAATCCATCCCCTCATGCTCGATTACTCACTGGGTTGTCTGCTAACAGCGCCACCAAGCTGCTCCGCCGACTCCTCTGTCGCGCCTTGCCTGAGACGGCGCCTTGGGCCTATTACATATGTAGAAAATTTCTCATGACTCAAGGAGAAATCAATCTTAACAGGAGGTAGAAAATGGCTAACCACGATAAACCCAAACTCTCGATTAAAAATTTAAGGCCTAGGAAGCTGCTGCTTGCCGGAATTCCCTTTTTTGTGGCCGGTGCTCTGGTGGCGACAGGATTAAACGGGACAAGAACCCTCAGCGCAGGAGATACGGTTGCCGCTGAGCAGAACCAAGTAATTGAATCTCCTTCAATGCCGACATCGTTTGCGGAACTCGCCGACAAGCTCAGTCCAAGTGTCGTAAATGTAAAGGTGACCAAGGTTGCAGAGGCTGCCTTCCAAGGACCAGAGATGCATGGAAACCCCTTTGGGGACCAGTTCGGTGACTTTTTCGGTAAATTTTTCGAGCAGATGCCCCAGGGGCCCAGAAGCCATCCTTCCCAGGGGGCCGGTTCGGGAGTCATCATAAGTGAAGATGGTTACATCCTCTCGAATAATCACGTGGTTGAAGGTGCCAAAGAAGTCTCGGTAACCCTGGCAAACGAGAAAGAATATCCGGCCGAAGTGGTTGGCTTAGACCCTAAAACAGACCTCGCGGTCCTCAAGATCAAGGCCCCGAAAAATCTACCCAAAGCCACGCTGTGCAACTCCGAGAACCTGAAAGTGGGTGACTGGGTGGTCGCCATCGGCAACCCCTTTGGCCTCAATCACACCGTTACCTCGGGAATCGTCAGTGCCAAGGGAAGAGTTATCGGGGCTGGACCGTACGACAATTTCATCCAGACCGATGCTTCCATCAATCCTGGTAATTCAGGCGGACCCCTGTTCAATATGAAGGGCGAAGTGGTCGGTATCAACACGGCCATCATCCCCCAGGGCCAGGGAATCGGTTTCGCCATTCCGGTCAACACTGCCAAGCCGCTTATTCCCCAGTTGGTCGAGCATGGTGAAATCACCCGCGGTTACTTAGGGGTCAACATCCAGACGATTACTCCCGATCTGGCCAAGGCACTTGAAGTTGAGGAGCACAGCGGGGCCCTGGTGGCCGACGTTACCCCTGACAGCCCGGCGGCGAAAGCGGGAATCGAACGGGGCGACATAATCATCGATTTCGACGACCACAAGATCAAGGACAGCCGTGATCTGCCAGCCAAGGTGGCTGCAACTCCGGTTGGGGAGGAAGTTGAATTAACGGTTCTTCGTGATGGTCAGGAAAAACAGCTGACGGTCAGCGTCGGTGAACTTGCTGCAGATGATTCATTTCACGGTAAAGCTGACGACGCTGGCAAAGGAAAATGGGGCCTGCAACTGCATGACCTCGATGAGAATGTAGCCCAGCAGCTCCGGGTCGAAGCCCAGGACGGTGTGGCAATTGTCGGCGTCGAACCGGGCAGTGCTGCCTCCGAGGCCGGTCTGCGCAAAGGAGACGTCATTGTCGAAGTAAACCGCAAAGCAGTCGACTCGGTGAACGAAGTTAAAAAGCAGCTGCGTGATTCCAAAGACAAGGACAAGCTCCTTCTGCTCGTCCAGAGAGAGAACGGCAAATTTTATGTGCCGCTGGAAGCGCAGGGATAATTAACAGAAAATATGGGAGAGGTTGACGCCTCTCCCGAAAGAATGACACACCACCCTCTTCGCTGCCAGTCCTACCATAATGCTCATCCTGTTCCTCCCCTTCTCTCCTATTCACCTCGATGAGCATGGAGTCATAGTTTGTGCTGGCAGCGATGTTCACGCTGCTTCGGCTATCCGAATTACTACCCACTCGGATAGCTCCTTAAAAGGTGCGGCTGTGCTCAACTAAAAGTACTCAAACTGTCTCGCGCGCTTCCCCGGCAACAATTTCTGCCACCCGTTCCTGGGCTTCTTCCCGCCGAACTGTTTTAACGAAGAGTGAAATCGGCCACCAGACGGCCCCCACACACAAGGGCATGACGATAAAAAGAACCACAGGCAAAAACCACATATAGACAACGACTTGATCCAATCCGTTCATCTCACGCCCCCCTCAGTCATGTTAATTACTGATTTTGCCACCGATCGGCAGCGCCTACCGGTCATCTTCTGGTTAGGACTCTATTTTGCCAGGAATGTGCCAGAAACATGTTGCCCCCTATATTCTTTTGAACATCCCACTAAATACCTTATATTATATAATAATATTAATACCCATGCCGCTTCTTCGGTACCACTGCTCACGTCTGGCACAGCCATCGGTGTCAATTGTGTGGACACCAGAAGATCAAGTGTACACTAGTTGGGCGGCCACCCCCTAACTATCTTTTGGTGGTCTGTCTCCAACCATTAATGGGACAGCAGATGACTCAGCCGCTGCCCCTCGTCAGTGGCTGACAATATCATTGACACGGTTCCGCTATCTCGTTAATACTAGATCAATTTCAGGTTCCACCAAGGTGGTGAAAAGTGAACCCGGTGCGAATCCGGGACGGGCCCGCCGCTGTAATCCTGCTCCTGTTCTCTGCTGCAAGGATGGGAGAACGCGTTCAACATTTCGTGCCACTGCCGTGCAGGCGGGAAGGCAGTTTGAAGGCGAAGGAAAGTCAGAAGACCTGCCTGGAAGAAAGGTGAATTATCTTGCGGACAAAGTAGTTCACACCGATACGAGATTACAGGGCATCCCGGATCAGTAAATAAAATGGTCTGGGATTTTTTTATTTCAGACCGGAACAGGGGAGCAAGAGTTATGAAATCTAATTGCAAGGTGTTCTTTCTGGCCATGATAATCTGCCTTTTGGGGGGAAGCGCCGCCTTTGGATCCGGTTCGATGGCTAAATCTGGAAACGGCAACAGCGCTATTATTCTGGCCAGCTTCGGAACCACAGTACCAGAAGCTGTCGGGGCCATCACCAACATCACTGCTACAGTGAGAAATGCCTACCCCGAGACGGAAGTTCGGATTACCTTCACCTCAAATATCATTCGCTCGATCTGGAAAGAGCGACAGGCAGAGCCTGACACCTGGATCTCCCGGGGAATTCCCGAAGAAGTGCTCTATGTGAAAAATTTCATAGCCACGGTCGGTGATCTGCTGGAGGACGGCTATACCAATATCGTCGTTCAGCCCACCCATATGTTTTTTATGGAACAGTCCCACGACCTTCAGCAGTATGTCAATGGACTGGTCTCGATACGGACCATGAAGCCCCGCTGGAAGCCGATCAACAAAATCGTCATGGGAAGACCCGCTCTGGGCAGGCCCGGGGATCTGTATCCCTATCATGACGATGTGGAGGCAGTCTGTGAGACACTGGCAAAAGACGCCGAGGAGGCCAGGCTAGCCGGTGCGCTTCTTGTCTACATGGGCCATGGCAATGAACACTGGTCAACCGGTATTTATGCGGAGACAGAAAAAAAGATGAGGGAGCTCTATCCTGAGATAAAAACCTTTATCGGCGTTGTCGAAGGTGCACCGACATTGGCTGACCTGATGTCCCGGATGAAACATCTGGAGAGTAAAAAGATCATTTTGCGGCCTTTCATGATTGTTGCCGGTGACCACGCAACCAATGATATGGCAGGGCCTGAAGTGGATTCCTGGAAATCGGTCCTGACGGAAGCAGGGTATAAGGTTGATGCGAAACTTGAAGGCCTTGGCAGCAATGACCAATTTGCTGCGCTGTTTGTCGATCATATCGCCGACGTGGCCAAAGATGCCGGGATTTTGCTGAAATAATGATTATGCAGTCAACATCTTATCAAAACTTCATTTAACGCTTCACCAGGGGCAAAACGGCATGACCTGCACGGACTCTATGAAAAACTGCAAATTCGATGAACTCGAAGTACAATTTCAGCATATAGCCTCAGCCGACCAGGTCCCGATTGCCAAATTGGGACTGTATGCCACCGCCTCGATGAAACATCTCGTCGAATATGAACAATCCTTTCAAGAGCTCAAGGATAGTGGCGATGTCTGCATCGGCTGTGGTGCAGATGAGGCGAACTGGTACTCAAGGGTGGTCGAATTATTTGCAGCCACCCTTGAGGAAGCCAGGCTTAACGGCACCATCAGAGCGGTCGATAATCATCGGGTTGGCACAATGTATCTCGATGCCATATTGAACCTGATGATGCACCGCCTCGGTTCCACGACCCAGGACGGCATCGAGGATGACGTCCGAGTTCTGATGGATCTTTATCTGAACGGGCTGGCGATAAACCGCTAGTCGGCAGCTTGAGTCGCCCCTAATTTCTGCAGCGCCTCATCCCTGACCACCTTGATGCCGCCGGATTCGAGCATCGTATCGGGAACCACAATCGACTTGTCAGCGACCAGACCGGCCGTCACGTGCGGAAGGGCTCACCTGACGATAAAGAACTCTTCTTTTCTGATTACCGTAACATCGACTCCAGGCATCAGTTTCTTGGCCATCATCGCAGCCGGACCGCCGGCACCGCTGCAACCTACTATGACGAGCTTTTCACCATTTTTCATCACCTTTCCTCCATTGGCAGATACTGTGTTGAACAAAATACCGAGCCACCGCAAAGAGACTATTTAAGCCGCAGATTAATCACATATACCCAAAATAAACTGCCTGTCAAATGAAATACGCTTGAAACAGCAAAGAAGTTTACGACACCGGCGGGACTGGCCGGCAAATCACCTCAGATACCGGGTGCTTAGGAACAAAAAACGAATAATTCCGGAAACATACTGCATTGTAGGACAAGAGATATCTCGCCTGAAATATTAAGCTGCTGCTGCGAGATTCGAGGGAAAAACTGCTACCCTATCTTCGTGGAATGGCCCAGCGGCCCTTTTCGTTCCTGCAGGCTATACCTGGAAACTCATAGGGCAGCCCTTCTTTGGCAAGCACCTGAAGGTATTGTCTGCAGATGCCACCATTGGGGTGTTTGAAAGATTTCACCGGGGTCACTCCGATGACCAGCTGCTGGTTGAAATTCTCCCAGACATTGGTGTCCCCAATCTGATTGGCTTCCAGAGCGTTCTGAAACTGTTTCTGAATGGAGAGAATATCGTTTTCATCAGCAGTGAACGTCTGCAGATCCGGCAGCACAGCGATCAATTCTTTACTCCGATTTTCCCGGTAGCCGTTGTAATCACGATCTTCAACAACCCAGTGGTTGACGATCGGTGCGTAGTACCAGGTTCGATATTCCCGTGTCTTGCTGGTGGACCTGAATTTGTTCGGGTATCTTTTGCAGGTGATCTTCCAGGTATCGAAGTCTCCGGCACCTACGCTCAGCTTTTCAGTCCCTATTACTTCACAACTCCAGAAGCTGTCATAGCGGCTCTCCACGCCCAGTTCATCAAACCAGCGTCCTCTTTCATCGAATCGGGTTTTGTTGCCTACCTCGAGCGGCCAGAGCGGAGGCGTCGGTGGACTCATTATAAAGGTGGTCTGTTTGAAATCTCTATAGCCGTATCTTTTCTTAGTCTGCCACTTAAAGCGCTTGTAAATAAAATCCGGCGACCCGGTGGAAATGGAACCGCGGTGATTTCTCCAGGTAATGCCTTCTGGACCCACTTTTATGACAGTTTCCCACGATCCATCTGAATACACAAAGGTGGTTCCGGCCTGGTACTTCGGCATCGGAGTTGTTTTCAAACCCAAGGTATTGCCCAGTTTAGCAGCCTCAGAAAATTCACCGCAGAAGAACAGGGCCAGAAGTAGGACATGGATACCGGCAAACACTTTCATCTGTTTAGAGAAGTCACCGTTAATGATTGAAACTCTCATAATTTCACCCGAGATGTCGTCAATGATGGAGCCCAAATAAACCGTTCAGTTTTCAAGAAGCATCCTCTCTTCCCGCTCGATCAGCGGAGTCAATTCGCTACTTGAGCCCAGCCGGCGAAGGCTGCCTTCCACGCTGTATCGATCATAACCTGACAACCTGTATTCCGGGCTCGCCTCGCCATCTATATCATCTCTATTCTTCCCTGAATGAGCGGTGTCTTCACTCTCATCAGCCTCAGTTTCTTCACCATCGTCATCGTCATCATACTGGTTGTCGCGGTCCTGGTCATCGCTCTCGTCGCCATCGTCGCCATCGAATCCATCGTCCGCTTCATCCGCCTCATCCTGCTCCGGTTCATCTTCCTCGGCCTCTTCTTCATCGGCTTCGGGCTCGTCTATCTCGCCATCACCATCTTTGTCATACTCGGAGGCAAAGTCGGCTATATCCTGTTCGCTGGGCGTATCGTCAGTGGCCTCATCGGATCCAGTCGAACCCTGAGTATCATCTGTTTGTGCCAGAACCGGATTCGGAGTAATCGAGATACTATCCATGGATTGGTAATGGGGACCGAAAAGAAACAAGCCGAGACAGAGCGAGGCTATTACCAGAGTTCTCCGGAATCTCAGCCTTCTTTTCCCAACTTCGTTTCGCTTTGTTTTACTTCTGTGTCTCATGATGTACACCTGTTTGACGCGTACTTGCGTTCGGTTCGGACCATTGTGTAGAGTTTACCCGCAACAGCAAGATAAATCATTAGAGATCCCCTTTCCAGAACTGTTTAAAATTTCCTTAGGTTCTCCGGCAACGGCACCATCGCCCCTCTGTAACTGCAAACATGGGCGGCAACCCGGTTGGCATGTTCATTAATCGACTCCAGAGAATAGCCTTTCAACATCCCAACCGCAGTGACCGCAGTAAAACTGTCGCCTGCACCTATGGTATCCACCACTTCAGCCTGATACCCCGGATGATCGGAAATAGCAGCAGAAGATACCAGCAGGCTTCCGTGAGCACCCCTGGTCAGCGCCGCCAGGGACAGACGATAGCGCTCCACCAGCAGGCGCAATTGCTCATCGACGGATCCTTTGAGATCTTCCAGTCGGGCCAGCAATACAATCTCTTCGTCATTGAGCTTCAAGATATCTGCCTGCTCCAGAGAGTCGCGAATTATCTCAGTGGAATAATAACCCTGACGAATATTGAGATCGAAAACCTTGAGGACACCGGAGTGCAGCGATTTTAAAAAACGTTGTATGGTTAAGCGGGAGTGAGCTGATCGCTGAGCCAGACTCCCGAAACAGACCGCGTCAAGGCGAGAGCCCAACTCCATAGTCGTCGAATCGATACGGATTCGATCCCAGGCCACCTCATCGGGAAAGACATAGGTCGCAACACCACCTGAATCCACGCTGGCTTGCACGTAACCCGTTGGGGCTCCATCAATGACGGTGATATGGTCGGTATCAACTCGATACTCCATAAGGGTACTTATCGCCCTTTGGCCCCTGACATCGTCACCGATACTGGAAATCGCCAGCGCGGTTGTCCCCATTTGGCCGACATGATAGGCAAAATTGACCGGAGCACCTCCCAGGGTTTCGGTATCTCCCAGCACATCCCAGAGGACCTCACCAATACCGGCAACCACTGGTTTTACATCAATCAGTTCAGGCATAGCACAAGTTTACACCCTAAAGCAAGTCCACCTAAACTCTTGCCCAATGTTCAACGACTCTCTCATTCGGGGGTCACGTAGGCAGCGGTAATCCCCCCATCTACAACGAATTCCGTACCGGTAACATAGCTGGCATCATCACTGGCCAGAAAAAGGGCAGCCTTGGCCATCTCAGCTGCCTCTCCAAATCGACCGGCGGGAATATGGATCAGCCGCCGCTGGCGTTTTTCCTCACTATCGAGAAACTTCATTAAAAGCTCCGTCCTCAGCGGCCCGGGGCAGAGTGCGTTAACTCTGATATTTTCCCGGGCATGGATCACCGCCAGTTCTCTCGTCATGGACAGCACACCTCCCTTGGAAGCGGTGTAAGCTATCTGTGGAGTCGCCGCACCAAGCAGGGCAACGAAGGAGGCTGTATTGATAATGGATCCTCCACCGGCCCGCTTGAGTGCCGGTATACCGTACTTGCAGCCTAGAAAGACCCCCTTGAGATTGATATTCATGGTCAGATCCCAGACATCTTCTTCGGTCACCTCGGCATTGTCGTCCCGGCTGTCCATGATACCTGCATTGTTGAAAAGTATATGCAGAGCACCGAATTCAGATTCGGCCTGTTCGACCATTCTGCGGCAGTCCTTGGCTTTCGAGACATCGCTGTGGACGTAGAGCGCACTGCCTCCATCCTGCTCTATCATTGTGACCGTTTCAGCACCGCCTCGATCGTCGATATCACAGGCGACCACAGAGGCACCCTCGTTGGCAAAAAGCAGGGCCGTCTCCCTGCCGATGCCGCTTGCTGCCCCGGTGATCAGCGCAACCTTTCCTGACAGTTTCATGTCCTCTCCTTGGCGAATATTTTTCAAGATTATTGCGACCCAAATATTGACACATCACCTAATGTATCATAGTCTTATTTTTGTTGTCATCTTAGAATATTAAAGATGACTTAACTAAAATAGTGCGGGCTCTTTCGAACTGCTAATGACCGTGACCACGATTCCCTCCAAAGCGCCTCCCTCTTCACTATACAATATCGCACATCGCGGCGCCCGCAGCCTGGCTCCAGAAAACACCATGGCAGCTATCGAGAAAGCCTGGCAGATCGGAGCTCACGGTGTTGAAGTCGATGTATCGGTTTCTGTCGATGGCGAGTTAATACTTTTTCATGACGATTTGCTGAACCGTACCACTGATGTGGATGAGAAGTTCCCGGATAGGGTAGATCAGCCGATTACAACCTTTACTTTAGAGGAATTACGCAGTCTTGACGCCGGCACCTGGTTTATTGAGGCAGACCCGTTGGGAGAGGTTAGTGAGGGCAACGTATCGCTCCCGGAACAGTCGGCTATGCGGGGGATTCAGATCCCTCTGCTTGAAGAAGTTCTGTTCTTCGTAAAGACCAAGGACTGGTTCATCAACCTGGAACTAAAAGCATTGCCGCCGCCTAATAATAATTTTCCTGTTGTTGAACATGTGTTGCAGCTACTTGAACGTGTTCAAATGCCATCAACAAACCTGGCGATTTCTTCCTTTAATTTCAACTACCTGAGAAAAATACAAAGCTTGAGTTCAGATCTGGAAATCAACGCCTTGATCGGTGTTCCCTATTCCGGTAAGCAAGACTGGGGAGATTATGAATTTAAAATATACAACGCCAATTCGGCCTACACCGATGAAAATCAGATTCAAGAAGCGCTGGCACGAGGCTGCCGGGTCAACCTTTTTACGGTAAATGATCCCAACGAGATGATACGCTTCCGCAAGGCAGGAGTGGATAAACTGATTACCGATTATCCACAGATCTTAAAAGATTTAGATCTTTAGGGTACCCTTTAACAACTCAGAGCTTAGGTGAACAGTTGATGATCACTACCAAGCAGCAGATTTCTATCTGTGTAATAAATGGCTATCCCAAGGAAAGCAGGGATAACTTCGACCTTTCCGGGGTAGGTCATCCACACAATTTCTTTATCGATTTTCTAAATAGATACGTTCCTTCTGTCCGGGTCACACTCTGCTTTGCCGCAGATTCCGGGGATATTCTGCCGGATAACCACTCCATTGAGCACTTTGATGGCATCATCTGGACAGGCTCGGACCTGACCATCTTTCACCTCGATGACGAGCGCGTTACCAAGCAAATCGCTTTTGCCAAAGCCGTGTATGAGTATGGTATCCCTTCCTATGGGAGTTGCTGGGGGATTCAGATGGCTGCCGTTGCAGCCGGTGGGGAAGTTGAGAAGAACCCCAGGGGAAGAGAGTGGTCGATCGGCCGGGATATTCATCTAACCGAGGAAGGGAAACGGTCCCAGCTTCTAACCGGTAAGCCGGACGTCTTCAACGGTTTTGAGATGCACCTCGATGAAGTAACAAAGATCCCAGAGGGAGGCACCATTCTCGCATATAACCAGCATTGCAAAGTTCAGGCCCTTGAAGTACATCATAAGAAGGGGACGTTTTGGGCCGCCCAGTATCATCCGGAATATAACCTTCTGGAAATGGCCAAGCTGATTGCCGCCAGGTCCACCCCCCTGATCTCTGAGGGATTTTTCACCCAGACACAGGAGGTGCAACGCTATGCCGATGACATGATTGCACTTCACAACGACATCACCAACCGGCAGCTGAGAAAAAAACTCCACATCGGGGATGATATCACCGACCGCCAGATACGTGAACAGGAGCTAAGGAACTGGATCGATCACCTGGTTATTCCCAATTTATAACAACAATTTAATGAGGATTTAATGCAGATGTCTATAGGCTGAACCAGGCAACATCTGCTTGAAAGGCAGAAATCATTATCCAATCAACCCCATGGAGGACAAAATGAAGAAAAAAGTGCTTTCCCTAATGGTTGCAGGCGGATTTATTCTCGGCCTCGGTTCGGGCGTCAGCGCAGAGACACTCGAACTGCTCACCTGGACAGGGTATGCCCCGAAGTCCCTGGTTGAGAAATTCGAAAAGGAAACGGGTATTACTGTAAATACCACGTTTTCCAACAATGAAGAAATGATCGCCAAACTGAGGGCCACCCGTGGCGCAGGATTTGATCTAGCCCAGCCCAGTCAGGACCGTATCTCATCGGTTCAGGAAAAATTCAATATCTACCAGCCGATAGATTATACCAAAATCGATGCCAAACTCATTGTCCCCTCGATGCTGGAAGCAGTCAAAAAGAACACCATGGTTGACGGCAAAAGCTATGGAGTGCCGCACGTTTATGGAACCTCAGGCTTGATCGTCAACAAGAAAACTGCAGCGGGTGCCGATGATTATACTGCGCTGCTGGATCCACAATACGAAGGCCGCGTCAGCTATCGTCTGAAGCGTCCAACCCTTATCGCCATGGCCTTTGCTGAGGGAAAAGACCCCTTTGCCCTCTACGGTGATGCAGAAAAATATGAAGCTTTGATGGAGAGCATAGGCCAGAAGTTGATTGACGCCAAAGGGCTGGTAAAGACCTATTGGGCCAACGGAGATGCGCTGCTCCAGTCCATGCGCTCCGGAGAAGTTAATGTCGCCATGGCCTGGGACAATGGTGGCTGGAAACTCAATGCTGAAAATCCCGATATTGACTTCGTCGCCCCCAAAAGCGGTGCCCTGGGATGGATAGATACCTTTACGATCCCGGCCAAGGCAAAAAATGTCGAAGGTGCCTATAAGTGGATTAATTTTATGATGCGGCCAGAAAATGCTGCGGTATTTACCAACGCAGAAAAATATGGAACTGCTTCTGCAGGTGCCATCGAGTTCTATGATGACGCGGTTAAAGCCAATTTTCAAAGAAGCTTCAGCCAGGCTGATGTCGACAATATTAAATGGTACCCGCCAGTCCCGGCCAAACTGGAAGCCATTGAGGGTAAAATTCTCGACAAGGTAAAAGCCTCACAATAGCAACGCTGGCTCCCAAAAAAAAATTCCCATTCAGGCACCGCCGCGGATCGCTGCAGAATTGGCGGCGGTGCCTCATGGAGATCTGGTCTCGATGTCATGGAAGTGGATTTATCCGTAAAAAGCGTCAGCAAACGATTCAAATCCTTCGTCGCGGTCGACGACGTCTCCTTTGAAGTTGAAAAAGGTAAGTTCTTCTCAATTCTCGGGCCTTCGGGCTGTGGTAAGACGACTTTATTGAGAATGATCGCCGGCTTTGAAGAGCCCAGTAAAGGTGCTATCTACATACGCGCCCAAAACATGGCGAATATCTCGCCGAACAGACGGCCCGTAAACCTCATTTTTCAGCACCTTGCCTTGTTTCCGATGATGAATGTGGCCGATAACATTGGTTTTGGACTGGCCCGCAGAAACGAATCAAAAACCGAAATCAGGAAGAAGGTCTCTGATATTCTAGAACGTGTCAACCTCCCCGGGTTCGAGGCAAAAAAAATTCACCACCTATCCGGAGGCCAGAAACAGCGTGTGGCTATTGCCCGCAGTCTGGTACTAGACCCCACAGTTCTGCTTCTTGACGAACCGCTCGGGGCACTCGATCTCAAACTGCGTGAACAGATGAAGATCGAACTAAAGAAATTGCAGATGGAGGTGGGCACGACCTTTGTCTATATCACCCATGACCAATCCGAGGCTTTGGTCATGTCAGATCACGTGGCGGTCATGAACGAAGGCCGATTCGAGCAGATTGACAGCCCCCAGAATCTCTATACCAAACCGGCTTCCCCCTTTGTGGCCAGATTCGTGGGCGACAACAACCGGTTACCCGGTAAAATAGTTGGTTGTAACGATGGCACAGCGGAACTGCAGACAGCAAGCGGTGAAAAATTATTGATCAGAACAGACAGACAGCTTACCCCTGGTGTCCAGGCCGAATTGTATATCAGACCTGAATCGGTTATCCTCGAACCGGCCCAAGAACTACCTGAATTGAACAGGCTGAACGTCCTGGTCAGCTCCATTCTCTTCGATGGAGCCAACACCCAGCTGCTGGTAGAAAGTCCGGCCTCAGACGACGAACTGCTTATCAGCCTGCCACAAAACCGACAGTACGAACACATCTCTGTAAAAGACCGTATTGAAATAGGTTGGGATGCAAGGGCTGGCAACTGTTTTCCACTGCCATGAGCACACTTGGTAAAGCAACATCAAAACTGCCGCTTTTTATCTTTCTCACCCCCATACTGCTCTGGCTCTTCCTGCTCATTGTACTGCCCCATATCGACCTGCTCCGAATGTCCTTTCGCATCGAAAACGACTATGGAGACATGGTCTGGTCGGTTTCAAATTATCTCGAATTCTTCCGGGAGCCGATCTACTGGCTGACATTCACCCGAACCGCCCTTTATGCGATCATCGTGACCTTTCTTACTCTCTGTATCTCACTGCCGGTGGCCTTTTATATTACCAAGGTTGCTCCACCTAAATTCAGAGGCTTCTTGAGTCTGCTGCTGCTTATGCCCTTCTGGGTCAGTGAACTGGTGCGCATCTACGGGTGGATGATACTGTTGAGAGAAAGCGGCGTGATCAATCATTTTCTAGTCGAGTGGGGAATCCTCCAGCAGCCGGTGGAAATGCTCTACAACGATGTGGCGATGACCATGGGCCTCGTTTATACCTCCATGCTCTTCATGGTCGTTCCTCTGCTGAGCGTCATGGACAGTTTGGATGACAGCCTAATCGAGGCTGCCTTCGATCTGGGCTCCAACATGTTTACCATAGTCTGGAAAATCATTATTCCCCATGCCATGCCCGGCATCGCCTCCGGCTCTATCGTGGTATTCATGCTGAGCCTGGGTAATTATCTGACTCCCAATCTTATGGGGGGCAAGAATGCTCTATGGTTTACCGAGCAGATATACAATCAGTTCATTGCCAGCTTTAACTGGAATCAGGGCTCAGCATTCGGATTTTTGCTGCTCGTCCTTTCATCTCTTATCATTTTTATAGGGTTGAGATTGACCAATCAAAAACTCAGCAAGGTGGTCCAGTGATTCGAACACTGCCGCAGAGCAGGAGCTACAGTATTGGCTTCAAAATCTACATTCTTTTGTTCTTTTTCTTTCTCTTTGCCCCTTTGCTGATCACCTGCGTACTGGCTTTCAACGACTCGCTATTCCCAGCCCTGCCATGGAAGGGCTTTTCCCTGGACTGGTTTTTTTCAGACGGCCCCGAGCGCGTTGGAATTTTTCATGACCAGATCAATCTTACCTCAATCTGGGTGAGCTTTAAAACTGCCTTTTTCGTGGCCATCTTCTCAACTGTCGTCGGCACCTGCGGGGCCTTTCTTTTCGAACAGGAAGAGTTTCGATTCAAACAGCTGCTTTATTTTTTAATGCTTGCTCCTCTGGTCATTCCCGGCGTCATCCTCGGTATATCCATACTGCTGTTCAGCAACACGCTCGGGCTTTTCTTCGAGGACCGTTTCGGTATTGATATTGGCCTGCTGCGGCCGGGATTCTGGCTTGTAGTGCTGGGGCAATTCTCTTTTATCACGACCCTGGTTACCCTGATCGTCTCGGCCCAATTGAAAAAATTCGATTATACCTTGGAGGAGGCGGCGATGAACCTTGGTGCCAACCGTTTCCAGGTCATTGTCTTCATTACCCTTCGATTTCTTAAACCTGCGTTACTGGGAGCGACAGCCGTTGCTTTTCTTATGTCATTTGAGAACTTCAACACCACTCTTTTTCTGGTCGGATCAGAAGCAACCCTGCCAATAAATCTATACCTGCAGGTCCGAGACGGTTCAACTCCGGTAATCAACGCAATCTCTTTTCTGTTGATCGTCGGTACCTCGACCCTCGCGGTTTTTAATTTATTTATTCAAAGAGATCGTTCTGAATGATCAGGCTGGAACATCAGCCAGAACTCGAAGGATGATATGGGGTAATTATGACCACTTCCAGATCAGAAAACCAGATCTGCAGCCACCGCCACTCATTCGCACTGGACAATATACTCAGAAGGCTGATTCAATCTCCAAGAAAGATTATCGCTCCTTACCTCAGCAAGGGGGATACGGTTATCGATCTGGGCTGCGGGCCGGGATTTTTTACCGCGACCATGGCCGCGCTGGTGGGTCCATCTGGGAGAGTAATTGCGGTTGACCTGCAGAAGGAAATGCTTGCCAAGGTGCGCAGCAAACTGGTGAATCCGAAGCGTCAATCGATGCCGGCAATAACGCTGCACCAATGCAGCGAGCACGAAATCGGTCTGGACGAGTCCATCAAAGCCGATTTTATTCTGGCCTGCTACATGGTACATGAAACTCCGGATCACTACCGTTTTTTTCAACAGGTCAAGATACTGCTGAAAACGACCTCCACTTTTTTGGTTATCGAACCTCCTTTTCATGTGAGTAACAAGGATTTTGCCAAAATGCTCAGCAGGGCTGAACAGGCAGGCCTTACCGTCATCGACAGACCGAAAGGAAAAGGCGGCAGAAGTGCGCTGCTGGCAATTCAAGCATGACCTGCTGTCCAACCTGGTATTCCTCCACAATTAAGTAGTTTGCATGGAAAAGCAAATAGTTGAGCCGGTGCATTCGCCAAGGATCAATTAAACCATTAAATTAATTACTTGACAAACAGCCCCGCTCACATCAGTGTAGCATATGCACATAAATGCGCTATAATTACGACTTCAATACTCGCGGAATTCTACCATGTGGAACTACCTCATTAGACTTAACAAGAACCTTGTCCTTGCGATTCCCGTCATGATGGTGGTGGGATTTTCGTTAGGTGTCTTGGTCGATCAGCAGATCGTCAAAACACTCAGGCATCTGATCGTTCCCCTGACCTTTCTGATGGTCTACCCGATGATGGTAACCCTGAACATCAAGCACCTCACCCAGGGGCTGAACATCAAGCTTCAAGGTATGACGCAGCTCATTAATTTTGGGATCATCCCATTTATCGCCTACCTGCTGGGCCTGATATTCTTTCCCGAGCAACCATATATGGCTCTCGGCCTGCTGCTTGCCGCACTTCTGCCGACCAGCGGTATGACCATCTCCTGGACTGGTTTCGCCAAAGGCAATATGGGGGCGGCAATCAATATGACCGTGATCGGCCTCATTGCCGGATCGCTGGCAACACCCTTCTACATAGACTGGCTTCTGGGAGCAAAGGTCGAGGTATCTGTTATCAAAGTCATGCAACAGATTCTCTTTGTGGTTTTCCTGCCAATGGCTGCAGGTTTTGTCACCAGACAATTGCTGCTGAAAAAATATGGTATGGCCGAGTTCAAGCAACGCATCGCTCCGCGATTTCCAGCCACCTCGACCATTGGCGTGCTTGGTATCGTCTTGGTTGCCATGGCCCTGAAAGCCGGCACCATAGTCGCCAACCCGTCAGTGCTGCTGTCCATCTTCATACCTCTGCTCATCCTCTACGCGATCAATTACGGTCTGGCCACAGTTATAGGGGTAAAATTGTTTATCAGAGGTGATGCAATTGCCCTGGTCTACGGCACGGTAATGAGAAACCTCTCCATTGCCCTCGCCATTGCCATAAACGCCTTCGGTGAAGCCGGAACCAACGCGGCACTGGTCATCGCTTTGGCCTATGTAATCCAAACTCAGTCAGCAGCCTGGTATGTCAAACTGACCACAAGAATCTTCGGCCCGCCCACTGCCTCTGGTTGATAGCGGAGGTAGATCAACCTATATGGCACAACCCCACGGTTCGCTCCAGGCCTCCCACTGTGAGAAGCAGTCTGGCCTCTTTGGTAGACGATAGCCACCTGGTTCTTACCCTGCAAAATTTCCGAAACTGAACAACTGTATACAAGCTCGATATAATTGGAATTATGCGTTTGCCAGACAAACTATAATGCCACATTGTGGTATTTTCTTGACCTCCTAGATGGTCAGGTATAAAGTATGTTTCATCTCATCAAAAATGAGATGCTTCAGATTTACATTCTTCAGGAGGGATGAGTATGGGGTCCCGAATCAATGAAAGAAGACGTTTTGAGCGATTCACTCTGGAAGACAGCCTGCTGTTTTCCGATAGTAACAACATTATCGGCATGGCGCAGGTATTGGATATCAGTCAGGGAGGCGTGCGGTGCGTCTCGATTTCACCTGTTAACTGTACCATCGGTATGCTGAACAGCATTGAACTGTTCGGTTCCGAAGACAATCTTGAGTTAATCGATTTAAGCGGAAGAATGACCAGATGCAGCGATAATCTGCTCAATGGTGCTTCAGACTCTGGCGTTGGCTACTACGAGTTCGGTTTCGAGTTTTTCCCACGGCATTACCCCCAGATCGACAGGCTTCAGAATTTTCTCTCGACCTCTAAGGTCAGCGACGCCTAGACTCGACAGGCACCATATAAAGGGAGAACTTGGCCCGCGCCGCCACCGCGCTGTCCTGATGTTACTGATACTCCAGGTGGATGATCAGGCAGTTCAAAGCTGACATGGTCCAACCGGTTCAGGCAAAACTGCCGGCCATTTCCAGGATGGGAAAACTCAAGGTGAAGGTGGTACCGCCCTCGGGGCTTGAGCGCACATCAATGTAACCCTGATGAGCTTCAACAACCTCTTTTACCAGGGAAAGCCCGAGCCCGGAGCCGGTGATATGCCTGGTGGCCTTTCCCTTCACCCGATAGAAGCGGTCGAAAATATGGGGAAGATCATCTTTTGATATCCCGATTCCCGAATCCTGAAAAGTGAGATTGACAAATCCGCCGGTTACCGAGGTGGAGATGTTTACCTCACCCCCTTCCGGCGTATATTTTACCGCGTTGGAGACGATATTCATGATGGCGGTCCGCATATGATCGTAATCGATATTGAACCACCAGTCATCCTCACAGGGATTTAAATTAACTGTAATTTCCTTGGCCTCTGCCTGCGGCCTGGCCACTTCCAGGATATCTTTAATGATCTCGTGCCCGTTGGTGCGCTCCAGGTTGAAAACCACGGTGCCGCTTTCGAGCTTGGAGAGGTTCAATAGATTCTCTATAAGCCTCAGCAGATCTTTGGTACGTACCGTCATCCTGCCGTGCAGCCGGTTGCAGCTATTGGCCTCCTCATATTTGCAGTTTATCTGCAGGGCGTAGATCATTTGCTCGATGGAGGCCAGTGGCGATTTCAGCTCATGGGCGACCATGGCGACGAATTCGGACTTCATTTTGTCAATTTGCTTGTGGGTCGAGACATCTTCGAAGGTGGTCACCGATCCCAGAACCTTGTCGCCGTCGCTGGTAGAAGAGATCACGGGGGCACAATGGGCCCGGAGGTAACGCCTGGAGACCGTTCCCGGAGCAAACTCACGGGTCACTACCCGATTGCTATCGATGGCCTCTTGAACCATCTGCACTACGGCGCTGTCATTGATTGAAACTGACAGCGGTTTACCTATTACCGGATCCGTTTGGATATCGAGCATTTTGATCGCTGCAGGATTGTGGTGGACGACCACCGACATGGGATCGGTAATCAAAACAGCCTCGACCATACAGCCAAATACCGTTTTCAGCAGGCTCTGCTCATTCTGGATCGCCTCCAGGCTCAGAATGCGCTCTTCACGCAGTACACGGGCTTCGGTCTCGAGACTGATCTTTTCCACCGCCCGCTGAACGACGATGCGAATGTAATCCGGGGTGAACGGTTTGCCGACAAAATCGAAGGCCCCCTGCTTCATCGCGCTCACCGCCTTGGAAACGGTGGCAAATCCAGTGATGACGATGACCTCGATGTGCGGCCGGTTCTCCTTGATCCATTCCAGCACCCCGAAGCCATCGATGCCCGGCATCATAAGATCGAGCAGCACGACATCAAAGCCGTTCTGCTCGATCATCTCAATGCCCGCTTCACCGCTCTCGGCCTTGGCAATCAGATAATTCTTGTCTGCCAGAGAGCGCTCGACCCCGTCGCGAATTACCTTCTCGTCGTCGATGATCAATACACGCACAGCGTCGTCCATAGACATGCTCCGGTTCTGATTATTACAGACCTGGCCGCCCTGCTAGTCCGTCAACGGACATCCGGCCGCAGATCTGCAGCACAGCCGCTCAGCTTACCCAGCTCTTGATCCGCTCCAGCAGTTCAGCCGGTTCCACCGGCTTGGGCATGTAATCTTCTGCCTCTGATTCCAGCATATCACGATGGGTATAGGTGGAGGTTGTGACTCTGTCAGCAACCGCGGTCAGAAGAATTATGGGAATGTCTTCCGTCTCCTTGCTGCCTTTGAGTTTGGCGCAAGCCTCATGACCGTTCATCACCGGCATCATGACATCCAGTACTATCAGATCAGGCTTCCGCTCGGCCACTGCTTCCAGTCCTTCCTGGCCATCGTAGGCGACCGTCACCTCATAACCGCCGTTTTCGACAATGACACGAACCGCTTCAACGAAATCAGGATCGTCATCTACCAAAAGGATCAGCTTCTTGTCTGCCATCTGTGTCCTCCTTTAGACATGAAAGCTAGGTTACACTTCGTTATTGCTCGACCATCGGCCGAGGCAGCAAGCCTGCCCCGCCGACGATTTCATTGAGCTTTTCTTCCCACTCAATCGCCATTACATGTACACCTGCGATACCTTCCATTTCCTTTATTTCCTGGATCTGTTCGATGCACATCTCGATACCCTTGGCCGCCTGCTTTTCCTTGGGCTCATCAGCAATCCGCTTGATGAATTCCTCGGGAATCTCGATACCGGCCACCATCCGGTTCATGAATTTGGCCATGCCGGCCGATTTCAGCGGGGTGACCCCGGCCAGAATCTTGGTTCTCTCATGGAGCCCCTCTTTTTTGGCCTCTTCCATAAATCGCTTGAACTTATCCATGTTATAGATGCACTGGGTCTGCACAAAATCAGCGCCAGCTTCTATCTTAAGCTTGAACCGGGGTACCCGTATTTCAAACGGATCGGCAAAGGGGTTGATAGCACAACCGATGTAGAACTTTGGCGCACCCTCCAGCTTGTCACCGGAAGGGAATACCCCTTCGTCCCGCATGGTCTTAACCAGGTGGATGAGCTGGATCGAATCGATGTCGAAAACGTTTTTGGCCTGGGGGTCATCACCGAATTTCTGATGGTCCCCCGAGAGACAGAGCAAATTTCTGACTCCCAAAGCAGCTGCCCCGAGCAGATCGGACTGCAGGGCAATCCGGTTACGGTCCCTGACTACCATCTGCAGCAACGGCTCGGTGCCGGTCTGCTTGACCAGCATACAGCCGGCAACCGAACTCATGCGGACCACCGAGGTCTGATTATCGGTGACGTTGCAGGCATCTACGTTGCCCTTGACCAATTCCGCCTTTTTCAGAACCTTGTCCCCATCAGCCCCCCGGGGAGGTCCGCATTCAGCGGTAACGGCAAAATGTCCGGCTTCCAGCACTCTCTCAAGATTGCTTCCTGCTTTCATTACACCATATCCTCCCTTATAATGCGCCGTGGGCCGCCATCGCGTGATGAATCCCAACCCTTGTACGGCTTGAGTTTCCCATAGTTGTCCATCTGATCCAGAGTGACGAGACGGTCGATGATCAGCTGCCAGCCGCATTTGACCTCTTTGTCCACCTCACAGGTTCCCTGAACCGATCCGCCGCAAGGGCCATGAAATATCGATTTGGCGCAGCGAGTGACCGGGCAGATCCCCCCGGTCAGATGCAGCACGCAATCACCACAACCCTGGCAACGCTCGGTCCACTCCCCCTGTCGTTCAGTGACACCTAAAAATCCGGTATTTATCCCCGGCAGCAGGGGCGATTTGGTGAATTTCTCGGCCATGAATTGAATCCCGGCACCGCAGGCGATTGACAGTACCGCCTGATAATCCTCGATGTAGGGACGCATTGGTTCGAGATATTCTGGATCGCACTGACGCTCGAGGCACACCTCTTTGATCTCAATTTTTCTCCCGGCTGCCTCACGGGCCAGCCGCAAAGTCGAGGAGAGCACCTGAACCTCCTTGTCACCTCCGACCCGACATACTGTCACACAGCCGAAACACCCGGCCACGATGATATTATCATAGGGTTCCAGCATTTCCAGGATTTCCTCGATGGGTTTGGGAGTTCCGGTAATCATGTCGCTTGCACCTCCTGTTCTGACTCCTTGGGTCCATTGCTTCTGGCCAGATTAATCGGGCTCGGTCCGAGTTCCTCCACCCGAGTGACGAACTCGCTGGTAAAGGCGGCAAATTTGGCCCCTTCACCGGCGCTCAGGTTATACATCCGGATTCGCTCCGGCCCGATATTGATCTGTTCGAGAATGTTATATACCCGCTCCACCCGTGCTCGAGCACGGATGTTGCCGTTGACGTAATGGCAATCGCCTTCGAGACAGCCGATAACCATAACACCGTCGGCCCCGTTCTCAAATGCCTTGAGCAACAATGATTCATCTATCCTTCCCGTACACGGCAGCATTACAATGCTGATTGAGGGTGGATAGGAACGTCTTTCCGAACCTGCCAGGTCCGCTGCGGTATAAGCTCAGTGACGGCAGGCAAAGACGATTACACTGGCGCTGAAGTCACCCATCACGCTCCTCCTGTCTCTGCAACAGTTTCCATTTCACCATATGATTTCAACTTGGCATTTATGTTCTCATCCTGGAAGCGGCCCAGGGTGATGGTCTTGGCCGGACATTCGGCCACACAGATGCCGCAGCCCTGACACAGAGCCGGATTGATGTAGGCGGTATGTTCCTCGTTTATCACCGGTATACCGTATGGACAGGCCCTGACGCAGGTCAGACAGACCGCACAGTTCTCGGGGATGACTGTGGAGAACACGCCTGAAAGCTTGAGTTTTTCGTTGGCCAGAATCGTGGCTGCCCGACCGACGGCCGCCTGGGCCTGGGCAATGGTCTCACTGACGTTTTTGGGACCGTGGGCGGTGCCGGCCATGAATATTCCCTCGCTGGCCAGATCAACCGGCCTGAGCTTGGCATGGGCCTCTATGAAGAAGCCGTTGTCGTTCCTCGGCACTCTCAGCATGGTGGCCAGTTCTTCCGTATCTCTGGGTACGATGCCGGTGGATAACACCAGCAGGTCGGGATTCAACCGCACCTCCATCTGAATTGACGGATCAGCCACCGTCACCGCAATACCATCTTCTCCTGTTTCTATCGACGGTGCTTTGTCTGGGTCAAAGCGGATAAAATTGACACCCGCCTGCCTGGCCCTGCGGTAGTCGAGTTCGGTCAATCCGTAGCAGCGCATATCACGGTAGAGTACATCGATGCGGGCTTCGGGATTGAGCTCTTTGAGCCTGAGGCTGTTTTTTACCGCCTGGTTGCAGCAGATTCTCGAGCAGTAGCTGAGATGTTCTTCACAGCGCGAACCGGCGCATTGGACCATGACCACCGATTGGCAGGATGAAGCCCGCTCAGGATCGTCAACGATCAGAGATTCGAAGTCGGTCTGGCTGAGCACCGTCTCCAAGTCGTTGAGACCATAGATATCCGGACGGTATTCCTCTGCTCCGGTGGCGATCAGGGTGGCGCCATGTTTGATCTTCCTGCTGCCGCCGGTGGGGGTCATTACCTCGCTTTCAAAGGAGCCGACAAATCCGCCCTGGTCGACCACCACCGAGCTGGTCAAGACCCTGATCTGCTGATCGGCCTCGACCCGGGCTTTCAGGTCATCAAGAAACGGCCTGAAGTCCTGCCCGTCCCAGCTTCTCTTTAGTCGGTTGACCTGGCCGCCAAGCTCGGTTTCCTGCTCTACCAGGTAGACCCCAAAGCCTTGACCGGCCGCCTCGACGGCCGCGGTCATTCCGGCCACCCCGCCGCCAATGATCAACATCGTCGAGTTTACATCGAATTCAAGCTCGGTGAGCGGCTCCGCCTGGGAGACATTGCCAACGGCCATGCGCATCAGCCGCTTGGCCTTTTCGGTAGCCTTCTCCGGTTCCAGCGGATGAACCCAGCTGCACTGATCACGGATATTGGCCATATCGAAGTAATATTTGTTGATGCCCGCCTGTTGCAGCGTTGACATGAACAGCGGCTCGTGAGTGGACGGTGAGCAGGCGGAGACAACCACTCGATTGAGATCATGTTCCTTGATCAGATCCTTGATCGTTTCGACCGAATCCTGGGAACAGGTGTAAAGGGGATGATCGGAGAACACTACATTGGGAAGCGTGGCGGCATACTCGGTGACCGAAGCCACGTCCACCACCGAAGCGATGTTGGAGCCGCAGTGGCAGACAAAGACACCGATTCTCAGTGGATCACCCGGCTCCTCGACCCGCTCCTGGGGCAGCACTTCCTCGGAAAGCAGAGTGTTTCTGGCATTGGCCAGCCCAACCGAAGCTGCCTGGGCGGCGCCGGAGGCCTCGCTCACCGTTTCAGGGATGTCCTTGGGACCGTTGAAGGCACCGCTCACGTACACACCAGGTCGCGAGGCCGCCATCGGCCTAAACCCGTCGGTCACGGCAAACCCGAAGTCATCCATCTCGATGTCCAGGGTTCCAGCGAGTTTCTTGGTTTGTTCAGGCACCTGGATTCCTACTGAAAGGACCACCATTTCAAAGACTTCGGACTGCCGTTCACCGTTGTCATCAATGTAGCGCAGCTCTAAATCCCCGGTCTGCGGATCCTCATAGATCCGGCTGATCATTGCCCTGACATAGCGGACCTTATTGTCCTCTGCCCGGGTGATGTAACTATCGAAGTTTTTCCCGAACGAGCGCATGTCGATGTAGAAGATCGTCGGTTCGATCGATGAATCATGCTCCCGGGCGATATAGGCCTCCTTGGTCGCATACATGCAGCAGACCGACGAACAATAGTCGCGACCGCAACTGTTATCCCTGGATCCGACGCACTGAATCCAGGCAATTTTGCGCGGGTGCTTGCCGTCACCGGGACGCGACACCGTTCCCGAGGTGGGACCCGATGCCGATAGCAGCCGTTCAAACTCGATGGAGGTAACCACGTTTTTATGGATGCCGTAGCCGAATTCACCACGGATGGAAGGGTCGAATACTTCGATGCCCGGCGAGAAAATCACCGAGCCGATCTCTATCTGCTTTTCTTTGACCGTGTGGGTGTAGTCGATCGCGCCCACCCCGCAGACAGCCTGACAGGTACCGCACTCGCCGGTGTTGAGTTTGACACAACTGGCCTCGTCGATGACCGGTACCCGGGGCACTGCCTGGGGATAGAAAATATTTATCGGTTTGCGCAGATTGAGGCCTTCGTTGAACTCATCGAGCAACGGTCGCGGAGTCTTGTCGGTGAGCTCTTCCACCGCCAGAAAATTGACCGGGCAGACTGAGGCACAGGCTCCGCAGACCTGACAGATGTCGAGACCTGCCTCAATACCGTCTTCAACCATTTTCAGTGCGCCGATGCCCATCACCTTGGTGCACATCATCACACAGAGTCCACAACGGATACAATCTGACGGGCTTTGAACCTCGCCCTGCACTTTTTTGATTTCGTCCGAGCGAGCCCTGATGGCGGTGCCCAGATTTTTGTCGAGTTCTGCTGCCTCGTTGATGGTAATCGCCTGAAATTTTTCCGGGCAGGCAACAAAACAGGCTCCGCACCCTGTACATTTTTCCTGATCGATGCTGGCGATTTCCTTCTTCTGCCAGGAGACCGCCCCGTGCAGGCAGGCCCGATAACAACCGCCACATTTGGAACATTTTTCCTCATCGACACTGAAATTCCACTTGACCAGGCTGGTAGGCTGTGGTGCTCCGGGACCGCTGATAATTCGCTTGTTTTTGGCCTTCAGTTTTTTCTTCTTGTCGCCCTCTTCCGGCTGTTCGGGGAACCAGGAGATCTGGGTTACCGGACAGACCAGCTCGCACAGACCACAGCCGGTACATTTATCGACGTCAACATAGCGTGCCTGCTGGGTGATGCGGGCGCTGAAATTTCCGGCTTCTCCCTCCAGAGCGGCAACTTCGCTGTGGGTAAGCAGTTCGATATTGCGGTGGCGCCCTACCTCAACCAGTTTAGGCGAGACGATGCACATCGAGCAGTCATTGGTCGGAAAAGTCTTGTCGAGCTGGGCCATCTTGCCGCCAATGGCCGGTGAGCTTTCAACCAGGTATACTTTGAACCCCGAGTTGGCCAGATCAAGGGCCGACTGCATACCACTGATGCCGCCGCCGACAACCATTACCGCGCCGGTGGTTCCGTTCACAATTTCTACTTGAGGATTTTCCTTCATACCGTTTCCTCCCTGATCTGAGGAGCCGTCTCTATCACATTTGCTAGAATATCGGCATCAACAAGATGCATTTTTTCCTGCTTTGAAGGGTACTGCCCCTTCAGGGCGGCACTGATCAGCTCAGTTCCGAAAAAGACAGGAAGATGATCGGAACTACTCAGATCGAACTGCCTGCTCTCGACATTTACCTGGCACATGGGGCAATCGGTTACCAGACCGTCAGCCCCAGCCCGTAAAGCCGCAGCCACGATGTCTCCCACCAACTTCTGGGCGATATCGGGCCTGGCCACAATCAAAGAGCCAGAGCAGCATTCGGTCTTATGTGACCAAGAGACCGGCTTAGCGCCAACACTGGAGACGATCGTCTCGAGCGTTTCGGGCTGCTCGTAGTTGCTTACACCAGTAATTTTCGGATGACGCAGGGAAAGGCAGCCGTAATAACAGGCAAGGTTAAGACCTTCGAGCCTGATCTTGATATTCTGCCGGATCTTCTGCGCTATCTGTTCGTCAGCTAGCAGCGACGAGATATGGATAATTTTTAAATCCGCCGGATAGTCGGTGATATCCCAGTATCCTGGATCCTCCCTCAGGCTTTTTTCGGCCGCCTTGAGCCTCTGAAAACAGGCAGCGCAGGGAACCAGGATATCATGTCCAAGCTCGGCGGCGATGAGCAGGTTGCGCATCGGCAGCCGCATGCCTATCTCGTGACTGGTCATATGTGCCGAAGATGCTCCGCAGCAGTTCCAGTCGGGAATTTCAGTCAATTCAATGTTTAGTTGACCACACACCTCCTGCACCGACTTTTCATAAAAAAGTGCTGTGCCGTGCAGCGAGCAGCCAGGATAGTAGGATAATTTCATCGCTCATACTCCTTTCCTTTCCCCGAGAATATCTTCTTTATCTCGGATTTTCCTTTGATGGAATGAGGTTTGAGACTCAACTTTCCTTGGAAAAACATCTTCATGCCCAGTTTCATATCGCCCATGAAATCCTTTGACTTCATTTTGTAGCCGGCGATCAGACCAACCTCGTAGGCTCTTCCCCAGTTTTCTATCGAGCCGAGGAAACTTTGATGGAACATCTGGACTCTCGGTTCCGCGGGTTTCACTCCTTTTCTGAGGGCCAGCTCGCGCAGCACGTCCATGAGTACGGCAATCTCGATGTCGTTGGGGCAGCGGGTGGCACAGGTCTCGCAGGCGGCGCAGAGCCAGATGGCCTTTGAGCTGAGAAGCAGATCTTCCATACCGTAAGCGGCCAGCCTGACCACCTCCATAGTGGTCAGGTCAAAGAATTCTGTAATCGGGCACCCCGCCGAACAGCGCCCGCACTGGTAGCAGGCCTGCACATCGACGCCTCTCTCCTCGAGTTTCTGGAGGAACTTTCTATTCCCCTGCTGTGGTGAGATCGTGTTGTTGCTCATGGTTCTCTCCTTTCAAGGTGTCCACAACCGCAGGAAACCGCAGGGTGAACAGCGCCCCTTTACCTGGGCTGGAGCTCACCTTGATGGTTCCCTGATGCTCTTTGACGATGGCGTAAGAAACCGAGAGCCCAAGCCCGGTTCCTTCGCCGGTGGTTTTGGTCGTGAAAAAAGGTTCGAAAATCTTCTCCTTCAGGTCCTCCTCAATGCCCGGACCGGTGTCGCTGAGTAAAATTTCGTTGATGTCGTTTCCTGCTCTTGCCCTGCTGGTGATGCTGATCGTTCCTTCCCCCTTCATTGCCTGGGCTGCATTGACCATCAGATTCATCATCACCTGGTTGAGCCGGATCGAATTCCCCAGAGTGGGCGGCAGCTTTTCCGCCAGGTTGAGGTTGAACTTGATATTGTGATAAAGGGGCTGGTTGCTCAGTATTCCCAGAGTCTTCTGAACCACCTCATTGATGTCGATGGGCTCCATCTCATATCTGGTCTGATGGGAGAACTCGAGCAGATCAGCGACGATTACCTTGCAGCGCTCGGCCTCGTGAATGATGGTATCCAGATCGGGAGAGGCGGTATGATTTTCGCCAAGATCTTCTTTGATCAGATTGGCATAGAGCATGATGCCCGACATCGGATTGTTTATCTCGTGGGCGACTCCGGCCGCCAGCCTGCCCAGCCCGGCCATTTTTTCGGACTGCATGAGCATATTGTGGGTCTGCTCAAGATCCTGTTCGATCTTGATGATGTCGCGCAGATCCGTGAAGATACCGAAGGTGGCGATCTCTTTGTCCTTGTCGTAGATAATTCCGCCGGAGAACCTCACCGGGATCTCATGACCGACCTTGTGACAGACGCTGAGCTCATGATAGAGCAGCTTGCCCCTGCCGCCGAATTCGTCGCTGCGCATCCGCTCGATGATTTTGTAGGCCAGTCCATTCTGATAGAGGCTGGTCACATGCAGTCTTTCCAGACTGGCATCATCGAGATAGCCAAGCAGCGTTAAGGCGGCATCGTTGAAAAGGATCAGCTTGCCGTTCATATCGGCGGCAATGATCCCGTCAACCGATGAATTGATCAGGTTGTTGAAAAAGGTGTTGCGTCGCCTCAACTCCCCCTCGAGTTTTTTTCGCTGGGTGATATCTATGAGATACATCAGGTAGTAAGCTGGCGAGGCGGGCGGGTAGATAAGGGCCGCATCGAGGATTTTTCGCTGGTTCTCGCCGGTGGTGATTTCTATTTCATGCCTGATTTTGGTTCGATCCATCTCCGCCAGATTGTCGAAAAACTGGCCGATCTGATAAAAGAACCATTGGTTCTCTTCACCCAGCAGCCGCTCCAGATCGGTATCGGTCAAATCACGATAGCCGACCCCCAGGAGCTGGTTGGCCGCCGGATTGGCATAGAGTACCTGATGATCGAGGCTGACCACCATTACTCCATTCGGTGTTTCTTCAAGAATCTGGTAGAGATAAAGATGAGAACCGAGCTCATTGGTTACCTCCGGCAGACTCTTGTGCAGGGGAGATCTTTCGTCGTCGCTCTTTAGCACGTTTGACTATCGTTCGATGAGATCAAGAAAATCGGTCATTTTATCATGCAGTCCCAGTGACAGCAGCACCACACCGTCGCTGATCTGGGCCAGCTCCTTGAGAAAATCCGCGGCAACTTCCATGCCGGCGTTTTTCTTGTCCGTCGCTTCCATCATTTTCTTCAGGAATTCCTGGGGTATGGACGGTACTCCGGGCAGATTGTTTAGATAGCGGACCATGGTCACCGATTTGAGAAACATCAGTGAACTGTAGAGCTTTATCCCCGTCTGCTCGGCAAATGGCAGGAACTGTTCGATGATATTGAGATCGTAGGTGGGACCCAGGGTTACCGACTGAACGCCGAAGTCTTTCAGTTTCAGGAAGTATTCGGCCCGTTCCCGATTGAAGTTGACATCATCGGAGAGTTCATAATAGAGGCCGATATTAAACTCGGTACCTCCATCCAGTTCCTCCCCGGCAAGGTCTCTGCCGGCGTTCATATTGGCCGCACAGGTCAGCATGGTTTCCAGATCAAGATCGCCGCTGGTTCTGGCCATGGGCTGATCTCCTTCCTTGGGATCGTGGCCCTCTTTGAGAACGACATCATTGATTCCCATTGCCGCGGCGCACAACAGGTCACCCTGAAACGACAGCCTGTTTCGATCCCGGCCGTTGATTACCATACTTGGTTCAACGCCTTTCTCCTTAAGCGCCAGGCTCGGTGCCAGCGGCGACATGTGTAGAATTGCATGTTCATTGTCGGTTACTCTGACTTGCGCCACCCGGCCTCTGATTTTCAGGGCCTTGTCAAGAAAGCTGTCAAGATTAGTTCCTTTGGGCGGGTCGATTTCTGCAATCAGGTGGGACGGGGGGGAAAAAGTACTGGTCGTGGCTTCCATTGAACCTCCTCTTGCTCACTTGAAATTGCCTCTCGAAGCAGTTCAAAACAGCATCAGAACATATCTCAACCATGCGGACTCAAGGGATTCCGCAGGCTATCAGGAGATAAAAAAAGCGGCGCCATATCGACGCCAACCCTACACAGTTTCAATCACAAAGCTATTGTTCGGTCGTGCTGTATTTCAGGCTGCCAGTCGTTGTTGAAATGTCTTTGGTCTGCAGCCGTTTACATCAAGCAAAACGAGAAAGATCAGTTAGTCGGACTGTCTATAATCAAACTTTTTTAAGACAATCTTAAATCATCCTTATATTACATTTAGTCACGCCTTTTTGTCAATCGTCTATCTTTTAATTTTTCAAATTTCTGGACTCTTCACGAAACGACCTCCATACCCTCATAATCATTAATTTTTTTATATCTGGCCGGAGAGATCACAAGAAAATTCACAGGTAGATAAAAGAGAAATTACGACAGGATCATATTTTTGACCTAAATCAAGGCAGGAAAGGTTTCAGACATTATTTTACAGATAGAATCATTTCTTCAGTACAGAGAAAATCTCAAAAGAGGACGAGATCATGAAATGCCCCGGCCAAGATATGCAGTATTGGACATCGGAAGCCATCTATGAAGTCAACTGCCCGGAATGCGACAAAGCGGTCGAATTCTACAAAGATGACACGACCAGATCCTGCAGTCACTGCGCCCACCGGTTCGTCAATCCGCGAATGGATTTTGGCTGTGCGGCTTATTGCAAGTTTGCAGATCAATGTATCGGAACCCTGCCGGAAGAGTTCGTTGGAGCCCAGGAGAACCTGCTGAAGGACAAGGTGGCGGTCGAAATGAAGCGCTACTACAAGACCGATTTCAAAAGGATCGGGTACCTCTCCAGGATTGCCAGGCATGCTGAGAATATCGGTAAGCAGGAAGGCGTCAACCTCGCTGTCGTGCTTTGTGCCGCCTATCTGAAAGATATTGAACAAGTCGATGCTGAAAACCAGACAACAGCAGAAAAGATCCTCGAAAACCTGGGAGCCAAAGAAGAGATACGAACAGAGGTGTGCTCTCTGATAGAAGCCCTCAAAGACGGCCATATAGACGTTTCCAGGGAAGCAGGCAGTCTCGCCGATGCGGCTTCGATTGCCCTGCTCGAGGAGAGAAACAAGGAGCAGGCGATCGATGAGAAGCAATTCGAAAACTTCATCTCCAACGAGATAGCCACCGAGGCCGGCAGACTGGTTGCCAAGTCAGTTTTTAGTCATCTCGCCGTTTCCTGAGGCGGGTAAATCTTGATTGCTTATCTGAAAATCATGACAAAACGAATTGTCGGTCCATCAATTCTGTGCTAATTCGAGTGGGACACTAAGAGATTTTAGACTTCCACCGATATCATCGATATCTGATTAGAGGCAATCATGCAAAACCAGCACACGCAGAAAATTGGCTTCATAGGCCTAGGCCTGATGGGCAAGCCCATGTGTCGTAACCTCATCCAGGCGGGATTCGAGCTTTTTGTCGCCAACCGCTCGGCTCAGCCGCGTGCAGAACTGGCAGAGGCAGGCGCAACGCCGCTGGAAACACCCGGCCAGGTCGCTGCCAGGGCCGATACCGTTATCGTAATGGTGGCTGACACTGCGGCAGTTGAGTCCGTACTGCTGGGGGAGAATGGTGTAATCCACAGCCTGAAAGACAATAGTCTGGTAATCGATATGGGTACAACCTCGGTTACCCAGACCCGTCGTTTTGCTGAGTTGATCTCCGAAAAAGGCGGCCTCTATGTCGACGCCCCGGTGTCCGGTGGTACCATCGGTGCCGAATCGGGCAACCTTACCATCATGGCTGGAGGCAGCGAAGAAGGATTTGATCGGGCCCTGCCAATCCTGCAGGTCCTTGGTGAGAGAATCACCCATGTCGGGACGTCGGGTGCCGGCCAGGTCGCTAAAGCAGCCAACCAGGTGATTGTCGGGCTCAATATTGGTGCAGCTGCAGAAGCTCTGGCGCTGGCCAAGGCAGCCGGGGTGGATCCAGGCAGGGTTCGCCAGGCCCTGCAGGGGGGATTTGCCGACTCACGGATTCTCGAAGTTCACGGCAAACGGATGGTTGACGGCGATTATTCACTCGGAGCGCGATGCACCACCCAGCGCAAGGACATGCATCAGGCAATCGAATTAGCCGCCACTCTGGGCCTTGACATGCCGGCCACTTCGCTTTCCCGTGACCTCTACGACAGGCTGATAGAAGACGGCGGTGCCGACCTCGATCACAGTGCCCTGTTCACCCTGCTGGATATCACCTGAGTAAGCTCGGATTCACCCCTTCGACTGGAGTCTGTTCAAGGTTGCTCTTCTCAGAGCAAGCATCGAATTGGCTCCGAATATCAGCAGTGCCCCAATCCAGCCGCTCAACACCAAGGGTGGATCGCCGACCAGGGAAGTGCCCAGAAGAGCGGCCAACAGAATACGGCTCGAGGAAATGATCGACCCCTCGACTGCCGTGACAAAAAGAAATCCATAGGTCAGAAGATATTGTCCCACTACACCCGCTACCGAACACCAGAAAAGATATTTGAACTCGAGGAAATCTGGCCAGAATATGGACTCTTTAAAAAACACAAAGATACATAATGCTCCCAGGCCGAACATAAAGAACAGGATCGTCTGGGAATCGTGATGGCGTCTGCTCAGGTTCAGATATATCATGGCCCAGGCTGCACAGAACCCAGAACAAATTCCCCAGAGGCTTTCCAGGCCGGTGGACATCGATCCCGGCGACAGAATCAGCCAGACACCGCAGAAGGCAACCCCGACTATCGCCAGCGCGATCGAATCACGTTGGTCCTTTACTAAAAACCAGGAAAAAAGGGCTACGAAGAGCGGGTAGGTCATATTGAGGATATTGGCCTCTGCCAGTGAGCCGACCTCCACCGCTTTGTAGAAGCAGAACACCGCCACCGTGTTGGATACAGTGCGGCCAATCAGATAATGATAGCGCCTTGGCTGCAGGCGCTGACGGCCCATCAGCATGGTCAGGCAGACGACTATGAAACCAAGTAGAAATCTACTGAAAGTAAAGTAGGCAGAGTCAATCGCTACTGCCCCATCGGCCCAGCGGATTATCGCCGTTGCCAGATAGAAACAGAAGGCTGAGCCAAATACCGCCAGCCAGCCGAGAAGCTGGAGTGAAATCCTGGAGGAGGAAGCGGCCGAGGATAGTCCCATTATCTCTCCTATCTAAGCAGCTTTCCGGCCAGCAGAGTCCCGGTCATAGCCAGACATTCCATGTCGAGGAAGTGTTCGGCCGATTCCTGGTAAAGAATCGAGCAAGCGGCCGGAAACATGTCGTCTGCATCGTTGAAGTTGAGCACCACCGGTATACGCGGCAAGGCGTAGAACCTGGCGGAAATGTCGTAGGAACTGTTGTCCTCGATAAGGGCGCCAAGCTCTTTGCAGCGTTCTTCCAACCGGTCTGCCCCGCCGGAAAAGTGCTGCTCTATGTTCTTGTTGGTATTGCTGGTAAAGTAGGAGACCAATGGAGCCGCATCACGAAACTCACGGTAGGTCATCCATTTGGGTGACATTTCCGGGAGCTCGTCGGGACAGGTCAGGACATACTTGGAAAGAATCACCCGGACCGCATCATTTGCCACCACACCGCCCAGTCCATCGATGCCCTGACTGGAAACTGAGTAGGACTGGTCGTAGAGAGGTATAACGAGGGCCTCACCGTCCGCCTCCACCCCGAGCAGATTAGCCCGGGACAGGTAGTCGATCCGGTCAATTTCGGCCAGATAACGCTGGTAGGTCTGATCAAAAACAGTGGATTTTTGCATGGCGGTCTCACTTCCGATGTTATGTCACCCCGGTCACCTCTTGGGGTGGTAGATAATCATCCTGATAAGAGCACAAACGGCCGGTCTCGATCGGACACTATACCATCGAGACCGGCCGCAGGGAAGGAGACCGCTGAAGTTATGCAGTCTGAGTGAATTATTATTCGTTGGCCGCCAGCGAGCGCCGATCCGACATATCCATCAGTACCCTCTCTCTGGCTTTGTCGATGCCAAGCTCGCGTCGTTTCTTATCGATATGGGTAATCATCAACCGGGCCATTTCCTGGGGGCTGTCAGCAAATCCCCACTTTCCAAAACCTTTCTCCTCTAAGCCGTTGAACAGCAGTTCCTGGAAATTGGTCTGCTGGGTGATCGGAAAGGTATGACCGAATACGGTATAGACCCCGCTGGCCACAAAGTACTGGCCGATGGCGATGGCCTTCTCGCTCATCCACTCCGGAGCACAGCCGGCCACCGGCAAATCGGCGATCGACTCGCCCAAGCCGCCGGTTTTGACCATCTCTGAGACGGCCATCAGAATCCTGCTGTTGTCGACGCAGGCCCCGAGCCCCAGGATAGGAGGAATCCCCACCGTCTCACAGACTTCCGCCAGGCCTGGGCCGGCCAGGGCTGAAGCCCCCGGCGTGGTGAGTCCGGCCTTGGCCAGAGCCATCTGCGAACACCCGGTCTGAACCACGAGTATATCGTTCTTGATCAACTCTTTGACCAGCTCGACATGGGAGAAATCCTGCTTGGAGCGTGGGTTGGTGCAGCCGACCACGCCGGCCACGCCTCTAATCCGACCGTTAATGATATTGTCGTTGAGCGGTTCATAACCACCTCTGAACGATCCGCCGAGCATATATTTGATATATTCATGGGAAAATCCATGGACCCCCTTGGCGGTGCGCGCCGGAATTTCGATCTTCTGCCCCCGGTTCTTGTAGCGCATGATGGCCTTGATGATGATCTGGTCGGTGCAGTTCATCGGATCGTGCTCGTCGAGCTCTATATGCATCGCCCCTTCAATCTTGGCCCGGTAATTGGTGGTGACAAAGACGGTGTCGTAACAGCCTGCCACCTTGTGCAGATCCTGCTTGATGCACTGCACATCTACCGTCATGGCGTCAACGGCTCCGGTAACCAGCGCTGCTTCGGTCGATGAGAAGTTCCCGGCATGGGGAATGCCATGGCGTGACAATACGTCAAGACCAGAACAGCACATGCCGACCAGATTGATGCCCTTGGCGCCCGTTTCCCGCGCCATCTCCTTGATGGATGGAGCCGCAGCAGAAATGATCATGGCTTCGAGCAGGATCGGCTCATGACCGTGGACGATGATGTTTACCTGGTCTTCCTTGAGAACTCCCATATCAACTGTGACCTCGACCGGTACCGGGGTTCCGAACAGGATGTCGGAGATATCGGTGGAAACCATTGAGCCGCCCCAACCGTCAGCCAGCGCGGTACGGGAGATCTGTTTGGTGATGTTTTCGTAGTCCTGATCTACTCCCATGGCCGTTCGATGCATCATTTCCATGATTTCGCGCATCGCACCTCGGGGGACGATTCCTTCCTTGCGCCAGCTTTCCAGGGTCTTTTGGGGAACCCGTTTTACCAGCGGAATCTCACCATCGACCTGGGTGTAGGTCTTTTCCAGCTCCCGGTAGACATCGATGGCAACCTCTTTTACCTCCCTGCCTTTGGTTTCTATTTCCAAAGATTCTGCCACCTCGAAAAGCTTGAGGTGATCCTTGATCTCAAAATCGATGACCGTCCCTTCGATAACTCCTCTGAAAAGATCGAGCATGGCCATACCATGATCAGTATGGGCGGCTGTGCCAGCGGCAACCATGCGGCCAAAATTTCTGGCGGCGATGGTGTCGATGTTAGCACCGCAGACCCCGACATGTTTGTAAGGATCACTGGGGCTGATCCGGCAAGGTCCCATGGAGCAGTGTTTGCAACAGGCGGAACTGGCGCCGATTGGACACGGTTTGACCGCTTCCGCCCGATCAAAGAAAAGTTCTACCCCGTCTCGTCTCGCTTTGGCGATCATCTGCTGGGTGGATTCACAGGTAGTAATATCTTCGGGTCGAATTATCTCTTTCGGCTTAGCCATAACTCCTCCATGGTGTGGATTTGATTGCTGCACTCCCCTACTGCGCTAGGGGGAAGGTAGCAGATAGGAATGATTATCATCGGTTTATCCTACCACCACATTGTGGTAATGTCAAGCATGGAACAGATCGACTGGAAATTAAAAAAGATCTAAACTTCGGGCAAATAGAAGAGTTGAGAAGGCGCCCTCAAGAGTCTGAAAACAATTGTATGATTAATAGAAACAGCCTCGTCCCTTATCCGCTTGCGGCGATTGTTTTAGAGAGGGCATCTTTCCAGTATTTTACCCGCTCGATGTCGGTATACGGGTTCTTATCGAGCCACTCCACTGCGTCGACGGCCGGAAATTTTTCATTAATTGCCTTAATGGTCGCCTTGGCCCGTCGACTCATGCCAAGCTCAGTTTGTGCTGCAGCCAGGACAACATGGGCCTCGAGATTTTTTGGCTGGTATTCGAGCACCACTTCGGCGACCGTCATCGCATCTTCAATCTGTTTGCCGATAAAGAGAGAACAGGCTTTTACGGTCGGATACCAGGGTTTGTTGACGCCGGTCAGGCGCATTGCCGTATCGAGCAGCTCCACCGACTTTTCCCATTGGCCAAGGTAGCGACGGATACTTCCTTCAAGACCATAAGTCACATCACAGGTAGGCCTGGTGATTTCCAACTGTTCAATCGCTGCCAGAGCTTCGCGGTGCCGGCCTTGCGACATGTAGACGGCACCCTCTATAGCCTGAGACATTCCTGTGGGGTCTCCGTTTTCACTGGCTTTTTGCGCCTGCTGCTGCGCCCTGAGCAGAGCTTCATCGAGATTAGGAGACCAGCCGTTGGCTGCTCCGATCCAGTTGGCAAACGCAGAAAGAACGTGACCGTATGGCTGGTCCGGATGGGAGTCCGCCACTTGCCCAAAGAGCTCTAAAGCTTGGGACCACCCCTCACGGATATCAGATCTAAGGTGATACCATCCCAGGTAAATTTTCTCGATGGCTTCTGGATCGTCCAATTCGGCATACAATCCCGCCGGTTCGCCAACAATGAGCTCCACCTCTATTGATCTTGCCACATCTTCTGCCAGCCTCTCCGACAGTTCGACAAGCCCATCAGCAGCTACGAACCATTTGTACGATTTGACTATGTTCATGGTAGTGACGTCAAAAAAGGTGGCAAACACACGCACCCTGTCCCCGTGCTGATGCACCCCTGTTTCAATATAATATCTTGCGGCTGTTAACCCTTGTTCCTGACCGACTTCAGATTTTGCGTTAACGACAGTGAGCTGGGGTACTGCCGTCAATCGGTGAACCAGTTCCTGCCGTAATATATCGGCCGCCTCTGCCACCAGGTTGCTCGCATTTTTTATATGAATGGGCAATACCGCAATGGTCGGTGACTCAAGATCCAGCCCTGAGCTGCCAGTGACAGTTGTCTGATCACTTGGAAAATCGACGAACTCAAATATCTCTACCAACTCTGGAATGTTTTTCAGTTTGTTTTTTCCGATTGATCTGAAGCGCAGCGCTGGTTCGTCCAGATTTCGATAGACTTTTCCCGACACACAAATCCCACCGGCTTTTGCCGTGGTTTGTATTCTGGCCGCGATGTTGAGAACGTCGCCGTAATACTGTTGATCGGCGATACTCACTTCTCCCGAATCCAACCCCAGTCGAAATCTGACTTTTTCAGAGGAAGATATACGCGGGTCTCGACGTTCAATTTCCGAAGTAACCGATATGGCCGTTTGCAGAGCCTCGGATACGTTGGAGAAGACGGCCATGAAATTATCGCCGACAAAATTCACCAGGGTTCCGTTGTTAGCGGAGATGTGCCCGGTAACCAGTTGCTGGAAGGTCTCAACTATGGCTCTAGTCGAATCGTGATCTTCTGCCAATAATTGGCTGTAACTGACAATATCGCCATTTAGTGCTACCACACTTTTTTGTTGTTCCATTTTTGCTTTCGATTCCCTGCAATTAGATTTTTTCTAACGATTTTTCCCAAATGACAGTTGGATCCATGGTGCTCAACCGGAAGACCTTTTGCTGATATTGGAGGTGGTGGTCTGCATCTCTAATCCTCCTCTGCAATAGTCGAGAATCGACTATTCGAGTTTAGTTCTTTCCCGAAGAAGGACAATTGACAGGTTAGGTGATATACGATTCATTCACTTTGCTGCAATTGACCTTCGTGTGCTATTCTTGCCTGGAAAATGCAGGTATAGGGTCGCCATGTAGATCAACTGACAGAGCACCCCATTTTTAAACATCCAAGAACTCAGGTGTTTTAACCCGGGCACTGTTGAAGAACTGGCCCTGAAATCGGTTGGGGATGTTAAAAAAGAACAGCGTTTATCGAGTATGCATTAGTAATATACCACATCGTGGCATAGTCAAGCAACAAGCCCTTCAAGTCGAGGCAAAAAAACACTCTACTACAAGCAGATAGAAGAAGCTTGTCGATATATACATCGCGACATAAGTTCAAGACGCTTAATCAGGCAAGGATGGCGAGCAGCCGATGGAGCAGCCAAATATTTTTCTAAGCTTCACCCTTTTCGATTCCAGGCAGCAGTTCACCGAGCTCTCTTAACACACTATCGCGCTCATCCTCGAGGTCCAGCAACTCATGCATGACCGGAGGCTTGATCGAATGGGCGGGCAAACGTTTTTCGGTTTCTGCAATGGCTGCCTCCAGCTCTGCGAGCCTGGTCTTCAATGTTTGTATGCGGTTTATTGTCATCGTCAAAGAAAAACTATGTGTAGCGCCTGCGCTGATCAAAGGGCCAGGTGTTCGAGATGTTCTTCTATCAGTTTCAGTTCAATGTCGGTGGGTATACGTTTCTGAACGCGGTAGAAGAAAACCTCTTTCAGTTTGGAATTTCTACTGTAGACAATTACCTCATATTTCGACTCGGGGGAGGGGTTGACCTCCACCCATAGAGTTCGTTCGAGATCAATGGAAAAATCTTCGCACACATGCTTGGCAAATTTTTCCGGATGAGCCGAGATCGAATGCCCCCTGCCCGTCTCCGAATAAAGGCAAAGATGCTGCCTGAACGAGGTCACATTGCCGTCGTCCTCCCCAATCGAACAGATATAGAGATGATAGGATCCGGGGAACCAGGCTATCGGGTCTCGGCCGTCACGTTTCTTGCCATCCCAACTGTATATTCCATTAAATAATTCCATAAGTACTCAGAATAGATGCCTATACTGATCAGTTTATCAGGTTTTCAGCTCTATACCTTATGGCCGATATCGAAAATGTCTCCCCGCCGTTGCTCAATTTTTCTCCCTCGATATCCTCAAACCGTTCTCACTTGCTGTTTTCCCACACCTGCCGACAGAAATATGGTAGGGTAATATCGATAACAATCAGGCCCCACAGAGGATTAATCTATTATGACTGAAACAACGACGAGCGCTGAGCGTTTTCTTCAAGGAAACGGCTGTTCCCAGGCCGTTCTGACCCAGTTCTGCGAGCAGTTGGGAATGGATCAACTGACCGCCCTGAAAATTTCCTCGGGTTTCCCTGCCGGCATGCAGATGGCAGGAGTCTGCGGGGCAGTAACCGGAGCATACATGGTACTGGGCCTCAAGTTTGCTGATCAGCAAAGCTCTGAGTCCACCGGCCGCAAGAAGGTTTACGAAGCCGTTGCCGAATTTACTAGCCGCTTCAAACAGCGCAACAACACCCTGGACTGCAGCGACTTGCTGGGCTGCAACATCATAACCCCTGAAGGCAAAGAGATCGCCGATCAAAAGAATCTTTTCAAGACGGTGTGCCCAAAGTTTGTCGAGGATGCGGCGATCATTCTGCAGGAGATTATCGAAAGCGCTGACCATGATCAATGAAAGACTATAGGTGACAGTATGAATCTCTATTCGATGCTGAAAAAAAGGGAGCAGGACGAAAGGCCTGTCAAGGTTGGTGTTATCGGAGCAGGTAAATTCAGCTCCATGTTTCTCAACCAGGCCCGCTTCACCCCGGGTCTGCAGGTAGTCGGTATCGCCGAACTCTCAGCCCAGCGCGCCTATGAGGCTCTGGAAACGACCGGCTGGGGTAAAGATCGCGCGGCAGCGGCAGCATCATCGGCTGAGATAAACGACACTGCGGCTTCCGGCAAGATAGCCATTACCGAAGATGCCATTGCCTTGATCGAATCCGAATGCGAGGTAATCCTGGAGATAACCGGCAGTCCGGAAGCGGGAACCAGTCATGCGGTCGCCGCCATCGAAGCGGCAAAACATGTGGTCATGGTCAACGTCGAGGCCGACTGCCTGCTCGGACCGGTCCTCTCGAAGAAAGCAGAAGACAACAATGTCGTCTATACCATGGCCTATGGCGACCAGCCGGCCCTCATCATGGAGCAGCTCGACTGGGCCCGGACGGTGGGCTTTGAAGTCGTCTGCACCGGCAAGGGAACCAGGTATCAGCCCGAGTATCATTACTCCACCCCCGAGACCGTCTGGGGTTACTACGGATTTTCCGAAGAACGGGTAGCCAGTGGCGATTACAACGCCCAGATGTTCAACTCCTTTCTCGACGGCTCCAAATCTGCGATCGAAATGTGCGCCGTGGCTAACGGCTCGGGACTCAGGCCCCAAAAGTGCGGCCTGCAATTCCCAGCTGTAGATGTGGAGGACCTGGCCGATGTGCTGAAACCCGCAGCTGAAGGCGGCATTCTCGAGCATTCCGGCACAGTGGAGGTGATTGCCAGTGAACAGCGTGACGGGTCTCCGATCGCCAGAGATTTGCGCTGGGGGGTCTATGTGGTATTCAGGGCTCCAAACGCCTACGCGGCACGCTGCTTTCAGGAATACGGCATGAAAACCGACGCCAGTGGTGTCTATTCCGCCCTTTACCGGCCCTACCACTATATCGGCCTGGAACTTGGCATCAGTGCGGTAAATGCGGTTTTAAGGAGTGAACCCACCGGTTGTTCCCGCCATTACCTGGCCGATGTCGGCGCATTCGCTAAAAAGGATCTGCGTCCGGGAGACCAGCTCGATGGAGAGGGCGGCTACACAGTATTCGGCAAGCTCATGAGCGCTGAAAAGAGTCTGTCGGGTTCTATCCTGCCACTGGGCTTGACCGGCCAGGCACGAGTAGTCAAACCGGTGGCCAAAGATGCAGCACTCACCTATGACTGCGTGGAACTCGACACCTCGACAACAGCCTATCGGTTGAGAAAGGAACTCGAATCATGGGGGAGCTCATAAAACTGCTGAGCGGCTCCGGGAGCTATGTCCAAGATCCCTATGTCCAAGATCCGTCTGGGTTGGGTCAGACGTTGAAACGGATATTGAGAATATCGCCTTCCTCGACAATATAGTCCTTGCCCTGTACATAGAGTTTGCCCTGTTTTTTTAATTCGGCCTCACTGCCGTACTCGAGCAACTCACCATATTTGATTACTTCGGCCCTGATAAATCCCTTCTGCAGGTCCGAATGAATCGCTCCGGCCGCTTCGGGGGCAGTGGATCCGGTCCGCACCAGCCACTGATGTACCTCGTCCTCACCCACCGTGAAAAACGACATTCTTCCCAGTGCTTTTAAACACAAACGGGTCAGGATACCGAGCGCCGGCTCTTCAATGCCCAGGTCGACACGAAATTCTTTTTTCTCTTCCTCGCTGTCGAGCTGGGCTATTTCCGACTCGACCTGCGCCGATACGGCCATCGCCTCCATTTTCTGCTCCCGGCAATGGGCAGCGACTCTTTCCAGAACAGTCTTGTCGCCAAGATCGTCTTCCGAGACGTTGAACACCAGGATCAGCTCTTTTCTGGTAATAAACGGATAACTGCGGATCAACAGATCCTCTTCCTCGCTGAACTGCATGAGCCGCAGCGGTTGCTCCTCTTCCAGGTGGACCTGGATCCGCTTCATCAGGTCAAATTCCTTGGCCTGGCGTTCGTCCTTGATTTTTTTCAAGGCGGTTTCCAGCCGCTCGATCCGCTTTTCGACGAATATCTGGTCATGCATAAGGAACTCGGAATTGATCATTTCAACGTCCCGCACCGGCTCCACCGAGCCTGAGGCATGATAGACTGCTTCATCCTCGAAAGACCGGACCACATGACAGAGTGCATCGACATCGACGATGTGCTGGAAGATATCGCCTTTGGCAATTGTTTCCTGCTCGATCTTGGGCAGCAGGACCAGATCGATTCGGGCTCTGGTCTCCTTCTTTGGCTCATACATCTCCACCAGCTTGTCGAAGCGCTCATCAACGATATCGGCTGTACCGGGGAGCGGTTTGGACTGTCCGCCCTGATCGGCCGCCCCGGAGCCTGTCAAAACTCGAAACAACGTCTTTTTACCGGTCTGCGGCAGACCGACAATTCCTACCTTCATCTGTTCCTCTTGGGTTGAATCCCCTGTTGATCCTGAAATGTTTCACGTCTCACAGGCCTGGCGAATCTACCACAGTTGAGAAAAGATTCACCATTTTCCGGCAGCCCTGTTGATGTCTCTCGGATCCTGCTGCTTTCCTGCTTCATGCACCAGGCTGAATTAAAAGATAATAATTGACTGATCGCCGTTTGCATTTTATGACTATGGGCTGAAAACTGCTTTTGCTGAATCGTAAGCTTTTTTAACCTAAAAGTCATTGCTGGAACACAAACAAAGGAGCGTATGATGAAAGTAACCATTACCGATCAGTGCATGGGCGACCGTAACTGCAACAAACTCTGTCCCGAGATATTTGAATATGACGAAGACGCGCTCTTATCGATTGTCAAGATGGATGCAATCCCCGACCACTTGCAGGATGTGGTACGCCGGGCAGCCCTCGAGTGCGGTGCCGATGCCATCGAAGTCGAAGAGTAGGGACGGCTGAACAAGATGGTCAGCTTCAGGGAAAGCCGGACCGCCAAGAGCCTGCAGATTTCTTTCTCGGCCGAGGCCCAGGCCCGCTCCAGGTACAATTTCTTCGCCAGGAGGGCCGAGGACGACGGCTACATGCAGATCGCCAGACTCTTCGATGAAACCGCCGATCAGGAATATGAGCATGCCCTGCGTTTTTTCAAATTCTTCAACGGCGGTGAGCTCGAAACAACCTGGCCATTTCCCACGGGCGTAATCGAAGATACCAGAGCCAACCTGCTGAGTTCGGCAGAGCTTGAACTCTACGTACATGACACCATGTATAAGGGTTTTGCTGATATCGCCCGGGAAGAGGGGTTCAAACGGGCGGCCGACACCTTCGACGCGATTATCGTGGCCGAGAAACACCACGAGGATATATTCAGAGAGCTGGCGGCAAACATCGACAGCGGTCGAGTCTTCGCCAGAACCGAGGAACGAACCTGGAAGTGCCTCGGCTGCGGATATCTGCACAAAGGAACGGAAGCCCCGGAAAAATGTCCGGCCTGTGTCAGAAAGCAGGCCTACTTCGAGCTGCTGGGTAAAAACTGGTAGAAATCAACCGCTGGCGTCCATCGGCTCACTGCCGCCGGACGCCATCTTTCTGCTCACTATCCTGGACTTGCTGGGCAGGAGTTGCACCTCAGCGTTGAGCAAGCGGTATGAACGGTCGGGTGGTCTCGCCGGTGTAAATCTGCCGCGGCCTCGAAATACGCTGGTTATGTTCCAGCAGTTCACGCCAGTTGGCGATCCAGCCCGGCATCCTGCCGATGGCAAACATCACCGTATACATATTGAGCGGTATGCCGATGGCCCGCAGCAGAATACCGCTGTAGAAATCGATGTTGGGGTAGAGGTTGCGCTCAACGAAGTAGTCGTCCTTGAGCGTCTTTTCTTCCAATTCCAGCGCCACATCAAGCAGCGGGTCCTCCTGCTGCAGTTCTTCCAGCACCTCATAGACCCGCTTTTTCAGAATCAGAGAGCGCGGATCAAAGTTCTTATAGACCCTATGCCCGAACCCCATCAGCCGGTAATCATTATTCTTGTCCTTGGCCATGTCCAGATAATGGCCGATCGGCTTGCCCGAAGTTTTGATCTCTTCGAGCATCCTTATTACCGCCGCGTTGGCGCCACCGTGCAGGGGGCCCCAAAGGGCGCAGACACCAGCCGACACCGAGCTGAATAGATTTGCCCGGGAGCTGCCGACCACGCGTACCGTCGAAGTCGAACAGTTCTGCTCATGATCGGCGTGCAGGACCAGAAAGAGATTAAGGGCCCGCTCCACCACCGGAGTTGCAATAAATTCCCGGTAAGGCTCGGAGAACATCATGTGCAGAAAATTCGAACAATAGCTCAGATTGGGGTTGGGGTGGATCAGGGGTTTGCCGGTGGCCATTCGATAGGAAAAGGCGGCAATTGCTCGCACTTTGGAGAGCAGCAGGGCCACGGTTCTGTCAAAAGCCGGTCCCTCGGCGTGGACCTCGAGCACTTCGGGATGAAAGCAGGAGACCAGATTGAGCATGGCCGAAAGAATAGCCATCGGTGGTGCATCTTTCGGAAATCCCGAAAAGTGGTGCTCAAGACTGGTATGCAGCTGGGCATGGTCGGCCAGGCTCGCTCTGAAATTGGCGAGCTCCCGTGGGTTCGGCAGTTCACCGTAAAGGACCAGGTAGGCCACTTCGACAAAGGTTGCCTGTTCGGCGATTTCCTCGATCGGATATCCCCGATAGCGAAGAATTCCATTGGCACCATCTACGTAGGTAATCGAGGAGAAACAGGAACCGGTGTTGCCATAACCTTGGTCCATGGTGATATAGCCGGTCTGGGAACGCAGTTTCTGGAAGTCTATGGCTCGTTCATTTTCTGTTCCGATATAGGTCTCAAATTCATAGTTCTTGCCGTCAATCGTCAAGGTGGCCGTTTTGTCTGTCATCGTCTCTCCTCGAGTGCAGGTAAAACTGGTTTGATCGCCAGATTAAATACTCATTGATAGTAATAATTATTATTGTTCAAGGACGCAATCCACTGGTCAACTACAATAACCAGTCTGATCCGTTTGGCCAGAACGGGTCGCTACATATTCATATCCACTTCGGAGATACCAGCTTTTAATTGACTTTTTCAGAGGTGCTTATTCTTCAGAGGTGCTTATAAGTATCTTTATTATCGACCTTTGATACATCCAGTAATTTAATTACTAATCCCATCCCTTTGGATCATCCATGGAAGACCGGGTCGTTTCGGTAGCGCTTGATGAGATTCATAAACGTTTCGATGCCAATGAAGTATTGAAGGGAATTTCCCTGTCGGCTCACCATGGAGAGGTGATTTCAGTTCTTGGTCCGAGCGGCTCGGGCAAATCCACCCTGCTCCGCTGCATCAATCTGCTGGAAGTACCGGACAGCGGCAGACTGTTTGTGTCAGGCGAAGAAGTGATCCTGAAGAAGACCAGAGACAATCGAACCGTGCCCGCCGATATGAAACAGGTGGAGCGCATCAGATCCAAGCTGGCGATGGTCTTCCAGCAGTTCAACCTGTGGTCGCATTTGACAATCCTCCAGAATGTCATCGAAGCACCGGTCCATGTTCTGAAAGTCCCCCGTCAGGAAGCGATCGACAGGGCCAAAATGTATCTCGATAAGGTAGGGATTCCCGATAAACTGGAAGCCTATCCGGCCCACCTTTCCGGCGGCCAGCAGCAGCGTGCAGCCATCGCCCGGGCCCTGGCCGTGGAACCCGAAGTCATCCTCTTTGACGAACCCACTTCAGCACTCGATCCCGAGCTGGTCGGAGAAGTGCTTCAAGTCATGAGAACCCTGGCCGAAGAGGGCCGAACGATGATTGTCGTGACCCATGAAATGGGATTTGCCCAGGAAGTATCCTCGCGGGTGATCTTTCTCGATGAAGGTTTGGTCATGGAGGATGGAGATCCACAGACAGTATTTAATAACCCGGAAACAGATCGATTCTCTACCTTTATCAAGGCGATGGTCTGATATTCTTGACTCAACAACAAACCACCAACCAGGAGGTGCCCCATGAAGAGACTCACCCTCGCACTAGTGCTCGTCATTTTTGCTCTGGCAGCTACCACGGCAGTCGCCAAGGACTGGAGTAAGGTCCGCATAGCCACCGAAGGCGCCTACCCGCCATTCAATTATGTCACACCCGCTGGAGATCTTGCCGGTTTCGATGTTGACATCGCCAAGGCACTGGGCGAGGCAATGGGTGTTGAAGTCGTTTTGGTTGGGCCTCAAGATTGGGATGGCATTATACCTGCATTATTAGCAAAGAAATATGATGCCATCATTGCCTCGATGTCTATCACCGAAGAACGTAAAATGAAGGTGGCATTCTCAAAAAAATATTACAATACACCGGCCAAATTCATCGCCAAGAAAGGAGATATGACAGAATTTTCTCGGGAGGCGATCAAAGGTAAAAAAATTGGCGTGCAGCGGGCCACCATTCATGACCGTTATCTGACCGACAATTACGGCAAGGACGTGGAAGTCAAACGTTACGGAACCCAGGACGAAGCCTACCTGGATCTGACCGCCGGTCGCGTCGACATGCTGCTGGCTGACAGCGTCGCCCTCTCCGACGGTTTTCTGAAGAAACCAGAAGGAGCAGACTATCAGTTTATCGGCCCGGATCTGAGCGACCCGAAATGGTTCGGTGATGGGGTAGGAGTTGCCATTCGTAAGGAGGACAAGGAGTTGGTCGACAAATTCAACATGGCCATCGACAAGATCCGCAGTGACGGCACCTACAAGGTTATCCAGGACAAATATTTCGATTTTAACGTCTACGGCGAATAATCTTTAAGTCCCGCCTCCTGCTTCAGGGCTTGAGGCGGGACATTCTCTGTCTATTCATGTTCTCACTGCATGGCTATGGACCCTCCATCTTCGAGGGCACGATCTTAACCCTTGAGGTTTCTCTCGCCTCACTTTTCATTGCCATGCTGCTTGGCATCTGCGGAGCCCTTGCCAAACTCTCCAGGGCCAGATCACTGCGGCTGATCGCCCAGATTTACACCACAACAATTAGGGGGATCCCAGATCTGGTACTGATGCTGCTGGTCTTCTACGGCGGTCAGATGTTTATAAACCAGCTCGGTCCAATGCTGGGCTATGACGGATACATAGATATCAACCCATTTATTGCCGGGGTTTCCACCATCGGCTTTATCTTCGGTGCCTATATGACCGAGACCTTCCGGGGTGCTATCCTGGCCGTCAATAAAGGACAGCTCGAAGCCGGCACCGCCTACGGCATGTCAGCCTTCATGGTGTTCAGACGCATAACCCTGCCTCAGATGGTCCGCCATGCCCTGCCGGGCTTCGGCAATAACTGGCTGGTACTGATCAAGACCACCGCCCTGGTCTCAATTATTGGGCTCAATGATATGGTCAGAAAGGCGGGACTGGCTGCCGGCGCCACCAGAGAACCGTTTACCTTTTATCTGGTGGTGGCCATCAACTACCTGGTGATCACCTCGATATCGATATATATCCTCAAGCAGCTCGAGCGCCGCTATAGTGTCGGCGTCAGGGAGTTCTAGTATGGATCTGTCGATTATACTCGAGAACCTGCCCATCTATTTCACCGGTTTGAAAAATACCGTCATCCTGGTCTCGATCTCACTCGTGCTGGGCCTGCTGCTGGCCGTCCCCCTGGCTATTTTGCGCAACTACGGGAATCCGCTGGTACAGCTGCCAATCAGAGCTTTCGTCTACTTTTTCAGGGGTACGCCCCTGCTCGTCCAGATGTTTCTGATCTACTACGGCTTCGGCCAGTTCGACCTGATCAAGGAGAGTCTGCTCTGGCCCTTTTTCCGCGAAGCCTACTTCTGTGCCCTGTTCGCTTTTACGCTGAACACCGCCGCCTATACCACTGAAATTTTGCGCGGTGCCATCAAAGCCACCCCCCACGGCGAGATTGAGGCGGCCATGGCCGCCGGCATGTCACGATTTCTGATGGTCCGGCGCATCATCCTGCCCAGCGCCTTTCGCCGTGCCCTGCCCGCCTACAGCAACGAGATTATCTTCATGCTGCACGGTTCATCTCTGGCCAGCGTCATCACCATCGTCGATATCACCGGGGCAGCTCGAATCATCAACTCAAGATTCTACAGCCCTTACGAGGCCTTTTTAACTGCGGCCGTATTCTACTTGGCAATAACCTTTCTAATCGTATTTCTGGTAAAGAAGCTCGAGGTTCACTGGTTCGCTCATCTTCAACCCCAATCTACTAGCGAACAAGTCGTCGAGTCACCACCGTGAAAAAAGTCGAAACCCGCGTGCTTCCCCAGACCAGCCCCGGCACCAGAAGATCGCTGACAATTATTCGTTACGGAGTATCCGGCAGTCGGCCCAAGGCTTATCTCCAGGCCGGACTGCACGCCGATGAAGCGCCGGGTTATCCAGTGCTGCAGGCACTCATTGAAAAACTGGACGAAGCAGCCGAACAGGGCGCCATCTCAGGAGAGATCATCGTCGTTCCAGCGGCCAATCCAATCGGTCTGGCCCAGTGGCGCGATGAGATGCTGCAGGGACGCTTCGACTTCGTTAACTCGGTCAACTTCAACCGTCAGCATCATGATCTCATTGACCAACTGATCGATACCATCGGTTCGGAGTTAGGAGAGGGCGCCGAGGAAAACGTGGCAGCCGTGCGCAGATGCAGCGCTGAAATCCTCGCCAATATGCAGCCCGAAGACGAAGCATCGACGCTCAAGCTATTGCTGCTGTCGCTTTCCCATGATGCCGATATAGTGCTCGATCTGCACTGTGATCTCGAGGCCTTGATGCACCTTTATATCGGTACTCCGCTGTGGCCGGATGCAGAAGATCTTGCCGCCCAGATGGGTGCCGAGGCGACATTGCTGGCCGCCGACTCCGGGGGCACTCCCTTCGATGAGGCAAACAGCCGCCCCTGGTGGGTGCTGGCCGAGCGTTTCCCAGATCAGCCGATTCCGCCTGCCTGTATGGCCGCAACTGTCGAATTACGGGGTTTGTCCGATACTGACCAGGAATTGATCGACCTAGACAGTTCTAATCTGTTCTGTTTTCTGCAGCGTCGCGGGCTGATATCAGGAACACCAGGCCCACAGCCGACCCTGATCAATCCGGCAACACCGCTGACCGGGGTAGACTACGTCAAAGCTTTTTCTGCCGGCATCATCGTCTATCTGAAAAAACTCGGGGACTGGATCGAGGAGGGAGAAACGGTTGCCCGGGTCATCAATCCGCTCCCAGAAGGTGAGGATCAGAAGCTGGTTGAGGTAAAGAGTAGAACGGCTGGTCTGCTGTTCTCCCGCAATGTCGACCGCTTTGCCCGGCCCGGCAAGATCATCGCTAAAATTGCAGGCCGTAAGGCTCTAAGCGAGTCGGAAGGGACCCTATTGACTCTCTGACAGCTGCGCACAGGCCTCTTCCACCTGCCTGCGGACTTCTGCCAGCCAGCTCCGGCGCTGCTCTTCCGTGCTGGTAATGACGATAGCAAACGTCTTTCTGCGCACCTCGGCAACACCGCAGAGTCCGAATATACAGTTTTTCCAGATCGTTTCCAGCGGGTCGCCGAATACCTGCTGCTCCCGGAGGACTTCGGTATTCGAGGTATTGAAAACGAGGGCCAGTTTGGCCCGCAGAAGGCCGATGGGAACGCCCTCACCGCTATCACCTTCGAGAAATTCGTACGCCACCCCAGGGCGAACGACCCGGTCTATCCAGCCCTTGAGCATCGCCGGCGGCTGGCCCCACCAGTTGGGATGAATGATGATGATCAGGTCGGCCTCAGCAATTTCCCGGCAATGGGCAGCAACCAAAGCCGGCAGGGTGACATCTTTTGCCACTTCCTCGGCTGGCAGAAGCGGCTCAAACTGTTCCTTGCAGAGATCATGGAAATTGACTCGCGCGCTGGTGGGAGCAAGAGCTTCCAGCACAACCCGGGCAATGCCATGGTTGAAACTGGCCGGATCAGGGTGGGCAAGTATTACGGAAACCTGCATGTTCAATAACCGATATTGTGCTCGAATTCCTTGAGTCGTTTATGGATCGAACGCAGCTCGGTGATGGTGGTCCAGTTGCCGATAAAAATTGAAAACGACTCCCGAACCTTACTGAAGGCATTGGAAACCTGAACCAGCACGCCCAGCGTGATCAATCCGGTAAACAATCCCGGCCCCATGATCAGGTAGGGTACGATGATCATCAGTTGTTCGAAGAAATTGAGCCAGATATCGAAATACCCGTAATGGAGAAACAGTCGGTGGTAGTTGAACTTGAGGCCGGTGAACAATTCGACGATGGTCTCGGTCTTACCGAAATTGACCTTATCGTCCTCGGCATATACCAGTTCTTTTCTGAAAGCCGCCTCGACTTTCTGATTGTTGTATTCCAGACCGGGCAGCTTGATTCCCACGAACCATGAGATCAGCAGCCCCCCGACAGAAACGAGCAGCGCCACCCAGACCAGGCTGCCTGGGATGTCTTTGATATAGGGGATATCAACCCCTCCACTCAGCCCCCAGAGAATCGGCATAAAGGCCACCAGAGTCAGGATGGCCCGGATCACCTGGAGCCCCAGGCTCTCGACTATTCGGGCAAAGCGATAAATGTCTTCCTGGATACGCTGGCTTGCACCTTCGACCTCCTCTTCAACCGTCTGCCATTGACTCACGTAGGAAAAGGTCATCGCTTCGCGCCACCTGAAGGCGTAAAGCCTGGTAAAATAGGAGGTCAGAGTAGCTATCAGAACATAGGGAAAAGCTATATAGCCAAAAATCAGCAGCTCCTGCCAGAATTCCTGGAGTTGATGCTCGGTGGCCTTCTGCAGCATATTGTAAAATCTGCCGTACCATTCGTTGATTTTCACCGTCAACTCAACCTGGACAAACAACGAGAGCAGCAGGAAGAGGCCCCCGCCCCAGGCCCAGGCAAACCATTTTCTGTTTTTGAAAAATGAACCAAACATTGCATCCTTGTGGCCGCCGAGATTTTACGGCGATTGAGTTGCAGACAAATCCAATCTGCGAATATCTGTTGGGCTACGCGGGTCTTCTGGAACTGTTCAGGAAGCTCGCAATTCAAACTCCGGTGGCTGGTGGATGTGCTGTTTGACGACGCACTGTTCCATGGCTTTGATGATCGCCGCCCTGTATTTGTCCGGAAACCCGTCGGGCAATTCCAGATCGATAACCAACTTTGGGTATCGTTTCTGATCTTTGTCCCATTGATACCGCATCTTCAACCGCATGGTCGAACTATCGATGTCGCGAGTCCGGCAGAATTTCAGGGCAAAATAACCGGCACAGGTGGCGATGGAGGCAAGAAAATACTCGGTCGGAGAGGGAGCCGAGTTGTCTCCACCAGACTTTTCAGGTTGATCAGTTACCACTGTAAAGTCGCCTACCGCTGCTTCGACTTTTAGATTTCCGGGAAAACTGACGTTTATTTCTGTCGTCAAATTTGCACTCCTTATTTGATGCTGATGGTTTCAAGTTGTCTGTTGATTTCATCAAAATCGAACACATATGGCCGATACCCCGTGAATTCGCCGATATTCATGCTGAGGTCAGCAAGATCGACACCACTTTCGTCGACAACGGCCAGCATTGCCTGATATTGATGGATGTCGCCTACCTCCTCGGGAGGGCTGCCGTTGGCACCGTCAAGCAGTCGGGGAAAAGGCTCGAACCTGCCGGCCTCGAGAATCTCCTCGACGGCGATCTGCAGTTCCCAGCCATCACCGCCATCATACAGGTAGCTGAACAGAAACTGCATGCCATCCTCGAGTTGGTGGAGCTCAAAAGCTGCTTCGTCATATTCCGGTTTCCTCTTGAAATCCTCAATGCCGAAGCCTGGCTGATAAAATATTTTGCCGACCAGAAACTGGTGGCTATCACTATCCTGCCAGCCCATGCAGACCTGGATAACCCGGTGCATATCGGTCAGGGTCATCTGGCCCGGGACTTGGATACGGCGCCAAATCAACGGATCGGAGAAGGGAATGGCCAGCTTCAGTTGATAACCCGGAATGGTTTTTTCAGCCTGGTCCGCACCCTGTCGGGCAGGCTTTGCTTTTCCGAATTTACCTTTGAGTATTTTGGCCATAATCACACTCCCCTAACTGCTTCCTTGGCAACCTGCTATCCATTTCTTGTGATCTGGAATAGATAATCATTAATCACGATTAGACCATCTCGCCTACCTCATTCAAAGAAGCGGGTAAAGGACTCGACCGACAGCCGCGGTGTCCGATAGCTGTTGACCAGCGCTTCGGTGTCCTCATAGCCAAGCGCCATGCCGCCCAGCAGAATCGAATCGGCAGCGTAGTCAAGTTCGCTTTTGACTATCTCCGGGAATTCCCCGAGCGCAGCCTGAGGGCAGGTGGCCAGCCCCTCCGCCATCGCCGCCAGCATGATGGACTGCATGAACATTCCATAATCCATATAGGATCCGGTTTCCAAGCCGGGATCCATAAAAAAGAGCAGCATCACCGGGGCATCGAAGGCACGATAATTAGCCACCCACTGTTCCAGCCGGCGGTCCTTCTCCTGCCGCTTGATGCCCAGGGTCTCATAGAGCTGCAGGCCGCAGGCAAAGCGTCTGGATTTGTACGGCTCTGCCCACTTAAGCGGATAATACTGAAAGTCCATTTGCGGCTTCTCTCCATTTCTGAACGCCGTTTCTATGCGCTCCTGCAGTCGCTTCTTGCTGGAGCCGGTGACCACCGCAACCTGCCAGGGCTGGGTGTTTACTCCCGATGGAGAATGACGAGCCGCCTCCAGTACGGCGACTACTTTCTCCTTGCTGACGTCATTGTCCAGAAACGCTCTTGTCGATTTTCTCTTTTTCAATGCTTCACGAACATCCATAATTCCCCCCGCGCCAAAACCTTAGTCTGGTTAAAAGTAAATTTCGTTGTGGCCGACAAGACTCAAACGCTTTCGCAGCTGGTTGATATTGGCCAGTATTTTTTCCAGCAGTTCCTTCTCCATATGACTTATCTCTTTGATGTGTACATGGTTGTCCGGCTCCAGGCCCTCATCTATTCGCTTTATCTGATGCCTGAAGCGAAGCTGCATAAGATAATTATAGGACTCGACAATCTCCTGGTGCACTTCAGGCTTCAGCACGTCTGTTTCCAGAAGACGGTTGATCCGCTGTAGGGTGTTGGTAATTTCAAGACCATAAAATATTGCATAGATTCGGGCAAAGCCAACGATCTGGGCGATGACATGCTTGATATTGAAGGTATCGGCATGTTCACCGCCCGATTCCACCGACAGATTCCCAAAAAAATCGAGGGGTACTTTGAAAAGCAGGGTGTTCTGAGCCATCTGGTAGAGAAAGGCCTTCTGATTCTGGGCCCGGCTGCGGATATGCTCATGCAATTCAGAGGTGAATCGCTGGTCACCATAAAGACAGCGAAAATCGAAAAAGATTGCAACTTCCATCAGGTCTTCGGGCGTCGACTTGCCAATCCAGCCGGTAAAATAGGATTTCCACACTGATATCGGTTGACACCATTTCGGCGTCATGGCCATAATTTCGCCTTTGCAGAATTGGTAACCAACCTCGTCGAGCCAGGTACAGATCATGGTGGCGAATCGATGAAAATAGTCATGCACCTGGGCGGCCGTGGATTCGTCGACGTCTTCGAAAATGATGGCGTTGTCCTGGTCAGTCACCAGGGTCTGCTCCCCCCTGCCCTCGCTGCCCACACTGATGAAGGCAAAACGGACCGGCGGCTCGCCGATCTCTTCGATGGCCATATCCACCAGTCGTTCCAGCACCGTATCGGAAATTGTGGTGATAATTCTGGTGATATTTCGCGCATGTGCACCGGAATCGTTTAAGGCCTTGATAATTCGAGGTAAGCGGTAATGGCTCTGGACGATTGCTTCGACGCTGCTACTGGTTCGGATCTGCTCGATCATGAAGTTGGCCGAATAACGGTGCACATCAAGCAGTTCCTCGTTACTTATCACACTGACCACGCCATCATGCTCGTCACGGACAACCAGGTAGTCAATATCCTCTTCCTGCAGAAGCATGGCGGCCTCGAAGATCAAGGCTCTGTCCTCGATGTAGACCAGGGGAGTCTTCATGACCTGCTCAACCGGTGTGGTGTCCGCCAGGTTTTTCGCCAGTACGCGTTCCCGCAGAAGCCTGTCTGAGATCAGGCCAACCATCATTTCAGCGTTTTTGACCAGAATTGCATTGGTTCTCTTTTCGCTCATCATCTCGGCCGCTTGTCTCACCGTTGTGGTGTGCTCACAACAGACATACGAGCCAAGCGAGCTGCCGATCGGCTGGTTCATGAACATCAACGAAGTCTGCAGCTCCACTATCAAGCGTTCCCGCTCGTCGGCCGTTTTCTGCTGACTGGAAACATCTTCGATGAGCCCGTCGCAGTGCCTGACCCTGCCTTCCAGATCCCTCCCCTCTATCATCGACACCGAGACGGTTTCTGCTTCCGCCGAGCGATTTTTTACCCTGAAGATCAATTCTTTGGCGATGCCTTGTTGATCGAACCCGGCTGCCAGCGGCGGGGCCGATTTGTCCTGCTCCAGGTGGTCGAACAGATCGGAATCAATCAGTTCCTCCTCATGTTCGAGTCCGAACAGTTTCAGGGTGACCTGATTGGCCTCGAGGATCTTGAAGCGCGGCCCCGGCGTGGTCCTGAATATACCGATCCGCAATCGGTTGATGAGCTGTCGATACTGCTCCCGGCTCTCATCGAGCTCCTCTTTGATCCGCTTGGTGGCACTGACATCTCTGGCGGTGAGGACCAGCACCTTCTGGCTGCCAAGATTTTTATGACTGACACTGAGCATGACTTCCGTCTGCACGCCATCACTTCTGCTAAGAACAGCCTCCTGCTCAACCTCGACTATTGTGCCCTCGAGCACCCTCTCCACCAGACTGGGCCCGCCATTTTTCTGTTCTTCAAAGGGTTCTGAAAAGAGCTCGCCCGGATCCATCGACTCGAGTTGGCTACCGATATAGCCGCTGAGCTGCTCCATACCGGTATTGGCATAAATACAGGCGCCATCATGAATCATCATTATCGGATCCACCGCCGATTCAACCAGGGTTTTGTACTTGACCCGGGAATGGCGCAATTCCTCTTCGGCATTCCTGCGTTTGCGCTCAATAAGCATACTGCGGACGACGACAAAGAGCAGCAGCACAGAAATGCAGAATACCGTCAGATAGATCATCTGCGAAAGGCGGCGGGTTATCGCCAGCGTCTTAGCTTCCACATCATCGAGGAATACGCCGGTGCCGACTAGCCAATCCCAGGGCTCGAATTTTTTTACATAGGCAAGTTTGGGCACTACCCGGTCTTCCCCATATTTTCTATGCCAGACATACTCGACGTAGCCACTGTCGGACTCGGAGGCCGCCGCTATGAACTCCATGAAAACTTTCTTGCCGCCCACCCCTTGGTAATCACTGAGGTCTCCGCCGATAAGATCCTTCGAGTAGGGATGCATGATCAATTGCGGCTGCATATCGGAAATCCAAAAATAGTCTCTGAATTCCTCGCCATAGCGCAGGTGCTCGATCTCACCAATGGCTTTGCTCTGAGCTTCTTCTCTGCTCATCCGGCCGGCTCGTTCTTGCTCTTCGTAGAGAACCATTATGGACCAGGAGACATTCACCAGTTCCTTGATCATTGCCCGTTTGCTCTCTATAAAACTCTCGGTGAAAATCGGGATGATGAACAGGTAGGTGGAACCGATAAGGGTGGCAATCGCCAGCACGGACGGCAGGATGATGCCGACGATGAATCTGAGCCAGGGCTTTGATCTGTTCCGATTAGGCATGAGTTAGATAAGATCGGGCAATGGGAAGGTGGCGGTCCCTATAACTGCAGTCGCCTAGATAAACAACTGCTGCTGTGGTGACGCTCCGTTCATCTTCATCTTCTGCCGATAGTTTGCCAGACAATTTCGTTCCGCCCCGTTGATCTGCACTTCGAACACTTCGGGCCGGGCTTCAAGCACAGTAAAAAATGCATCCACGACGACCGGATCAAAGTGGGAACCAGCTTCCTGGTGCAGATTGACAATCACATCCTCGACTTTCATTTTGGCAAAATAGGTTCGTCCTGCCAACATCGTCTCAATGGCGTCGCACAGCGTCAGAATCCTGGCGCCGAGAGGGATGGCCGACCCCTTCAAACCGTCAGGATAGCCGCTGCCGTCGAACCGTTCATGATGATGCAGAATAAGCGGTACCACATCATTGAGGAAATTTAGAGGCTTGGCGATACGGGCTCCGATTTCCGGATGCTGCTTGACGATATCCATCTCTTTGCGCGACAGGATGCCAAGCCGCTCGAGAATATCGTCGTTCATGCCGATCTTGCCGATATCGTGCAGCAGGCCGCCGTGATAAATGGTCTCGAGATCATTTGCCGACAGATTCATTTCCTCGGCCACGACTTTGGCAAATCTCGCTACCCGGACACTATGGCCGTGGGTGGATTCGTCCTTGGCCTCAAGGGCCAAGGTGAAGCCTTCGACCATCTGCCTGAGGTTCTGCAGCATCTTTTCATCGTAGCTGAAAGCCTTGTGCAGGGCGATAGCCCCCTGCTCACCAAGAGCGGTAAGGATTTCCGTCTCTTCGATGCTGAGACTCTTGTGGGCATAAAAATATACGGCCAGGATTCCGGAATATTTACCGATAATGTCGAAAAACATGCCGGTGATCGAGCCGACACTCCTCTTGCCGATGGTATCGAGGTCGGGAATTCTCTTATCCGTCCTGGCGTCCTCGATCCAGACAATCGGTCCCCGATCAGTGTCGAAAATATGGGTTAGTTCACGGTAGTTGACATTGCTGAGGCTGCGATAAGGGAATCCATCGGAGACCATGGTCTCGATTTTTTCCTGCTGTCGGTCAACAATCCAGTAGATGCATCCTTTGGCGCCCAGAATTTCTTTGATATTGCGAACGATATGGCCAAGTATTTCGGTGGTATTTTCTCCGGAATGTATGGCCTTACTCACCTGGCTGAAGACTTTAAAAAAGTCTTTGTAGTCACTGCTCATTGTCTTTCCTCATCCTTAGACCCGAATGTGCCATCGGGCTCAGATGACCTTGCGGCTCTTGAGATCTTCTATTTCCGCCTCACTATACCCAAGACCACTCAGAATTTCTCCATTGTGCTCTCCGAAATGGGCCGGCGTAGATCGTATTGAGCCGGGCGTTCCGGATAATTTTACTGAAATTCCCAATGATTTCTGTTTCATACCATCTAACTGATCGTGCTCTACGATCATTTCGCGCTCCTTGAACAGGGGGTGGGCCAGCACCTCATTGAGGTCCAGCACTCTGGTACAACAGACGTCGAGGTCTTGTAAATATTGCTCCCACTCCCGACCACTTCTATTACGAAAAATTTTCCTGAGCTTGGTCACGATCTCCTCTCGCTTGTGCTCGTCAAACTGCAGGTCGATATATTCTTCAACACCAAGAGCATCGCAGAGCTGCTTCCAGAATCTGTGTTCCAGAGCACCCACCGCGATTGGGGACCCATCTGCAGTATCGTAGGTATTGTAGCAGCCGTATCGGTGCGAGAGAAGCTCATCTGAGCGTTTCGGAGGTTTTCCCGATTTGGAGTAAAAATAGTGGGGCAGACTCAGGAATCCAAGCAGAGTGTCAGTCATGGAAATGTCGACATATTGCCCTTTTCCGCTCTGAGTTCTGGCCAGCAGGGCAAGCAAAATACCGATCATTGCATTCATGCTGCCGCCGATGTCGGCGATCTGAATACCTGGGATCGAAGGCGGACCGGCAGCCGGGCCAATCAGGTCAAGTATACCGCTGGTGCTCAAATAATTTATATCGTGACCAGCCTTATGGGCCCAAGATCCGCCCTGACCATAACCGCTGATCGAGCAATAGACCACGGCGGGAAAGCGCTTATGTAGAGTTTCAAAATCAAGGCCAAGACGGGCCGCGACTCCCGGCCGGAACCCCTCGATCAAGACGTCACACCGTTTGGCAAGCTGGAAAAATATTGATTTCCCCTCCTCGCTTTTCAGATTGAGGCTCAAGTGCTTCTTGTTTCGATAGAGACTGGTAAAAAAAAGATTGTCAGCCTCAAACCGACGATCTTCGATGCTGATCACCTCCGCACCATGATCGGCCAAAAGCATTGAACAGTAGGGTCCCGGTAAAAGTCTGGATAGATCCAGTACTCTGATTCCCTGCAGACTTCCTATCATTTTTGGTCCCTTACCCTGGATTAGAATTCAATTCCTTTCTGCGCTTTAATTCCCTGTTGGTAAGCATGCTTCACGACCCTGACTTCCGAGACGGTATCGGCAATCTCAACCAGTTCAGGCGGCGCCTTGCGACCCGTGACAATAATATTTAACCGCTCGGGTTTGGTCCGAAGCGTCTCGACAATTTTCTCCGCGGCCAGAAAATCGAGAGCCGGCAGGTAGGTCAACTCATCGAGTACCACCAGGTCGTAGCGATCGCTGGCGATAATTTCAGCCGCCAGCCTAAATCCCTCCTCGGCGATTTTTCGGTCTTCTTCAACATTCTCCTTTTTGAAGACAAATCCTTTACCGCAGATATGCCAGTCGAGATTTTCAAGCTTTTCGGCCAAAATACGCTCTCCGTATTTCCCCTGGCCCTTGATGAATTGAATGACGCACACCTTTTGGCCATGGCCAAGTGCCCGGAATACCGTACCGAGTGCCGCTGTAGTTTTTCCTTTACCATCGCCGGTGTGGATGATAATTCGCCCTTTGGTCTTCATAGTGATGATCCGCTTCTCTATATTCTCTGTATTCGCTAGAGTTGTCGATGGAACTGTTTGGTTTATTTCCGCAATCGCACCGGGATTTCTGCCACAAACCTTTTGATACGTTTGCCTGTAAAGGTTTCACATAAAAAAGATTGACAAAAGTCTTCGGGTGAATTTAAATTCAGCCCAATGAGAACGAGCGCTCGTTCAGTGTAGTTTTATTTACCCAGATTGAACCAAAAGCGCTCATCATTTTTTCTTTTCCGGAGGAGTCAAAAGACTTAGAATCGAGCACTAACATCTCAACCCCCGCAAAGGTTCCGACTCCATCCGGCATTCCCCACTCAAACACCCTCGGATGAATCATTGAACCATTTAGCGAGCGAGCGCTCGATCTGGACAAAGAATTATCTATTTATGCTGCTGGTCGACCCGGCCGAGACCTGTTTCCGGACGGGATGTACGTCATATAAGAACGAAGCTTGTTTGGGCGAATACCTGAAACCATAAAGAAACGTTACTTAAATAGCTGCGACCAGTGGTTTCGGATTTACGCAAACCGCTGTCCGCATAAAAAGCACGATTATTTACTGTTTCACCCTGCTGCAAGATTCCAAACGGGAGAGGTGGTGTCACACTCCCCTGATTGCGGAGTATGGGGAAACCAAAAAACGTTGTTTTTTTTATTAAGGAGGAGAGCATGAATAGTGCGTACAAGAAGGAAATACGCTACACGCTGGTCTTCAGCGCCCTTTTACTTATCTGTGGCCACCTCGGCCTCCTGTTTGTCGCCTTTCCCGGCCTGCAGAACAAGATGGTCATGGGTTTCCCGTCGCAGTACATCGTCCCAATTGTATTCGGCTGGCTGGTGTTGATGGTGGTTGTCGGTTTCCAGGCAAAACTTACCAATGATCTGGATGACGAAATCGAAGAACTCAACGCCGGTTTATCGGAAACCGTAGAATAAGGAGACTGACATGGAACATGAAAAGTGGGTACTTGAAGATCCCATGCTCGGCATGATCTTTGTCGGTGCATCCTTCGTATTTTTCTATCTGATTGGCTGGTATTCCCAAAAAGCCGCCAAATCATCGACCGATTACTGGACAGCGGGCCGCTCCATTGGCTCAATCACCAACGGCCTCGGGATGGCCTCGAGTTACATGAGTCTGGCTACCTTCATGGGGGTCACTGCCCTGATCTTGAAGCTTAAAGTGCCGTTCGTCTACATGTGGATTCAGTTTGCCCTGTCCATTCCTCTGATCACCCTCTGGTACGGTACTCCACTGCGCCGCATGGGAGCTTTTACCCCGGCCCATTTCGTACGCGAACGTTATGGTTTACGGACCTCTTATGTCACCGTGGTGTTCATGATCCTGATCATGGTCATGTACGCTCTTGGCCAGATGATTGGTGTGGCCAAGGTCTTTGAGATGCTTTTCGGCATCAACTACAACCTGGCCCTGATCTGTGGTGGTGCACTCATCGTCGGTTACGTCACCATCGGCGGTATGTACGGAACTTCCTACAACGCGGCCTTTCAGATGATTCTGATGGGTGTCGCATTCGTCGTCCCCTTGGGAGCGATCATGAAAGCCATGGGCGGCACCGGCTGGTATTTCCCACCGCTGCTCTATTCCGATATGGTTCCGGCCATGCTTGAAGCGGTGCCTGACTTCTTTGATATGAAGTACGGGTTCAAATGGTACTTGTCCTTGATCCCCTGTTTCACTTTAGGTGCCATGGGCCTGCCCCATCTGGGTATGAGGGTCTATACTTCTTCAAATCTTAAAAGTGCCCGCGGAGCGATGGTCTGGTTCACCTTCTTCTGCGGTATCGTCTTCTGCTCAACCTATACCATGGGTTTTTCAGGAGTTTACTTTCAGGCAACCTCAGGGTCAGCCATTGCCCCTACAGATTTTGACAAGATCACCTTGATTCTCAACTCGGTCTACAATCCGGCCTGGGTACTCGCTTTTGTCATCGCCGGTGCTATTGCTGCCGGTCTGTCCACCATCAGCGCCAACCTGATGGCTATCGGGGCGATGATTGCCCAAGACATTATCGCCACTATCAAGCCGGATCTGTCTGACAAGACCATGAAGGTCATCGGCTACCTGGCTATTGCCGGCGGTGGTGCAACAAGTATTCTCATCGCTCTCAACCCACCGGATTTTCTGGTTGTCAGTATCCTCTGGGCCTTTGGACTGGCCGGCGTGACTATGGCGCCGCTGGTCATGCTCGGAGTCTGGTGGAAACCGGCTAACCGCTATGGAGCTACTACTGCCTGTCTGGTGTCCGGTCTAACCTATATTGTGGTTGCCCCGTACTTTTTTCCGAGTATTGTTGTCGGTGGAGGTCTCGAGGCCAAGGTGGGCATGACGGGATCCTTGCTCTGCGTACCACTGTGCTTCTTCCTGCTGACCACCGTGTCGATGATCACCAATAAGATTCCGGCACTGATGAATCGTTTTGATTATCAGAAAGACCATGTTCTGATCGACAAGATTCATGGCTGGGCTGATTACAGTGAGGAACGCTACAACTCCAATACCGCCGGCATCATCATTGCCGCGGTCAGCCTGTTCTTCTGCATCTATGCCGTATTGCCTGGCGGCTGGTAATCGGCTATAGTAGTATTCATTCACAACAACACACCCGCTTCATGATGCATGTCATGGAGCGGGTGTCTTTTCTTTTACAGATAGCCAGACTGAGCCCATGAGTTTCGTTCGACTACTTCCGCAACTGATCACCGGCCCACCAGAACTGTTTGAATTGGCCCTGGAAGGAAAAGCGCGCGTGCTGATGATGGTCAACCTGACCATAACCGGTATCACCTTCGGGCTCTCTAATCTATACGGCACCTTGCTGCAGACCCCTGATCTGCCCATGCAGGGCAAATTCGCCCTGCTTACACCGGCAATGTTCTGCATGTTCGGCATCTTTACCATGCTCGGAGCCATGCTCGGACTCACCATGATCTACTGGGCGGCGGCCAAAGCTTTCGGTGGACCCGGCGGCCTCGTTCTGGTGATGGATTTGATTGGTCTGGCGGGGGCCCCCTTCTGGTTTCTGGCCCCGCTCCTTAATCTGGCCTTGAATTTCAACCAGCAGGACTCGCTACCACTGATGCTGCTCATTCCTCTCGTTTTTGTCTTCATCTGGTCATTCAAACTGGTCAGGCAGAGTATAGTCACCGGTCAGGGCTTAACAGAAGGCAGGGCTACACTGGCACTTGGCTGCATGTGGATTTTCAGCATCAGCTCAATTTACGTGTTTCTCCCCTGAAGTCCACCTGTCTCGCTCTTTTCAGCCGGTCGTGACCGTCTCTTATCCCATTCCAATTACTACCATTACTTCTGAACAGACCATAAAACAGTCCAGGTTCATCTGTCATCTAGGTCATGGGATGTCACCCCCTCAGGTTCTCAAAGAACTGGATCGGGTTCGTGCTGCCCACCCGAAGGCTGCTCATCTCTGCTGGGCCTATATAGCCGGACCACCAACAACCACTGATAAAGGAATGAGTGATGATGGAGAGCCCAGGGGGACTGCCGGCAGACCGATGCTTACTCTGCTCGAGCACTCTGGATACGGAGAAATCTGGGCTGGTGTCATCAGGTATTTTGGCGGCGTCAAACTTGGCAAAGGCGGGCTTATCCGGGCCTATACGTCTTCGGTACAGCAGGCTCTGAGCCTCGTCGAAAGCCGCACCAGACAATCTCTATTGCACTGCCGGTTGCTACTTGATTATAATCTGCTGCCCATTGTCGAGCAGCTGTGCGACCAGTGCGGTGCTGAAATCGTCAACAGATACTATCGGGAACAAGTTGAGATGGAAGCGCAGGTACCGGAATCAATAATTACTGAATTCCAGAGAAAAATCAACCGGATCAGCAGCGCGCGCATCCGGCTTACGTTCCTTTCAAATAAGTCTGATCAAGGCTGATGACGCCTTTGCTATGGTCTTATCCCGCAGTCAACGTCAGGATCTGAGAACAGGTTTCACTGCCAACCTGGTGGTTTCAGCCAGTGTGGCAGCCTATGGCAGTGTCTTAGGCCTTATGGCAGCCCAGAAAGGTTTGACCTGGTATCAGCTGCTGGTCATGAATCTCAGTGTCTTCGCCGGATCCGCTCAGTTCGTAATGGTCGATATGTGGTTGCCGCCCCTGCCCGTGGCGGAAATTATCCTTGCCGTGCTGGTGATCAACATGCGCTATCTATTGATCGGCGCCTCACTCAGCCCATTGTTTCGTGATACTTCGCTCAAGCATAAATTTCTGTTCATGCACCTGGTGGCTGATGAGAACTGGGCCATGACCATGGCCAGATATTACAAGGGGCCGACCACCACCTGGTTCCTGCTTGGCGGCGGGCTCTGCGTCCAGGCCGCCTGGTGTTTCGGTACCCTGCTGGGACACCGGCTGGGGGCGGTGATCACCAATCCCGAGCGCTACGGGCTCGACTTTTCTTTCGTGGCCGTTTTTACCGCTCTGGTGTTCAGCTTCTGGAAGGGTAGACAGGATGTTCTTCCCTGGCTGGTAGCCGCTGCCGTAGCAGCTGTTTCGGAATCATTGATGCCGGGCAAATGGTATATCGTTTGCGGAGGAGTTGCGGGTGCCCTGGTTGCAGCTCTGATGCCCCCTAAAGGTGCCAGCAATGATTAGTCAAAACCTTGATTTACTGGTCTGGCTGACCATATTCGGTGCCGCCGCGGTCACTTACAGCCTCAGGATCGGCGGCCTGCTCCTCGCTGGAAAATTGCCCAAAACCGGAAGATTCAAGCGCTTCATGGATGCCCTGCCCGGGACTATCTTATTGTCGCTCATTGTCCCCGCTGCCCTCGCCGCCGGTCCGATCGGCTGGCTGGCAACGCTCTGCACCGGTCTCTGCAGCCTGAAAACAGGAAATGTATTTCTGTCGATGATCGTCGGTATCGTCATTGTCGCTGGCGGCCGGTTATACGGCTTTTAATCTCTCCCCAAACAACAATCTGAAATCTGCAGTTATAAGAGCGGAGGAGGATTAACTCATGTTTCATTGCGGTAGCCCGTCGTATCAGTTAAAACGGTTTTCGATCGCCTGTAGGCCGAAGGCCGTCACCCGATCGATTTTTCGCTGATACGTCGATAAAGGCGGAGAGCAGCAGCATGAGTTAATCCTCCTCCACTTCGCCATCCGGCCTTAGAAAACAAAAAAAGGGCTGCCCCGACAACCGGGACAGCCCTTTTCATCTTTCTACACCTGTAGAATTTAACAGCCTTTGATTCCTCAGGATCCTGAAGACTTCAGTTTTTTCGTCTTGCCGTCCTTGGCTGCTTTGGGGTCGTCTTTTACCTGGGGGCCGGCGATTGATTGACGGTCTACTTTGATCTGGATGTTATCGGCAATCTCCAGGGTCAGAACCGTATCGGTAATCCCGGTGATTTCCCCGTAAATCCCGCCTTTGGTAATGACCTTGTTACCTTTTTTCAAATCTCCTAGAAAGGACTGATGCTGCTTAGCCTGTTTCTGCTGAGGTCTGATCAGCAGAAAATAGAAAACAACAAAAATCAGAATGAGTGGAAGAAACGAGGCAAATCCGCCTGCTCCCCCGGCCGCCGGAGCGGCTGCGTACGCTACTGAAGCCATGAAACTACCTCCACAATATTTAGTCGATTCGCGTACCCGGCTGTCAACCGGGCCGCGGGTTACCTTGATTTCTGGGCCCTACCTTAATCATTCACCTTCGAGCCTGCCATAAAAATCGTTTCTAAACGAGGCGAAGCTATCCTTTTCAATGGCTTCCCTGATCTCCTGCATCAGATTCAAATAATAGTACAGATTATGAATGGTATTAAGATGATAGGCAAGAATTTCACGGCTTACAAAGAGATGGCGGAGATAGGCCCGTGAGTAATTCCTGCAGGTATAGCAGCCGCACCGCTCATCGACCGGCGCCTGGTCTTCCCGGTGGCGTGAGTTTTTGATCACCACTTTTCCGCTTGAAGTGAAAAGCGTACCGTTTCTGGCGTTTCGGGTCGGCATCACACAGTCAAACATGTCAACCCCGCGCCACACTCCCTCCACCAAATCTTCAGGCGTGCCGACGCCCATCAGATAGACCGGCTGTTCATCCGGCAGGTGGGCCACGGTGGCTTCGGTCATGTCGTGCATCTGCTGTTTGGATTCGCCGACGCTGAGGCCGCCAATGGCATACCCGTCAAATCCTATTTCGATCAGCGTTTCAGCCGATTCTTTGCGCAGTTCCGGATACATGCCGCCCTGGGTAATACCAAACAACAATTGCTCCTTCTTCCGATGAGCCTCCCGGCAGCGGCGGGCCCAGCGGCCGGTGAGGGCGGTGGACTCGACCGTCTGGCTCCGGTCAGCCGGATAGGGGATGCAGGTGTCGAGACACATCATGATATCCGCCCCCAGCGACTCCTGAACCTTGACCGCATCCTCGGGGCTAAGAAACTTTTTTGAGCCGTCCAGATGGGACCTGAATGTTGCCCCTTCCTCGGTAATGGTTGCCAGCTCCTCGAGGCTGAAAATCTGGAACCCGCCGCTGTCTGTTAATATCGGCCGATCCCAGTTCATGAATCCGTGCAACCCGCCAAATCTCTCAATCAGCTCATGTCCTGGCCTGATAAAGAGATGATAGGTGTTACCGAGAATGATCTGGGCACCGATATCGACAAGGTTCTCGACTGTCACCGCCTTGACGCTGGCCTGGGTACCGACCGGCATAAAGACCGGCGTCTGAACAATGCCATGTTTGGTTGCCACCTCCCCCCTGCGAGCGTCGCATTGGCTGGATCTCTGGTGCTGGGTAAATATTGATTTGGACATTCTCAATGTTGTTTTTTGAGTTGATTGGTCAGCAACACAATAGACGCTCTATATAATTTGTCATTATCTTTTGATTTCCTTGCTGATTTCATGCATACTAAAAAAAGTGAATGTATTGAATTTTTACCATTATTTCAAACTGATCTGAGATCCAGGCTGACAAATCACAGATCATTTCTGTCGCTATGAAAACTATTCTGATCATCGAACCGGTTGTCTCAGAACTCGAAGCCCAGATGAATTTCTGTCGCCGAAGTTCGGATAACCTGACGGTCGTGCCGGCCCGGGATTGTCAAAAAAGCCAGGTCATTCTGCAGGAGAGACAGATTGATCTCATCCTCTGTTCAACCAGTTTTCCAGGGGAAGAGCGTTGTCAAACCCTTGAAACGCTGGCCAGGGAGTTCCCCTATATTCCAATTCTCGGCATTTCCGACTCTCCCGACCAGGACAGTGAAATGGCCCAATCTGCCGGAGCCTGCGGCTGTTTTGAAAAACCACTTAAGGACAACTTTCATCTCGAAAAAATCTATGAGCTGGCCGAGGCTTCAAACGCCGGAACAATCCAGGGAATTCCTCTTCATTCCCTGCTGCAGATGCACGAAAACGACGGACAAACCTGTACGCTGCATATTTTTTCAGCAGCGGGTGAAGGTCATATTTACGTAGAGGACGGTAGCGTCATCAACGCGGAAATTGACGATCTCAGCGGTGAAGAGGCATTTTACCAATTGATCTCCTGGGATGAGGTGATCATCGACATAAAGTACTATAACCGTACCCGACGACGCGAGATCTCCTCACCGCTGATCACCATGATCATGGAAGGGGTTCGCCGTAAGGACGAACGTGCTGAGCTTGACTCCCAGTCTCTTTCTCTGGCCAGACCAAAGCAGAAACTTCAGCAGGCTTCAATGGCAGGGATGCGGCTGGCCTTGAATATCGGTCAGAATTTAAGCATCGAGTTCGATTCGATCGAAGGGGAGCTTGAATCGTTGCTGGTGGGCATGATTGCGGATCATCTACTTATAATTACCATACCATCGCATTTTATCGTCACCGATACCGAGGTCAATGTGGGACAGGTGATCGTCGTCAAATTCACTCACATGGAGAAGTTGTTTCTCTTCAGGGCACGGGTCTCCCGGGTACTCAACACACCCCGGCACCTTATTTTCCTTGACTATCCCTCGGTAATCCACTTCCATGACATCCGCAAGGCCGAGAGGGCTGCGGCCTCTTTCCCCTGCTCGCTGAAAACCGAGAATGGAGCTGTTTTCAATGGTCTGTTCAAAGATATAAGCAGCAGCGGTGCCCTTCTCAATGTCTCTCAGCAAGACAACGAGAACCTGCCGGAGATCGATATCGCCCAGCGTATCTGGTTGAGCTGTGCGCTGCCAGAGATAGATGAGCAGCTTGAGCTGGTGGGGATTGTCAAAAATTTCAAGAAAGACGAACGGGGAATTCAAGTCGGACTCGAATTCTCAACCACTTATCCCCAGCTCGATGAATCGATAAACCGCTATCTTAAAACGGTAAAACTGCAGCAGGTCTGAGAGTTAGCTGACCCCGGCAGCTTTCTCTATCGCTGAACGCTGTTTTTCAATGCTCTCCAGGAGCTTGAACTGGACCCAGGCCCTATGCAGATTTTCCCCTTGCCGGGCAACCTTGAAATAGCAGTCATCGTTCAGATGATCGGTGAAAAATCTCAGGCCAAGTTCATAGGTAAGCAGCCGCACTCCATGATAGATCAGATATCTTTCGGCATGATTAACTGCAAAGCCCTCTAGATAGCCGTTTAGCAATCGATCACAAATCTGACTGTCAAAGACGATATCCAAGGAACCTTTTTCACCGGCAGGATTACAGAATGAGCGCAAGCAGTCTCCCAGGTCAACTGCCAGTAGACCATTGGAAGTAGTATCCAGGTCAATGAGCGATACCGCCCTATTGGTAGAAACATCGAAGAGAAAATTGTCACATTTCGGATCACCGTGGATGACCCGCGGAAAAACCCCTTCCTCTTTGGCCCGCTCATCGAGAGAGCGGCTTTCCAGCCGATCCTCGATCATCCGCTGACAACAAATGAACTCTGACGTCAGGGTTCGTCTATGGCTGGCAATCGAGCGCAGGTATGAGCTTTTGTAGTTGCCCAGATCATGAAATCCGGGCAGCGCTTCACACAACTGCGAACCATCAAAATCCTCGAGAAGGGCATGAAAACAGCCGAGCAATCTGCCCGCTTCAGAGGGTTGATCGGTTCTCACTACCGCGGGGTAGGAAACCGCATTGTCAATATAGGTGAGACAACGCCAGATCTCTCCGCTCTGGTCCTCAAACCAGCTCCCTCCTTCTGCTGTCTCGAGGGCTTCTGGAAACCTGCAGGACCCGCATCGACCTGAAGTGGAATTGAGGCGGGTTCTCAGATAAGCGGTAACCATGGCTACGTTGCCAGCAACGCAGCGCGGATCAGGAAACACTGCTGCATTGAGGCGCTGAACCACCAGGGGTGGACGCTGTCTGAAGGTGGCCAGGTAGGTATCGTTGATGTTGCCCGCCCCTAGCGGTTCGCTGGAAACAACCTTATCAGGATCGGCAAGGAATGAACCGGTTATCTCAGAAAGGCGGGACGGGCTCAGAGGCTTGCGGCCGGCGGCTCCATCATCCATGAAAGGTCCGTAGTCAATCGGAAAACAGAGGATTTGTTAAGGGCCGGCCTGCTGCACCGGCCCTCGATATTTGACAAAAACTCCACGCCCATGGCCGGTTAGGCGGCGTCCGCTTCCCCATTCTGAACCACTTGGTGCATGTGTACATCCTGCTGCGGAAAGGGAATAGAGATGCCGGCCTCATCGAAGGCCAGCTTGATTTTTTCGGTCAGAGAGAACTTCACATCCCAATAATCATCCGTCTTTACCCAGGGTCGGACCACAAAGTTAACCGAGGAGTCGGCCAGTTCGGCCACGGCCACGTTCGGCTCCGGATCAGTCAACACATTGGGCTCCGCCTTGACCAGGTCGACAAGCAGTCGTTCAGCAGCCTTGATATCATCGCCATAGCCGATGCCGAACACCATATCGATACGCCTGGTGTCATTGGCGGTGATGTTGGTAATCGTCCCGCTGGCCACTATTCCGTTGGGAATGATTTTTTTCTGATTGTCAGGGGTATTCATCACCGTATTGAAAATCGTGATCTCTTCCACCGAGCCGGTTTCGCCGGCCACATTCACCACATCTCCCACCTTAAAAGGCCTGAACAAAATCAGCATAACCCCGGCCGAGAAATTGGCCAGCGAATCCTTCAGGGCCAGACCAATGGCCAGACCGGCGGCACCCACGACGGTCAGAAAGGAAGTGGTATTGATACCGAGCTGCCCGGCAGCGGCAATGACGACCGCGATCAACAGGGCGTAGTAAATTATATTTTTCAGGAATTTGGTTAAGGTACTGTCAACCTCATTACGGTCCATCATCTTAACGAAAATTGCCGCGATCTTTTTGGCAAGCCAGTTCCCAATGACCAGTATGGCCAGCGCGGCCACGATTTTCAGGGCCCACCCCACGATAAGGCCATTGGCTAGCAGGTCTTCCATATTCATTTCCCTTCCTCCATTTCTCGATTTATCTGATCAGATCTTGCTCACGTGTCGAGCAGAATGATGTCTACCGCTTCCGTCCGGTTATTGTTTTCCGGATTCTGAACGATGTCAAACTCAAATATATTACCTGAATCGAGAAATACCACATCGTTGGCGACATTGGATTTTGAGCAGTGGAAAAAGACCGTTTCATTGCGCAGTCCGTCTTCTGTGAGGACATAATAGCGCATGAATCCGAAGCCCCTGTCCTGATTGTAGTTGGCGGGGGTTCCTCGCTGTCGACGCGAGCCTTCTGAAGACGCGGGCAGCAGTCCGGGAATGAGGAATCCGGAGATATAGCTGTCGGCCGCCTCCTTCAGATCCTGACTGACATTGTTAAAGCCGATCACCTCGACCCGGCAGCCCATATTCTGCAGGGCGATTACCAGTCGGATAAAATCACCGTCACCGGTAAGCAGGATAAGGCGATCAAGATTTCTGGCCTGCTGCAGCGCATCGATGGCCAAATCCATATCGGCATTGGCCTTGGTGGTTACAACCCCTTCGTCATCTACAAAGCGTTTGACATATTTCTTGATGACCTTGAAGCCGCAGTGCCTGACGATATCGTGATAATGATAGAGCTTGAGCCGGTATTCGTCATCTTCTCTGGTCCTGGTCCGGTCTTCGGCCAGGTACGAGTTGGCCCTGAGCAAGGTTGAATTACCGGCGTTTGCCAATTCCACCAGGATGTCATAGCGCATCCCGTAGCCGCCGCACAGCCTGACGTTTTCGGCATCGACATAAATCCCGGTTTTCAGCATTGCTACTCCCACTCGATGGTGGCCGGAGGCTTGGAAGAAATGTCGTAGACTACCCGGTTGACGCCGCGCACCTCATTTATGATTCGGGTCGAGATCGTTCCCAGTATCTCGTACGGAACTTTGGACCAGTCGGCGGTCATCGCATCTCTCGAGTCTACACAGCGAATGGCGATCACATGCTCATAGGTTCGCCCATCCCCCATGACGCCCACGGTCTGAATCGGCAGCAGCACCGCAAAAGATTGCCACACTTTGCGATACCAGCCGTTCTTTTTCATTTCGTCGAGAACGATGACATCGGCCTTGCGGAGTATGTCGAGACGTTCCCGATTGACTCCCCCCATAATCCTGATACCCAGCCCGGGACCAGGAAAAGGCTGCCGGTGGATAGCCTCAGCCGGCAGACCCAGCTCGAGACCGAGTTCCCTGACTTCATCCTTGAACAGCTCGCGCAGAGGTTCGATAAGATCGAGTTTCATGACTTCGGGCAGCCCGCCTACATTATGATGGGACTTGATAGGTGCTTCCCCGCGAAAAGAAACCGACTCAATCACATCCGGGTAGAGGGTTCCCTGGGCCAGATAACTGACATTACCGATCTTGGCTGCTTCTTCTTCGAAAATTTTAATGAATCCCAGACCGATCCTTTTTCTCTTTATCTCCGGATCGACAACTCCGTCCAGCTCCGAGAGGAAAAAATCGGTGGCGTCGACATCGATAACATTGAGTTTGCTTTTTTCTCTGAAAAACCTGAGAATTGCCTCCGACTCGCCGGTTCTCATCAAGCCGTTGTTGACATAGATGCAGGTGAGTTGATCGCCGACCGCCCGGTGCACGATCGCCGCGGTTACCGAAGAATCTACCCCCCCGGAAAGTGCGCAGATTATCTGTTTATCTCCGACCTGCTCACGAATCAGGAAGACTTGCGTTTCGATAAACGAGTGCATGGTCCAGTCAGGCTTGCAGCCACAGAAACCGAAGATGAAATTGCGCAGCACATCGACCCCGATCAGCGTGTGGGCAACTTCGGGATGAAACTGCACCGCAACCATCGGTTTCTGCTGGTGACGAAGAGCCGCGAACGGGCTGTGACCACTCACGGCGCTGGCTTCGAAACCATCGGGTAACACCTCCACCCGGTCGCCGTGGCTCATCCACACCTGATGATGGACCTCGCCGGTTTCAAGACCGGCAAACAGCCCGTCGGTGCTGAGTATCTGCAATTCGGCCTTGCCAAATTCACGTTTTTCCGCTTTTTCAACCTGCCCGCCGCTCTGCAGAATCATGAGCTGAGCTCCGTAGCAGATGCCGAGAATCGGGATTGAAAGATCCAAAATAGCCGGATCTGAGTGGGGTGCGCCGCTATCGTAAACCGAACAGGGACCGCCGGACAGCACGATTCCGGCTGGAGCCATCTCCTTGATTTTGTCGAGCGGAATCGAATAGGGATGGATCTCGCAATAGACCTTTTGCTCTCTGATTCGCCGAGCTAT
>CAJQNS010000094.1 GCA_905479735.1 uncultured Desulfofustis sp.
AAGAAATACGGGCTTTAGACCGGGTTGATTTTCCCACAATAGTATTTCCAACAACTTATAAATTCCTTCTCTGGTTGAAAATGATCCTTTTAGTCTGCGACAAAGATCCCCAGTCAAACTGGTAAATTTTACCAGACTCTCATTTGATATATATGGGTTACTGGCTACCCTTTCAAGGCAATTTTAGAGACTTGTGTTAGCAATCTTAAATATTTAACTATAATCAACGTTTCACCTTATTCCTGTCTCTCTTTAATTTTTCAGTCGGATTGCTCGTCATTCAGAAAACGGCAGGTTTTCAGGAATCTTTACTTCAACCACACCATCTCATTCCCTAGATGCTTAGTGGAAGGGGCGTTTGTGTCTGTCTGGAAAATCATCGGGCATAAACCACCAAATGGTACGGAAAAAAAGACACCGATCACGCCAGTTTCGACATGATCGGTGGGGTGGTGCGACCGCTCAGGAGGAGAATATAAAAGCGGTCGCCTGGGGATATTGCTGTATATAAATTACCAGTTGGGTCCCATCACCAGACTGGTATCAAGACAGTTCTCTTTTTCGTTTTCGGACACGTGATCTTTATCCTTCAAATCTTTGGCGTAGCATACATATTCTCCACCTTTGTTGTCGCGAACAAAGACCATGCTCTGATATTCCCTAGAAATTAATTCGCCTCTCATGCTCATGATGAATCCCCTTTTGGTATCATGTTTTTGATTTATTTTGTAACCAAACCATTGTGATCAGTTAAAACTCTCGCTTTGTGTTCTTTGATCATTGGTCTGAATAAGAATATATGACCGTCTCAATCAGAAACAATAGAAGTAAAACAATATATAAATAATAGCGTACACTATTATTAAGTATTAAAAATGAATTTTCCGGCGGAGACAATCACCTGGCAAGGACAAATTGGCCAGAACAACCCTAAGACTAGCAGGAACAATCCAGCGACATTTGCGACTCACCTGAATTGAATTTATTATGGTAGAAGCACCGGTTAGCCAGGCTTACCAGCAAACTTCTCAAGTGACTTGCCGGCTCGGCTCTGGTCAGGAGGGAATTGTAGCCGCTGCAGCTAGGAGCCCCCACACTCCCGTTTGCCCCCAAAACTGAGATCTTCATGTTATTCGTCCTACCCCCAAGGTCTGCTGCGGATGTTTTCTAAATCAATAATTGGATTAAGCCTCTCCCAACAGTGGCCACAGCTCCTGCCCCAGAGCGCCTGCTTGCCCGGCATCAGGTACGCTGGTAACAATAAATATCCCGGTGGTGCCAAAAGACTTGATCAGTTTACTGGTGAGAGGTACGCCTGGAAAAAAATCTAATGAACCCTACCTTAGATTTCCAACTTGAGCATTATGGTTGCGAGCGGTGGTAAGATCAACGATAACGATTGCTGATGCCCGTGCATTGGTATCGATTCGGTGGCTTGCCCTCCCTGATTGCCAACGTTACTTCCCCAATAATGCTCAGAATCGCTATTAAAAATTTCTTTATAGTTGCCAGGTTTAGGGACACCAATCCGGTAGGCATCCCAGGGTACTGGTGTAAAGTTGGAAACGATTATGAGGAACTCATTACTGGATTCGGCTTTGCGGATAAAAGACAAAACGTTATTGTCTGTATCACTGGCGTCAATCCATTCAAATCCACTTTCAGCAAAATCGTTTTCATACAGGGCGGACTCGTTTTGATAGAGTCGGTTCAAATCCTGCACTGATCGCTGCACCCCTTGATGATTGGGAGCTTCAAGCGCTGCCCATTCCAAACTCTCGTTAAAGTTCCATTCCTGCCACTGGCCAAATTCCCCCCCCATAAACAATAGTTTTTTCCCGGGATGGGCCCACATAAAACCATAGTAAGCTCGCAGGTTCGCAAATTTCTGCCATTCGTCTCCTGCCATCCTGTTGAGGAGTGTACCTTTGCCGTGCACCACTTCGTCGTGGGACAGGGGTAGAATGAAATTTTCAGTGAAGGCATAGAGCAGGCCAAAGGTCATGTCATTCTGATGATATTTGCGATGGATAGGGTCTTTGCTCATATATCCGAGGGTATCGTGCATCCAGCCCATATTCCACTTCAGGCTAAAGCCGAGACCGCCGGTGTAAGTAGGCCTGGAGACCATGGGCCAGGCGGTTGATTCTTCGGCCATGGTCAGAACCCCGGGAAAAACTCCATGAACAACCTCGTTCATCTTCTGCAAAAAACTTATGGCTTCAAGGTTCTCCCGTCCTCCATATTGATTAGGAAGCCACTGCCCCTCTTCCCGCGAATAATCCAGATAGAGCATTGAGGCAACCGCATCGACACGTAATCCGTCAAAATGGTATTTATCTAACCAGAACAAGGCATTAGAAATGAGGAAAGCGCGGACCTCGTGGCGTCCATAGTTGAAGATCATGGTCCCCCAGTCCTGATGCTCTCCCTGCCTCGGGTCGGTATGGGCATAGAGATGTGTCCCATCAAAAAAATTAAGGCCTGCTCCGTCCTTGGGAAAATGCGCTGGAACCCAATCAAGGATAACCCCCAACTGATGCTGATGACATTGGTCAATGAAATACATAAGATCTTGCGGGGTGCCGAAGCGGCTGGTGGGAGCATAAAATCCCAACACCTGGTAACCCCAGGAAGCATCAAATGGATGCTCAGTAATAGGCAGCAATTCGATGTGGGTAAATCCCATTTTGACCACGTAAGGGATTAACTCTTCGGCAAGCTCACGGTAAGTGAGATAGCGTGAGCCCCACTTCTCATCCGGAACCTTTCGCCAAGAACTCAGATGCACTTCATAAATAGAGATGGGTCGCCCCAGGTTTTGTTGTTCGACCCGCCGGTTCATCCAGTCGCCATCAGACCATTGATAGCGGTCAATATCGGTCACCACGGATGCTGTTTTGGGACGCAGCTCCATAGCAAAACCGTAGGGGTCGGCCTTTTCAAAACTTTCACCGGATTGGCTCACGACCCTATATTTGTAAACCGTATTTTCAACTAATTGCGGTACAAACAGCGTCCAGATACCGCTGCTGCTTGAAGAAAGCGGGTGGCTTTCACCATGCCATGAATTAAAATCACCCATGAGGTAAACCTGGCGGGCGTTAGGAGCCCACACGGCAAAATGAACACCTTTTATTCCGTCCATCTCAACCAGATGTGACCCCATTTTTTCGTAGGATCGTTCGTGGCTTCCCTCGCCCATCAGATAGTGGTCAAAGTCACTTAAAATTGTTGTGTTAGGCACAGGTTTCTCCTTTTGACCCATTGCGGGAATCAAACGAGTTGAGTCACACATCGTCTGAGGGCAGGGAACGTTTTTGTGAACCGGACATCAGACGCTGTCCTGCACGATTGCCCCCTCCAGGTAGGCATCGTGCAACATGATCCCCAGCATCGATTCAGGCGCATAAATAAGCGCACCCAGATTCCTTCCGATCCTTTTATTGCCCCTTAATTCCTTTACGACCGGCGTAGGCAACCTTGCCGGCCAACTCCTCTTCTATCCGCAGCAATTGATTATACTTGGCAACCCGATCAGACCGGCAGAGCGATCCGGTTTTTATTTGACCTGCTGCGGTACCAACCGCCAGATCAGCAATTGTCGCGTCTTCTGTTTCACCGCTTCTATGCGAAATTACGGCTGTGTAGCCAGCTTTTTGGGCCATCTGGATCGCTTCCAGGGTTTCGGTTAAGGAGCCAATCTGGTTAAACTTGATCAGAATGGAATTGGCGACACCGGTATCAATACCTTTTTTCAAAATTTTGGTGTTCGTTACGAAAAGGTCGTCACCAACCAGCTGGATAGCGGAACCAATCTTCCGGGTAAGATTTGCCCAACCATCCCAATCGCTCTCATCAAGACCATCTTCAATGGATATGATCGGATATTTTTTGCTCAATTCAGCGAGATAATCAGCAAAACCTTCCGAGTCAAAAACCTTGCCCTCGCCTTTCAGGTTGTATCTCCCATCTGCATGGAACTCTGAAGCCGCACAATCCAGGGCCAAAGTAATGTCTTTGTCCATACGGTAGCCCGCAGTCTCAACTGCTTTGACGATGACCGCCAGGGCCTCTTCGTTTGAAGCGAGGTTGGGAGCGAAACCACCTTCATCGCCAACCGCCGTGCTCAAGCCCATACCACTCAGCACCTTTTTCAGGTTATGAAAAACTTCCGCACCCATCCGCAATGCTTCCCTGAAATTTTCCGCACCCACCGGCTGGATCATGAACTCCTGAATATCAACGTTATTATCGGCATGTTCACCACCGTTGATGATGTTCATCATTGGCACTGGCATCAGATACTGACCAGGAGTCCCGTTTAACTCTGAGATATGCTGGTAAAGCGGCACTTTTTTATCCAGAGCAGCAGCTTTCGCATTGGCAAGAGAGACCGCCAGGATGGCGTTTGCACCAAGTTTTTCTTTGTTCTCAGTGCCATCCAAATCAATCATGATTCGATCAATATCTTTCTGCTCATATGAGTCTTCACCAATGAGCGCGGGGGCGATAATTTCATTTACGGCAGAAACTGCTGTGAGCACCCCCTTCCCCAGATACCTGTGCTCGTCACCATCACGAAGTTCGAGAGCTTCCCGTGAACCGGTGGAGGCTCCGGAAGGAGCACAGGCCCTGCCCCAGGCACCGGAATCCAGGTACACGTCCGCTTCAACGGTGGGATTGCCCCGTGAGTCCATTACCTCTCGGCCAATGATCCTGTTTATTTTTGACATAGTTGTCTCCTATCAGTTCTGGTTCTGGGTTTACCTGCTTTGCTGCTGTTATCTGGACATTTGCTACAAGGTTCGGCAACACTCCATAGGGAGAATAGATCACGCATACGATTGGAGTTGCCCCACTAGAGGCCATGCCAACTCCTCACCTACACCTATTTTCTTTAAGATCGTGTCGGCAGACGCTTCTACCGTAAATGGCAGTAAACCACCAATCAAGCTCGAGAAGCGCTTCCCAATACGTTGGTATTTTTATCTTTTATCAGGGTGATCAATTCATCCCTTGCCGGCCCCAGATATTTACGTGGATCGAACTCGGTGGGATCCTCCGTAAATATTTTTCTGATAATAGCAGTCATTGCAAGACGGCCATCGCTGTCGATATTTATCTTGCACACCGCTGATTGTGCGGCCCGGCGAAGTTGTTCAGCCGGTATCCCAACAGCACTTTCCAGGTTGCCGCCAAATTGATTTATCATGGCGACGTGTTCAGGGGATACCGAGGAAGCACCGTGCAGAACGATAGGGTAACCTGGAAGAAGCTTTTCGATTTCCTCTAATATATCAAAGCGTAAGGTCGGTGGTTTCTGACCCGGTTTCAATTTGAATTTATGGGCGCCGTGGGAAGTCCCGATGGAGATAGCCAGGCTGTCTGCACCGGTTCTCGAGACAAATTCCTCCACCTCTTCGGGCTGGGTATAATGACTCACCTCAGCAGAAACCTCATCCTCAACACCGGCCAGGACACCCAGCTCTCCCTCAACGGTTACACCCTTTGTATGGGCGTACTCCACGACTTCCGCAGTGAGCCGGATATTTTCTTCAAAAGAATGGTGTGAGCCGTCAATCATGACCGAGGAGAAACCGCTGTCTATACAATCCTTGGCCAGCTCGAAGGTGTTGCCATGGTCAAGGTGGAGCGCAATGGGTATGTTGCTGCCCATTTTCCGGGCCATGGCGACCGCGCCTTCAACCATATAAGGCATCATTACCCCATCAGCGTATTTCCTGGCACTGCCAGACACCTGCAGGATCACCGGAGAACCAGACTGCACACAACCCGTCACGATAGCCTGCAGCTGTTCCATATTATTAAAATTATAGGCCGGTATGGCGTATTTGCCTGCCATGGCTTTTCTAAACATCTCCTTGGTGTTCACCACCCCGAGTTTCTCGTAGGGAGCAGAAGCGGCCATCATAAACCTCCGTAGTTATGCATTGGTCATGTTGTTGGAATCGAACAGCGAGTCGAAACTGTTCTTACTCACCCATAACAATGATGTTGATCACCACTGTTCTATTGAAGACAGTGTTCGTGATCAGGCATAAAGCCAGTCAACCACTGTGAGGGTGACACCTTCGCTGGTGCCATTAATTAATTTACTGCCGATGACATCAAAAGGCTAGGTAACAACTGCTATTTCACTGCCATCCGCAGCCTGGGTTGCTTCTTAGAAACGGTCACGGGAAAAGCGTCTGATTATTTTTAAAACTTGCCCACTACAAGTTGGTCAAGCTAGTCCTTCGTCATTAATATTACACCAACGTGTTGTTCCAGATATGTAACAAATAGTTCAAATGCGGGAGTGGTTATAATTATGAGATTCATATACCTGATTTTGATTTCTACTTTGCTGCCGATTTCTGCTTTTTCCTCTTCTGATGATTCTTTCAAATCCAGTTACGCTGGGCAAGAGAACAGAGAAATCAAGAGCTTATCTGAATCTGATATTGAGGAATTGGAAAATGGGAGAGGATGGGGATTAGCCAAAGCAGCGGAACTGAACGGGGTCCCAGGGCCTGCCCACTTGTTGGAAATGAAGACTGAAATAGGTCTTACCCAAGAACAGATAGGCCAAATCGAAATCCTTTATCAAGAAATGCAACAGCAGGCCATTCCGTTAGGCATGAAATTAATTGATCATGAAATGGAATTGAATGCCCTCTTTGCCAATAGAACAATTACTGAGGAATTGCTTAGGGGGATACTTGAAGAAATTGCTCAGGTCCAAGAGCAATTACGTTACGTGCATCTGTCAACACACTTGAAAACCCCGGATATCCTGACAGTTGAGCAGGTAGATTTGTACAATAAATTAAGGGGATACTTTTCTGATGATCCATGCAAAAATATTCCTAAAGGGCATGATCCCGAAATGTGGAAAAAGCATAACAACTGCCCATAACTGAAAAAAATTCACTGATCGCTGTAGAGACCGTCAATGGACATTTGATTGTAGCATCTTTAGAAAGTCACCTATCCAGCAAACTGGGGTTCTTCCTGCTTATCTTCAGATTGAAACACTCAATAACAGCCGGGTGCTGGCGGGACTGCTGTCCATTCAGCAGGGCCTTGATCATTGAATGATCCAGCCGGAGCCAACAAAAATGAGATGATCGATCCTGAACTAACGGCTCAACACTTGCGGAACCATCTGCATACCCTCACCAGAACTTTAGGGGAGAGAAGTGTTTCTACCCCATGGAATCTGAGGAAGGCCGCAGAGTATATCGAAGGTTTCTATGACCAGATTGGCATTGTCAACAGACGGGAGGATTATCAGTACGGTAAGGAGACGGTCTCCAACGTGGTTGGCGAGCTGGTCAGTGAGCAGGAGGATGCTGAAACTTTCCTGATCGGGGCCCATTACGACTCCGTGGCCCGTACAGTTGGTGCAGACGATAACGCCAGCGGCGTCGCGGTCCAGCTCGAAGTCGCCCGGGCATTGGCGGAGTACTCAGCGACCAAACCATTAGCAAGTCAGGTCAGATTTGTTTCTTTTGCCCTTGAGGAGCCACCCGCCTACGGGACCTCGGCTATGGGCAGCAGGGTTTACGCCCGCAAGGCCAAGCAACAGGGCGAGAGGATCGATGGTATGATCTGCCTGGAGATGGTCGGCTACACCTGTCACGAACCCAACTGCCAACGCTACCCCTTTCCACTAATGTTTCGCAACTATCCTGAACGAGGTGACTATATCGGCATCGTCGGCAATTACCGGTCGAGAAAATTCACCAGAGCCTTGGTTCAAGCCTTTAAAGAGAATGAGGCGTTGCCGGTCATCAGCTTAACGGTGCCGTGGAGCGGTTATCTGCTGCCGGAGGTCAGGCTCAGCGATCACGCACCATTCTGGGATCGAGGCTACAAGGCAGTGATGATCACCGATACCTCATTCTATCGCAATCCCCACTACCATAAGAGGTCAGATACCATGGACAAACTAGACTATGCGTTTATGGCCCAGTTGGTTAACAGCCTAGTCATATATTTCACTTCTGTGAATCAGTGAACTGAGTTATCTATTCCCAGGCTCAGCATCGGTGCCTTGGCCAGGCTGCATCTAATCAGGTTGAAATTACGGGTTGAGACTTCGGACCTCAGGTTATATTTCCTGGAAATCTTTAGTCCAATAGCATCTCGGGCGGCTTAGAGGTTAACTGATATTTCCATAAAACCCACTGGTATCAAGCCAAAAAAACCATTCTCCCGACAGTAATTCTCCAGACAAATCCCCCATTGGCCGCAAGAGCTGGCTGTAACTGATATTCTCTGAAATGTTTTCCGGGCTTGACTTTCTAATAGCCACCTGGTCAAGAGGAGCTCATTTTCAATGATTTTTCAACGGGGAGCAGAGTGAAGGGAAAAAACCTTTATCGTCATGAGGCTGCACTGCTTCTCAAGCTGACAGGCCCCATATTGCTTGCCCAGTTATCCCAAACCAGCATGGCCTTTGTCGACACAGTGATGGCTGGCAAGGTCGGACCTGTCGACTTGGCGGCCGTTGCCGTAGGTTCCAGCCTTTTTTTCCCTATCTATCTATTTTTGGTTGGCCTTCTAACTGCTGTGACCCCTCTTGCAGCCCAAGCTCATGGTCGCCGAGATTCCACAGGTATTTTTCGGTCTCTCCAGCAGGGTGTTGTGGTTGGTTTATTCTGCGGAATAATCACCATGTTTCTAATCTGGCAGTTGCCCCCCCTTTTTCAATTATTGCAGGTATCCCCCGAGATTGCCTCTCCCGCAAAACGCTATCTTTTTGCGGTGTCTCTGGGAATGCCCTTTGCTGGAATTTTTCTTGCCCTTCGCAGCGGAGGAGAAGGAGTCTCCCTGACCCGACTTTCGATGCTGGCGGGTTTTACCGGGCTGGCTGTTAATATTGTTGCCAACTATGTTCTTATTTTTGGAAAGCTGGGACTGCCTGCAATGGGGGGGGTTGGATGCGGTTGGGCTACTACTATTTCCATGTTCGCGATGATGATAACAATGGTACTTCTCCTTCAGAAAAGCAGGGTCGAAGGCGTAGTTGATTTGTTCCGTCGACTAGATCGCACTCTTTGGCAGTCAATCGGCCAGTTTCTTGCCTTAGGACTGCCCATCGGACTTTCACTTTTTGTGGAGTGCTCTATCTTCGCCATTATCTCCCTGCTCATTGCCCGGTTCGGGGCAGAGATAGTTTCTGCCCACCAGATAGCCTTAAATTTCACCTCATTGCTGTTCATGGTACCGCTCAGTCTTTCCATGGCTATCAGTATCCGAGTGGGTTTTTCCATAGGCAGAAAACAGCCCGTAAGAATGAAAAGGATCGTACAATCGGGTCTTTTCCTTGCCCTCTGTTTCGCTTGTGTTTCATGCATTTTCATTATTACCTGCGCAGATACGATTGCTCTTTTATATACGAACGAAATCGCGGTGAGAGAAGTTGCTGTCCGTCTCCTATTCTTTGCCGCCCTTTTTCAACTATCTGATGCCATACAGGTAAACTGCTCCGGTGCACTGCGTGGCTGTAAAGACACCAAAATACCGATGTTGCTTATGGTCTTCGCGTACTGGGGGATAGGGCTGCCCGTGGGTTACGGAATCGGTATCATGGGATTAACCTCAATGGAACCCGGCGCAGAAGGCTTCTGGATAGGGTTGATTGTTGGATTAACTTTCTCGGCAATTTTCCAAGCAATCAGGCTTTACAAAACGGTTAACCGTTTTCAAACCATTCAGCCTCTCCCGGGTTGAATTTGAAACGGTAAATTACAGGGTACCCTACAAATGATCGGTCGGCTTTTTTGTTTGTAGTTGTCTCAATTTTGTTTACCCTTTAACGCTTGACCAAATAACAGCTGTAGAAGATGTAATTAAGCTTAAGGCTACCTTGAAAACTCGCTTTGTCTTCACCACCGAAAGATTGTTCTATTGTATCATCTGTTTGATGGGGCGGGTCACTCGCTTTCTTGAATTTTATTTATTTAGAATCAAAATCGGTTTAAAAAATAATTCAACTGCTCTTTGAGCTGTTATGATATTCTTCTAGCTAATCCAGCAATTCGAGGCAAAAGAGAAATTCTATCTCAAAGCAAATAGGGAGTCGTCATGGGTGGATTATTCGGTGTCGTATCGAAAACAGACTGTGTCAATGACATCTTTTACGGGACCGACTACCATTCGCATCTCGGAACAAAGCGCGGTGGCATGGCGTTTGTCAATACAAGCGGAATTAAGCGGTCCATACATAATATAGAGAACAATTATTTCAGGACGAAATTTGAGCCGGATTTACCCAAATTCAAAGGTAAAAAAGGAATCGGCGTCATCAGCGACTTTGATGCTCAGCCGCTCATAATCAGTTCCCACCTTGGGACATTTGGTATTGTGACAGTTGGAAGAATCCGCAATATCAAGGAACTGAGTGCGAGGGCTTTCAAGCAGAAAAAACAATTCTCGGAGATTCTAACCGGTGATGACAACCCAACTGAACTCGCGGCATCCCTGATTTGCGAAGAGGAATCCTTCGAAGAGGGCATCCGGAATGTATTTTCTCGGATAAAGGGATCCTGTTCGATGTTGATCCTCACCTCAAAAGGCATTTATGCTGTCCGTGACAAGTTAGGTCGAACCCCGGTGGTGATTGGTAATAAAGATGGAGCTTTTGCCGCAGCATCAGAAAGCTGTGCATTTCCCAATCTCGGTTATGAAGTCTTTTCGTTCCTTGGACCGGGAGAAGCTGTCTTTATCACCCCTGAAGGTATTGAACAGCGGATCCCGCCTGGCAACCAAATGCAGGTATGCTCCTTTTTGTGGGTATACTATGGCTATCCAGCCTCGGAGTACGAAGGGATTAATGTCGAGTGGGTCCGCAATAGATGCGGGAGTGCTTTGGCTCGCCGTGACAATGAAACGATCGATTTCGTGGCCGG
>CAJQNS010000095.1 GCA_905479735.1 uncultured Desulfofustis sp.
TTCAAAACAAGATCGTTGGTATAGGCAGACATCGACATGTAGAGGTAGGCGGAGTAAATCTCCTTATTGATCTGCTCATTCAGTGCATCGGTGATTTCTTTCTTTAACATTGTTTTCTCCTTATGAGGTAGATAATGGTGCTTGGAAGATCCGACCTTTTCCTGCCTCGGCTCTCAGCCTGCAGATGCCGGTGGAAAGTGTTGAAAGATCATTGAAAACTGTAGGGAGCAGAAGGAAAAAGTCAAGCGAAATTTCAGCGAAAATGGCCTGTTTCAGGGAGGGTTCAGCCGCTGTTTCCAGCGGCAAACAGCGGCTCGAAACCAACCCGTGCTGAGCGCGGCCGGCCGAGCCGTTCATTCAGTGTGTACAGCGGAGAATTGCTACAGTTTTATTCGTCCCAGTGGCAACAGGTATAGGGATTTATCGTAGTTACTGGACACAGGGCAGAACGGACCACCTTATCGGCGACACTGCCGAACATGATCTTCTCAAGCCCTTTGTAGCCATGCGTACCCATGATGATCAAGTCGGCCCTGATTTCAGTGGCATAATCGACAATCTGCTCAGCCACATCACCCATCAGGACCTTGTGGGTTACTTCCTTTACCTTGAACTGAGTGGTTGCCTTGTGCATCTCCTCGAGAAACGATTCCATCCGCTCTTCAGCACCAGTAAGCAGTTCCTCTTCTAGGTTTGGAACATGCATTTGGGGTACGAAAAAACCTGAATAATCCTCAAAATTCTGAACAACAAAGACGAAATGAAGCGAGGCTTCATATTTACTGGCCATGAACATGGATGAGTCGGCAATAAGACGGGAATTATCCGAAAAATCAATCGGGGTTACTATGCGTCTGATATCTCGAATCTGTTTCATGGTCACCTCCGCATTTTAACTTGTCATGGTTGCCATATCAAAGATATTGCCTTTATTACTAATTTTCTCATATCATTGAAGCGCTTGCAAGACTATTCGCTGCGCCTCTTGGACCATCGCGTCCGGAATTCTCATTGAAATAGCTGGTTTATCTTCTGGCGATAGTTACGCTCGATGATATGGCGCTTTTTCTTCAGAGTGTTGGTTAACTCTTCCCCGCTTTTCAATCCCTTCTCAAGAAAAGTGATACTTAACAGTCTTTCGTGGGTCTTGAATCCTCTCTTTGGTTTGAGAAGCAGGTTGATCTCGTTTCGAATCTTATCGAGAATTCGGTTGTCGGTCAGCAACTCCCCGGTTTCCTTGCGAAGATTGCTAAAAGTCTTCTCTGTCCAACCTTTGAATTCTTCGTGATTGGGCACCAGCAAGGCCGCCAGCCCTTTTCTGTCCTGGCCGACCAGAATTGCATCCTCAATGAATGGAAACATGGTAATAGTGCTTTCGATCCTGGTAGGATCGACGTTCTCGCCGCTGGCCAGGACGATAATGTCTTTTGCCCGGCCGGTGATCAGCAGCTCGTTGTTGACGGTCAACTTGCCGAGATCCCCCGTCTTGAGATAGCCATCTTCAGTGAACGACTGCCTGGTTTCGACTTCGTTGTTGTCGTAGCCGCTGGTGACTTGGGGACCGCGAACTTCGATCAGCCCTTCCTCTCCGGCCGGCAGCTCCGTGCCGTCCTCCGAAACGATGCGCAGATCGGTATGAATCACCGCTCTGCCCAGAGTCCCGTAAGTTTGGCAGTCCAGTCCCCGACCGGCGATTGCCGGAGAACATTCGGTCATGCCATAGGCATTGACAATGCGGATGCCGACGGCATCGATCCAGTCTTCGAGGAAATCGGCCAGGCTACCGCCGCCGCTCACCGCCAGTCGCAGTCTGCCACCGAACCGCTCCTGCACCAGCTTAAGTTTATGTCTGGCCAGCAGATAGAACGGTCCAATCAGAAGGCAGATAATGGCAGCCTTCACTTTGCTCATCACCCTGTTCAGTGACGAAGTTTGAGGGAAATGGGGAACCTGATCCTTCAAGATTCTTCTGTTACGGCGAAACTTTGTCGATACCCTGACCAGAAAATCGAATACCGAGGAGGCCATGGCTCCTTTTTTTCTTAGGGTTGCCAGCACCCTGTTATGCAGAGATTCCCATATCCGGGGAACGGTGGCCACCACGGTGGGGCGATAATCGATCAGATCCTGGGCAAAAGTCTTGATCGATGAATAGACCATACAGCAGCCTCCAGCCAGAGCAACGTACTCGGCGGTGCGTTCGAAGATATGCCAGGTGGGCAGAATGGACAACCATCGGTCCTCCGGTTCCAGTTCGATGATGTCCGGAATGCACCTGACGTTATGCATGATGTTGCCGTGGGTCAGCATCACCCCCTTGGGCATACCGGTGGTGCCGGATGTGTAGATCACGGTGAGCAGATCATCCGGAGCAATCTCCAGGCCTCGTTCTAAAAATCGTTCCACGTCCTGACCACTGAAGGTTCTGTCCTTGAGCAAATCCTGATAGGTGTAAGTTTTTCCAAAAATCGAATGGATTGCCGGGCCGGTCATGATGAAGATATTTTTCAGCCCACTCATTTTTTTAAGGTTCGGTCGGTGCTGCTCGAACAGCTCCTGGCTTTCTGCAACCAGATGGGTGCATTTGCTGTTCTCCATAATGAAGATGAGTTCCTGAGCCGGAGTATCGCTGCCCCGCGGTACTCCAACTGCACCTATCGACATAATCGCCAGGTCGGTTACTATCCAGCCATAGCGATTATCGGACAGGAACATGACCCGGTCCCCTTTGGCAACGCCTTTTCGGCTGAAAGCACCGGCCAGCAGCAGAACGTCTTCGAATAGTTTCTGGTAGGTGACTTCTACTTCCTGATCTCCAGCCCGATAGATATACCCACATTTATCACCATGAAGCCTGCAGGTTCTGCAGAACACCCCGAACAGGGTGAGTGGATCCTCGACGGCCGGAATCGGCAGGGCGGCTTGACTCATTTTCTTCCCCAGTGCACGGCAATGGTGCCGAACATGAATTTCTTGAATGAAACTTCACTGAAGCCCGCCTCCCTAAAGAGGCCGGCCAGGGTTTCCGCATCGTGAAAATCCATCGTCGAGCCGGTGAGATACGCATAGGCCGACTGATCCCGGGCGATGAGTCGGCCCAGGAGCGGTATGACAACTGCCAGATAGATCCTAATGAAAGGGTAAAGCAAATTTCTGGCCGGTGGTGTGGTATCGAGGCAGATGACCCGCCCGCCAGTGGACAGCACTCGGAATACCTCCCTGAGGACGTTCAGAGAGTCGTCCACATTGCGCAGCAGATATCCGAAGCTGACAGCCTGAAACACTCCGTCACGATAGGGCAGCTGGTTCGCATCACAGGCCTGAAAACGTATATCAGCAGCTGACAGATCTGCGGAGGCACGAGCCAGCATGTTTCGCGAGAAATCTGCACCGACAACCCTTGCTTCAGGATTACTTCTTTGGAACTGTGCCGCAATCTCCCCGGTGCCGCAGGCCAGGTCAAGCACCCAACCGTGACCGATCTTGCCGCCGCGGCCCACTACGAATTCCCGCCAGTGGCGATCCTGACCAAAGGTCATCACCCTGTTCATCAGGTCATAGCGGTCAGCTATGGCGTCGAACATTTTCTCAACACCAGGCCCTTTGCTCAAGAAGCTACCTCACTGGCAAATCTGTTTGATATCAGCGAATCGCCGGTCATGAGCATGTTAGCAGGGGGCAAAACCGGGAGTACGCGGAAACGGGATGGTCTCGCGGATATTATGCATACCGGTGACGAACTGTACCAGACGCTCGAACCCTAGTCCGAATCCGGAATGGGGGGTTGTCCCATACCTGCGCAAATCCAGGTACCATTGATACTCCTCTTCATCGATACCGGCTTCCTGCATCCTGCCGAGCAGCACATCATGGCGCTCCTCCCTCTGGCTGCCGCCAACAATCTCACCAATTCCGGCAACCAGAATGTCCATGGCTGCAACCGTGGTGGGGTCATCATTGACCCTCATATAAAAGGGTTTTATGGAAGCGGGATAATCGGTAACGATTAGAGGCAGTCGATAGGCTTCTTCAGTCAGATAGCGCTCATGTTCCGATTGCAGATCAACCCCCCAGCTCACAGGAAATTCGAAGCGGCGGCCGGATTTCAAAAGCTCTTCGACGGCATCGGAATAGCTAACTCTGACAAAATCGTTATCGATGACATGGCGTAGCTTATCGATCAACCCTTTTTCGATAAATTTGTCGAACAAGGCCATATCTTCCTGGCAATGTTCCACTACATCTTTGAGAAGATACTTCAGCATCTCTTCAGCCAGATCCATATTGCAGTCGAGATTGCAGAAAGCCATCTCCGGTTCCAGCATCCAGAACTCTGCCAGGTGCCTACTGGTGTGCGAATTCTCGGCCCTGAAAGTCGGACCGAAAGTATAGACCGAGCCAAGCGCCTGGGCAAACACCTCGGCCTGCAGCTGACCACTTACCGTCAAGCCGGCTCGCCTGCCAAAAAAACTATTGATCCCATCGCTTTGTGGACTGCCTTCATTCAATTCCTGTTCGGTTACCACCTGGAACATCTCCCCTGCCCCTTCACAATCGCTGGTGGTGATGACTGGAGTATGGATCTGGTGGAAACCTTGGCGCTGGAAAAATTCATGAATGGCATAACTTAGTCGTGACCGCACCCTGGCAACCCCGCCCAGTGCGTTGGTCCGCGGCCTCAGGTGGGCAATTTCGCGGAGGAATTCAAATGAATGGCGCTTTTTCTGCAGAGGGTAATGCTCAGGGTCGGCCCAGCCAACCACCTCTATCGAATCGGCGAGGATCTCCACCCGTTGACCTTTGGCTGGCGATTCTTTCAGTTCACCCCTGACCACAATGCTGCACCCGGTGGTGAGTTTTTTTATCTCACTTTCGTAGTTGGCCAGATTTTTGTCGGCTATCACCTGAATGTTGGCCAGGCAGGAACCGTCATTCACTTCAAGAAAGGAAAATCCCGAACTGTCCCTCCTCGTCCTGAGCCAGCCGGCAACCGTCACCCCGCTGCCCACCGCAGGGTCCTGCACCAAAGTCTTGATATGGTCTGATTTCATAGAGTCTCCCGGCCCTTGAATCTAGTCTTGTTGGTTTTCGATTAGTCTATAACATATATCCCTCTCGGACGTTGCCAAGAGCTGAAAAGATCGAATTTCTGGCATCTGGAACCTGTTTGCAGATGTGATCCAGCAGCGAGCGAACCGTTTCACGCCTCGAATCATCACCGATCGGACAATAACTCTCAACCGGGACCAGATCAACAAGCCGGCTGATTTCAATGATCTCGCTTTTCTCCAGATAAGACAGAACCCTGATCAGCGACAGTCTGCCCTCGAACAGATCCTGTCGCGGCAACATGGTTGAAACGTTACCGCTGTAGAGAGCATTGATCATGAATGTTTCAATGAGATCATCTTTATGGTGGCCGAGAGCAACTTTGTTGAATCCTTTCTGCCTGGCCAATTCGAAGAGCTGGCTGCGCCGGTTTCTGGCACATACAAAACAAGTGCGCTCCCCCTCGACGGTCCAGCCCTCGACCCCAAAGAACGGCAGTCCAAATCTTTTGAGCTGCTCGCCGATCCGTTCAACCGGAGGCCGCCCGCCGTGCCCAGGGGTCCAGAAGCCGTTGTCCACATAAACTGCCTCGAGCTGATAATCGATCGGGGCTTTGGAGCGCCACAGATGCAATACCCAGGCGGCAACCAGACTATCGACGCCTCCGGACACCGCGACAAGCACACGATCACCGTCCTCGAGCATCTGCCAGTCGCCCATGGCCCTGCCAATTTTTCTATTGAAATTAGGCGGCAGTGCAGACGGTTTCATCTGTTCCTGGTCAGCCACGAACGCAAACACCCGCCTGGCAGCGAACCAGACGGGTGTTCATCCTTGCTATTTGGCTCAGGTTTAGAAATAGGGACATTGCGCTACTTTTTCGTCGACACCGAGGGCCACGAGTTCTTCGACAGTAAGCCATTTCAGACCGTATTTGTGGGCCAACATCACATTGCTCATGAACGACGCTTGAGTTTCATCGAAGGTGGCCGACCAGATGACGCTGGCATCGGAGGTATCGAAAAGTTTCATTGAAAAGGCCACCGAGGCGGGAGAGTCTACCCCGTAATTGCCGCCGATCCGCTGAACATAGCGAGACAAGGTAGTCACCAGAACGGCGTTGCATTTCAGTTTCGAACGAATTGACCTGAGCAGGGCTGCCTGGCCTATCTCGGTTTCAGGCAGCAGCGAAGTCAATTGCCGCTGGGACAGAAACCTCAGATTGTTAGTTCCGGTCAAAGCTTCCTGGAGCAACTGGTCCATATACCCCGCACCCTTCTCAAGATTGGCAGCAGTCTGAAAAGAGAGATCATCACTTGACTGTGGATCGGTTCCTAGCGGAAATCCACTGTTGTCATCTCTTCTCATGTTTTCCTGGAGTTCCAGCTCCATGTGCAAGGCACTATTCGGACCCTTTGCAGCACTCTGGTCTCTGTAGGCTTTATCCGCTTTAAGATCAACCATCACCGGAAGCGCGATGATACAGGGAACCTGCGTTTTGGCGGCCTGCTTCTCTTCTTCGGTGGGCAGCGGTTGTTTGCTGCTGCAGGAAGCGAGCAGAACTACAGCTGCCGTGAATATCAACATCAACAACTTGTTCCAACTATTCACCATACACCTCGATTGCAAAGGATTCGGGTTTCATTCGCTATAATGAACCTTTTGAGGACAGGACGGCGGTGGTTCCTTCCCTTCTTGCGGTCGCTTCATTGACCGCCCGCCCCAGCGCCTTGAAGGCTGCTTCGATGATATGATGCGCATTCTCGCCGTGGATCAGGTCGACATGGAGGGTCAAACCACCATGCAGGGCCAGCGCCCGCATGAATTCCTTGGCTAGAATGGTATCGAAAGTGCCCACCTTCTGATCGGAGAGATCGACACCATAATGCAGATAGGGTCGGTTGGAAAAGTCAACCACGACCCTGGCCAGGGTTTCGTCCATTGGCACATAGCTGAGCCCATAGCGCTTAATGCCTCCCTTGTCACCCAAGGCGTTAAAGAAAGCCTGTCCAAGACAGATGCCGATGTCCTCGACCGTGTGGTGATCATCAACATCCAGATCACCACTGGCCTCAATTTTGAGATCAAACGATCCATGAACACAGAAAAGGGTGAGCATATGATCGAGAAAACCGACCCCGGTGCTAATCGAGGTCGTACCCGAGCCATCGACGCTCAGGCTCAGTGCTATGTCTGTTTCGGCTGTTTTTCTTCGTATGTCCGCCGTTCGGGACCGCTGTTCTTGTGTCATTAGGAAGCCTGAAATGATTAGCTGCTGTTTAAAACCACTCGATTTAATTACTAATAAACATTATTAAGCATAGTTCATATTTATCATCATCGGTAGATCATAACCATCTTTTTTTCACCATTCTATCGATTTGAAAATCTTGCATTAATTCGAAGATGTACTATTTTTTGTTGACAATTAGCCAGTCCTTTATTAAATGTCCTCCTGTTTTGATGAGCTAACTGAGCGGGAATAACTCAGTGGTAGAGTGCAACCTTGCCAAGGTTGAAGTCGCGAGTTCGAATCTCGTTTCCCGCTCCAGATAAACAGACCAAGGTTCGGCTTAGTTCGAGCCTTTTTTTATTAATTTGAGGTACCGCATGAAAACCTATCTTGCTCCGGTGAACGAGATCGAGAAAAAATGGTATGTGGTTGATGCCAAGGACAAGATCCTGGGACGTCTGGCGACCGAAATCGCCTCCCGTCTGCGTGGCAAACACAAGCCGACATTTTCTCCTTTCATCGACAATGGCGACTTTATCATCGTCACCAACGCCGACAAAGTGCAGCTGACCGGGAAGAAATGGGATGACAAAAAGTATTATCGTCATACCGGCTACATGGGAGGCATCAAGGAAACCACAGCCAAGGATCTTCTGGTAAAGCATCCTACGGATCTGGTCACCAATGCCGTCAAGGGAATGCTGCCGAAGAACAAGATCGGCCGGGCCCAGTTGAAAAAACTTAAAGTATACGCCGGTGCTGATCACCCACACAAGGCCCAGCAACCAGAAGCACTGGAAATTTAATTACGGAGTTCGAATCATGGCCGATCGTTTCTACGCAACCGGAAAAAGGAAAAAAGCTGTTGCCCGTGTCTGGATTAGTCCTGGATCTGGGAAAGTACAGGTCAACAAGATGTCAGCAGAAGACTATTTCGGCGGCACCTTTCAGACCCACAAACTTGTTAAGCCCTTTGAAGTAACTGAAACAAAGGAACAATTCGATGTCATGGCCACACTGACCGGCGGCGGCAAGTCCGCCCAGGTTGACGCCCTGGCTCACGGTATTTCCAAGGCACTGCTGGAAGCCGATGCGGAACTCAGAATCCCGCTCAAGCGTTCGGGCCTGCTTACCCGCGACCCGCGCAACAAAGAACGAAAAAAATATGGACAGAAAGGCGCCCGCGCCAAGTTCCAGTTCTCAAAGCGTTAGATACAGCGCACCAGATATGGTTTGCTGCCCTGTATCACCGATACGGCAGCAGAACCCATCGCAAGGGGATGGCAGAAATTCTGTTATCCCCTTTTTTGTTTTAAATTTATGGTAACAGTTTAAAATCAGGATTTTTGATCAATATCGAGGCGTGGATGGAAATTAACCGGCAGGCGCACAGGTGGTGCGTCGAGGATCCAATTACCGATCACCACGAAGAGATTAAACAACAAGACGATTTTTCAGATTTACTTACAACCTGAGGATTACCAATGTTGCGAGCAGCCATTGTCGGAGCATCTGGATACACTGGCGGTGAACTTGCCCGCCTGCTCTGTATTCATCCATCGGTCACCATAACCGCTGCCACCTCCCGGCAATATGACGGAAAGCCGCTGGCCCGCATCTTTCCCCATCTCAGAGACAGGACTGATCTAACCTGCCGGAACCTTGGTGTCGACGAAATCATCGACCTGGCCGACCTGATTTTCTGTGCCGTTCCCCACAAAACAGCAATGGATGTTGTCCCTTCATTCCTGAAAGCCGGGAAGAAAGTCGTCGACCTGTCGGCCGATTTCAGGATTAAGGACGTTACCGTCTATGAGCAATGGTACCAGCCGCACAGCGCCGCCGATCTGGTCGAGGAAGCGGTCTACGGCCTGCCGGAGATTTTCAGAGAAGAGATTCGCACGGCCCGGCTGGTTGCCAACCCGGGTTGCTACCCTACCTCTATAACCCTGGGGCTGGCGCCGCTGATGAAATCCGGGCTGATCGATCCGGCCACGATCATCATCGACTCAAAGTCCGGCACTTCAGGGGCCGGTAGAGCAGCTCAAGTCGGAACCCTGTTCTGTGAGGTTACAGATGGATTCCGGCCTTACAAAGTCGGTGGAGTACATCGTCATATCCCAGAAATCGAACAGAATCTTTCTGCTCTGGCCGGCGAGCCCATAACGGTGTCCTTCACTCCTCATCTGCTACCAATCTCCAGGGGTATCCTGACCACTATCTATACCGATCTCAAGGGGCAGGCTGGCCTGGCTGAGATTTACGCACTCTACGAGCAGATGTTTGGCGAGGAGTTATTCGTCAGACTGCTGGAACCGGGATCACTGCCCGCCACCCAACACGTCAGAGGATCGAATTATTGTGACATCTCGCTGAACCTGGACGAGCGTACCGGCAGGCTGATCATTGTTTCGGCAATAGACAATATCGTCAAAGGTGCTTCTGGCCAGGCAGTCCAGAACATGAACCTGATGTGCGGCTTCGACGAAGATGCGGGACTGCTGCAGGCACCACTGTTTCCCTGAAGACCTCAAAGCGTCGGCCAATCCCATCTGCAGCGATGAGAACCGTAAAACTTTTGATATCCTTTGACGGCACCGGTTACTGCGGCTGGCAGAGACAGAAGAACGGTCTCTCTATCCAGGAGGAAATCGAGCGGGCCCTGTCGCTCATCTGCAATGGTGACATCATTCTGCACGGCGCCGGCAGAACCGATGCCGGAGTACACGCGCTGGGCATGGCCGCCCACTTCGCCACCGCCAGCAGGGTTGGCTGTGCAGAGCTGCAGAAAGGGCTCAATTCGCTGCTTCCTGGAGCTATCCGCATCATTGAGGCAAGCGATCA
>CAJQNS010000096.1 GCA_905479735.1 uncultured Desulfofustis sp.
AACAAAGCAGACAGAGCCTATGAGAAGAAATACCCAGTCCAAGTGAGTACTTCTCTATTGCTCCGTTTCCTGACTTTGCTTCTTCTTTTTTTTGAACAGCCGTTTGAGCGGGTACCAGATGATGGCAAACAAGGCGATGAATAGGGAACCGATAATGCCCAGAATAACGCCAATCGTGCCTGCTCCCAGCCCCGGCCCGACATAGGCATCGGCCTGGTCCGGAGCCATGAGAACGAGCAGAATAACCAAAGGTAATATCATTGATTGCATGTCAAATTCTCCAACCAGCTAAGATCTACTTCACTATCTGAGAGGTAGCGCGACCAGTGCAGCGCTCCCACCGTGTTTTCCGAAACCGCATTCACATATTCCCATCTCACCCCTGTCTCTGATAGGCGCAGCATCCTTGCCGAATCCGTCTGTTCGACATAGGCGTCGCCGTTGGCCAGAACCCTGGATCTTCCCTGGGTTAAGGAGGCAATCCTTTCTCTTTGCATTACAGACGAGTAAGGCTGGGTTACCGTGTCGGTGCTTGGATCATAAATATAAATATCAGATTTATCCTTTTCGACGAAAAGGTTGCCTGCTTTGTCGTAGCCTCTTACCATATCGTTTCCGAAAATACTATAACGGCCGTCCGGGAGCGGATTGATATCGTGCTGATTAAGCCAGGGGCCGGTTCTCAGCCATTGATCTTTACCATCGGTCCTGCGCCGGAAGTAAACACCAGTCCCCCATCTTCAAGAAGCAGGGGATGCTGGACCTGATAAGATTTTACCATATTGGGTCCGTCGCTGAACTGCGGTGTTTGTGCTAGAATCTTGTCGACATCGGGAACCCAACGATGGAGGACGCTGTTGTCGGCTATGGAGAACAACTCCACCACCACCTGGTTATATGATTTGCTGAACCCGGAGATCAACAGATAGCCAGGATCCTGGAAGCTCGTATCTCTTATCTTCAATCCACCGAAGTCAAATTCCGAGCGATTCTCCTGGTGGTGCAGCATCACCTTCTCGGTCGTCGTTTTCTCCGGAGCTTCCTCGAAGGTAAAGTACGCGTGTAATTCCTCATACATCGATTCAAAGTGAGACCAGGGAAAGACCTGGTATTTACCGACGGCTATGCCCCATAGGAAAAAACCTAAGGCCAGCAGGTAGAGCACCGCCACTAAGGGAATGATATTTTTTTTAGATCGTGGCATTGAGTCTTTGTTGGCGCTCGATTTTCAGGTTATGGACTGGGGCCATATTAGTTTCGTGAGGGATTATTAACCGATTTTAAACTCTTTCTCATCATCTACCGTTCAAGCCTGGACCTCATCGGTTATCATAGTGCGGGTGGCATTTCGGAATCGTTGCAGTCAACATCAAATCAGCTTTGCCAGCGGGCTGATTCTACGAATTATATCGGTAATGGACTACATTTTATTTGATTTTTTAAATAAAGAATGGGAGCAATAGGGGCAGATCATAACTTTTCAAAGGGATGGCGACTACAGATATCGTTCAAAGGGCACGGCGCCCGCTGTGGAAGCGAGGATGTAGTAAACATGAAGAGTCCCAAAATTGTTAAAGAATGTTGATTTTCAGAGGACTGCATAATGGAAAAAAGAAAACGCCTGACTGCGGAACAGATCATAAAACAGTACCAGGACACTATCAGTCGTATCGGTGAACAGAAGAGCAAGGAGGAAAGAAACCACCACTTTGAAAAAATCAGGGATAGAGCCGAAGAAATTGTTTTACTGCTTAATGCAGACTGCTCATACGTATCAGTTGCAGATCAGTTGTGCGACTATCTAGAGCTCAATAAATGCGATCATCTGAGGCAGCAACTCCTGTGTACGATTGCCATGCTGGAGAGAATGTCGCAGATGGAACTTCCCCAGGCTACTGCAACGAAGGTATCCATAAATGCCCCGCGGGAAATGCTTGTTCGTCATCTCTATAGCGATGTCTGGGAAAAGGATAACAACCCCAAGGGGGAGGATTTTATCAAATTTGTCCAGCACCACTTTATTCTCGCCGGCATTCACTTGAACAGAGAAAACGTTACCAAACTTGTCCGAAACATTCCCGATGAACTATTTCAGATCTATGACAGCCTTAGAGGCAAAGGACAGGAGTAAACGGGATCCGGATGAAACCTGTTGCAGTATCGAAAAGATTAACTGGAGGCAGCCTGCTTTGCCTGCTGTTGATTCTAACAGGAGAACGTCAGGAGCGAGGTGAGATCATGGCTGCACTCTAAAGCTGAGGCTTGCCATGGGGGCTCTCGGTTCTAGGAAAAAGACAAGGATAACGTAACAATCTGAGAACATCCGGGTTATTCAAACCAATATATCCTACCAGACTAAAGCAGTAGACCGGGAGTTGCAACAATGGAACAAGGTACTGCTGCTATTGGGCCATATTAACGAATGGCTCGCCTATCAAGTTCCAGTAGGGAAGTGCAACAAATAACGCCACCAGGCATGCCATAATTGTCATCAAGCAGCCAAACCAGAATATCTCGATAGTACTCAGATAGCCTCGTTCATAAACAACCAACGATGAGGCGCTTTGGGCTGGATAATAGAGGACGGAGTCTCCTACAATCATTACGAGAAGACTACAAACAAGGGGGTTTAATCCGGTTAGATTCGCTATGGATATAGCAATGGGAATGGCTACCGCCAGAAAACCGGTGATGTTGGGAATTAACAGGCGCACGGGAATCGCGGCCAGCAGTAGAACGGCTGCCACTATTAAAGGTGACTGGGAGAGGACTGGCAAACTGCCAATAATGAGTTCAGCCAGCCATGATCCAGCGCCACTGTCAATAAGTGCTCCCGCCAGGGACATAGAGGAAGCAATGACGAGAAAATTGGTCCAACCCACGTTTTTCTCAAAATCTTGCCAGCTTAGAACACCTATCCAAGGTGCCAGAAGACAAATCCAAGCCATCAGGGCGGGAATAGCCGGATTCATGTGGTGAATTGAATCGGTCAGCCAAAGCAGGGAAGCTCCAAGCGTAATAACTATGGTTCTAATCTCCATCTTTGTCAGAGGGCCAGATAAAGTATCCGGCACTCGGGCCATTTGGGTTGTAAAGCCCTGTCGATAAATCAAATAAATGAGCCCGGAACCTAAAAGTAAAAGTGTTAAATAAGGTATCGATAAAAGCACAAACCAACGACTCCATGAAATTCCGCCGACCAGCGCAGCAGCAACGACTGGGGTGATTCCCCCGGTCAATATGATAGTCGACGCCAGTCGGTTAATGGAATTTAAGGCCATCATTATGGCTTTTGAAAGCTGAGCATCTTTTGGCACCATGCTGAGCGACAGAGATTGCTCATAGACATGCACCAGGATGCCGGTTCTGGATGTTGCCGAAGGCAAGAGTAGAGTCAACAATGGCATAGAGATCAGCAGGTGCGTGTATAGTGCCATTGGCCTTTCACGGCAATGCCTTAGAGAAAATCGAGCAATTCGCTCTGCGAGGCCACATTTTTTAACAGCAAGTCCGATAGTTAATACCGCAATTAAAAAATATGGTACCGGTTGGGCGAAACCGATTAGTGCCTGCTGAAAGTCATTCACCCCTTCTGAAAGTACTAACAAAACCACCAGAAGTATTGCGGTGACTCCCATCGGGAGTATCTTGGTGCCCCACAGACCGATGGTGATAGTGGCTATCCCCAATACACGTTGTCCAGCTTGAGATAGTCCATCAGGTGGGGGGATCACCATAAAAGATAATGATACCGTACCAATAGCTGCCATTACTACTATTGAAGATAGCGAAGGTTTCACTGTTCGTAGCTTGGATTATTTGCCTAGATGGTCTTGGAGTCGAGGCAAGGCTGTTGATGAAAGACAATTTAATACTATCTCTGACTAGCACAGCGCTAGATGATCTTCAATAGAATAAGGAGGGCTGGGTAGACAGATCAAAACTACACTGAAATGAGAAATTGCTCGAAATTGAGATTTATACAATGTATTTAACGCCTGGGGGTGAAATTACGCCAGGTTACTTCTAACTTTACCCGTGGCTCGGGCAGCTCATTATTACACTACTAATACCTAACCCTCAAATACCTAACTCTCAAATTGGGCCAGAAGGTTTGCTTCTTTCAAGCCTTATTCGATATTGTTTGTCAGGTAGCCTATAGTAGAAAATCTGAATTTTATTGGGAATCTGGATGAAAAGTTTTTGAATTATGAGAAACTGATTTTAGCCAAAATTTTCATAAAAGAGATTAATCAAATCGGACTTTGCTTCAAAGCCGACTCCCGGAAGATCGGTCAGATGGATCAGGCTGTCATGTACCGGCGTATGGTCAGCAAACCCGCCAAAAGGCTGGAAAACGCCAGGATACGATTCATTGCCCCCTAAGCCGAGTCCTGCCGCAATGTGAAGGGCGAACTGATGGCCGCCGTGGGGAATACAGCGACTGGGGGACCACCCGTGCTGCTTGAGAACCTCAAGCATGCGAAGGTACTCGACCAGCCCATAGGACAATGCGGGATCCATCTGAAGATAGTCTTTTTCAGGTCTCAATCCGCTGTAGCGCAATAGATTGGCAACATCCTGGTGGGAGAATAAGTTTTCACCGGTGGCAAACGATGGTTTATACTTGCCGGCAAGCTCTGCCTGCAAGGCATAATCAAGCGGATCCCCCGCCTCCTCATACCAGAAAAGATTCAGCGGCTCAATCTCCCGAGCATAGGCTCGTGCAGTATCGAGATCAAAGCGACCGTTTGCATCCACCGCCAGTCGACGGCCGGCAGATTCGCCTCTCTCGATAAAGGCCTCAAGTTCTTTGAGCACCGCCTCTATTCGTTTCATATCCTCGGCAAGGGGGGCACCACCGATCTTCATTTTCACGACTTTGTAACCTTGTTCGAGGTACCCCCTCATTTCCTGCACAAGAGCCTCATTGTTTTTGCCAGGGTAGTAATAGCCTCCCGCACCATACACGAAGGTTTCCTTAAGGGCCTTCTGGTCAGTGAACCGTTCAGCCAACAGCTTATATAGCGGCTTTTCCTCTATTTTGGCCACCGCATCCCAGATGGCCATATCGATGACGCCAACAGCCACCGATCTTTCTCCATGGCCGCCGGGTTTCTCATTCTGCATCAGCGTATTCCAAATTTTAAACGGATCGAGATTTTCACGCTCGTCATCCAGGAGACTGTCCGGCTCAGCTTCTCTTAAGCGAGGGATAAATCGTTCGTTCAAGAGACCGGACTGAGCATAGCGGCCGTTAGAATGAAACCCGTACCCGGTGATGGGCTTACCTTCTTTAACCACATCCGTGACGATTGCCACTATGGAAACGGTCATCTTGCTGAAATCGATGTAGGCATTCTTGATTTCAGAAGCGATAGACACGACACTTTCTTTAATTTCCACTATTCTCATAGATATGGCCTGGTTGAAAAGGGAGCGTGGATCATTTCCATTAAAAACAGTTCTACGCTTTCATGATCTCATCGAGGTTTGTCTGCATGCCAGCTTCCAGCAGATCAGACGGATCCTTCACAAGACTGTCTTTCAACATGTCGTAATTGGGGTCGAAGCCGAGACCCGGTTTATCAGGAATCTCCACTCTGTTATTTTCCGGGCCTGGGGAGCCCTCAAAAAATTTCTGACCAGCCTGCCACATGCCCCAATGGAACTCGGTCCAGGTTCCGTTCATTAAGCCAGCCATCGTGTGCATGTTGAAAATCGGCCAGCCTCCCCCGTTGGCAATTGGCAGATTATATGCCTGGGCAAGATGCGCTGCTTTTTGCGTTTCAGTATAACCGCCATTATAACAACAATTTGGCTGTAGGATATCGATCGCCTCATTGGCAACGAGTTCACGTATTCGCCACCGATGACCCTCCATCTGGCCGGCAGCTATCGGAATGTTCGTACGGCGACGCAGATCGGCCAGGGCCCGGGCATCGTTCTGGTGCAGCGGCTCTTCAAACCAGGTAAGGTTTAATTCCTCGATCTCCCGGCAGAGCAGTCTGGCATCCATGGGGGTGAACTTATAATTGGCGTCTATCATAAGGTCGATGTCCTTTCCCACGGCTTCCCTGACTGTTCGTATTCTCCTCGCATCCTCCCGCCAGCCCCCTTTGTCACAGGCCACAACCATCTTCAGGCGGGTGTTGCCCTCGGCAACGAATTTTTGGGCATATTCGACCAACTGATCGTGGTCAAAAAACGGGTAACCGAAGGTGATATAGGTTTCCGAGTAGTTGCGGTAGCCGCCGAACAGCTGGGCAACCGTACGTCCTGTTTCTTTGCCTCTGATATCCCAGAGAGCTATATCAAGGGCTGCCAGCGCATTTGAGATGACTCCAGTATAGGCGCGCGTATTGAGCGACCACCATATTTTCGAGTGGATCGCCTCGGTATCTCTCGGGTCCATGTCTTTAACGACGGGCAAGATGTCATGCCGAAGGGCCGCTACAATCGACCAGGGCAGGAATGCTCCTGTCACTCCAAAGCCTTTGTATCCTTCATCGGTTTCCACTTCGCAGAAGGTGAATACCCGATGCTCGAGTGGTTTGTCGATCATTGGAAGATAGACGGGGAACTGATGTACACTTGCGGTGAGATTCTTGATTTTCATCGACTCCACACTCTCATTAATGGTTTGTCTCAGGACATAAGCAATTGTGCCAGTTCTTCCAGACTGTCAAGAGATTCGATATGTTCGACCAGTCCTACAATGTCCTCTGTTTTATTTCGCGGCCACCGAGCGAAATCGGCACAGCGGTAGAATTTTTCTCCAACACCACCCCAGGAAAACGGATTTGCCGGGGATCCTTTGCCAAAGTCTGAACAACCACTGATTTTCCTGCCGTCTTTGAGATGGATGGTTATAAGGGTAGTCATCTTGTCATACCCGGCCTTCTCCGCTTCGGGGTGAACCTGAAAATTCACTCGCTCAATCATCTGCCTGACATCCGGGCGCAGGACGACCTCATCGGTAAATTCCTGGAGATGTGCTTGTCCCTCCAACAACAGGATGGCCAGGCAGAATTCCATTGAAAACTTGGCCTGCAGTTCGTCCTGCGGACGATGATGAATCAGAGCATTGAGCATATTGTGGTTGGTTCCCACATCGACCTTCTCTACTTCCTCGGCGATAATTCCATGCTCGGCAATCAGCTCAAGCATCAACGTCATTCCTGGGTGGGTGAGTGAACCTGAAGGATGTGGTTTAATCGATATACCGGGGTCGGCAAAGCTCCAGGGTGAACCCAGTTTACCGCGGATGGAATCCACTTCATAGCCTCCGCCATGGGCCTGAAAAAAACCGCGGGGAGCTTCGAGGATCTTATCGGTCGCCGTCCATCCCATTTCGGCGAGATCACAGGCCACGATACCCGATTCAGCGGCTCGGCCGGCATGAAATGGCTTGGTCATGGTGCCGAAGTTTTCACGAAGGCCGCCGCTCTGACTTCCAGCGATCCCGAGCGTCCGTACCATGGCATCCCGGTCGAAATTTCGCAGATGCCCTACAGAGCCTGCCGCAGCAAAGGGACCGCAGGTTGCGGTTGCGTGAAAACCATGCTGGTAGTGACGCGGAGAAATGGCTTCAGCAATTTTACACTCCACATCAATACCTATTACATAGGCGGTGACAAACTCCCTGCCGCCGAGGCCACCAATATGCGCTTCAGAAAAAGCGGCCGGAAGGCATGGGGCGGTCGGATGGGTGAGAAGTCCGTAGACACGGTCTGATGCTACCGCCAGCTGGGTATCGTCAAAATCGTCGGCGTGCATTGCTACACCGTTAGCAAAGGCTGCGAAGCGGGCAGCAGTCTGTATCTCGGTTCCAATGACGATTGCCTTCCCCGGGGTGGCAAGCGTTTTGAGGTACCTCTTGATAATTAATCCAGATTCTGCGACCGAGCCGGCCAGCGCCAGACCGAACCCGTCCAGAATTGACTTCTTGGCCAGGTGGAGAACATCGGCAGGGATATCTTCAAAATCGGTGGAAATAATAAATTCGGCAACTTCTCTAGTAAGGTTTCTGCCGACATTTATGTCATGTTCGGGAGTGAAGTGCTGAGGGCTTGAATGAGACATCCCATAATCTCCTGTAAATTTGCTGTGGGTCCCGTTATAGAGCTGTAAGGGCTTGTTTACAGCCCTATCTTGACGGTATGAGTATCCGATCCTCGCCTGCTTGCGGATGGACTGGCTCGCCCGAGATCGATGCGGTCCGGATCTTTATCGATGATCCTTGACTTCAGAGCTGGTTATTACTTCCACTTTTTCATCGGGGTTTATTGAAATTACCTATGAAAGCTGGAGGGAATACCTGCATTGCATATAGTTATAAGAATCTCTAACCAGTAATATTTGGATGTCAATGGGGGCTGCAAGAGGCCGTCCAGGAGGATAAGGTGAAACATGAAGGCAGCTCAAACGAGGATCCCCATGCAGTAGCCAGAGAGCTTGCTGGCCAGTAAATACTTTATTGGAAGTCAGCCTGTATCGGGGACTGCAAGGCCTGTTGTTTGACCTCTTTTACCCGTATTTAAGTAAGCCTGAACAACCTTACATCACCCGGGAATTCCAGTCCCCCCACAACTCTTTTTTGTTGACAGGATAGCGGGTATCTAATATTAGTGGACTGACAGGTATGGCCGGTCAGACCAATTTTGTTGTGGCCAAGATGACCAGTATGATTGTGATTTGGAAAAATCTTTAAAATTTTATTTTATCTAATAAAAACAAATAATAAAGGAGATCGCCGATGAAGCTCTGCTTTAACGCCGGACCGGAACCCATGGAGGAGTATTTCTCTTTTGCCCATGAGAACGGGTTCCCCTGGATGGAATTGAGCTGCAATAATCCCAACAACTTTCTGGACAAATGGAATCCCGATCGTATAGACGGCATAAAGCGACTCAGAGACAAATACGGCCTGCATTACGGTCTCCACTCGGCCTCCTTTGTCAACGCAGCGGAAATAGAGCCGACTGTGCGGGTTGCCGCCAGGCAGCACCTGCTCGATTATGTGCAACTGGCTCACGATCTTGAGGCTGAATATATCGTCCTCCACTTCGGTTATCATTTCAGCCTGTTCATGGATGAGGTATTTCACTGCCTGGTCGAGACCTACAAGCCTGTTGTCGAGCTGGCAGAGAAATATCAGCTACCCATCGGCATCGAAAATATGAACAAGATGCATGAAGACTGCGAGGTTGCCTATCTGGGTGTCACACCGGAGGAGTTATCTAGGGTCTTCGATGAAATACCGTCTGATTATTTTGGTGTGACCCTCGATATTGCCCATGCCAGCCTTCTACCAGGGGGGATCAATCCATTTATCGACCAGTTCCCGAACAGAATAATCAGCACCCATGTCAGCGACAACGATCTGGTTCTGGATCACCACCTTCCCGTTGGTGAAGGAAAGATTGACTTTAAGGCCGCTTTCAAACGTCTGATCGACATAAATTTTAAAGGAACACTGAATATTGAATTGCCGCGCAGCAATGAGGACCGGCTGCTCAGCAAAAAACGGCTTGAGCCAATTCTTGATGAGTTGGGCATGCTGAAAACGGCGCTCTCTGCTTAAGCGGCGCCTTCATGCCGGTGTGATATTCTTCCAGGGTTGAGATGATCAAGTTTGATAAAATGCCCCATACTAAGTTCAAGAGTAAAGGGGCAGTAATTGCCGAACAGCTACTGGGAAAAATCAAGTCCGGGGAATACTCCTCCGGTAGTAAACTTCCGGCAGAAAGGCTCATTGCCGAGCAGTTAGGCGTCAGCCGGCCGTCGGTTAGAGAAGCTATCAGCGCCTTGCATATTACAGGTATTATACAAAGACACCCGGGCGACGGGAACTATATTTCACCCGACTTGGTCATCGATGATCTGTCTCTGCAAGTAACCAGTATCCTGGAGGAAAGCGATAGTCCTTATGAAATTCTGCAGGCCCGGAAAGTTGTCGAAACCGGGAGCATTCGACTGGCGATCAAAGAAGCAAGAGATGAGGACATTGACAGGATTACAGCCATCTGGGAGGAGAAGTACAACATTGGTCTTGCCGGAGACTATCGAGCCTACACCCAGCTAGGTAAAAAGCTGCACCTGGCGATAGCGGAGGCCACCCAGAACCGTATCATCATCTCAGTGGTCGACCGGCTGCTCAACATTACCGGACAGCCTCTATGGCAGAATATGAGACGCCTCTACTACGAGAGCGACCATAGTCGAATCGATCAGATGCTGGACATACATGACAGAATTGTCAGGGCAGTCCAGCAGCGGAATTCACACGAGGCTATACTGGCCCTGGAAGCGGATTTCGATACTGTCATAGAACAACTCTACACCATGAACAGTAAGGAGGACTAGAAAACCGGAAGAAAATATGATGCCAGAAGCGCTTTTTAATTTCGTTTCGCTCTCGCATAGCAATGGCAGGTTTGTCATGACCATGATCTGTCTTATTACCAACCACACAGGAGGAGGAACTGATGAAAAAATCATTGTTCAGAGTACTAGTGGCAGTTATGGCGATGGGGTTTTTGTGGCAGTCAACAGCGTTCGCTGCAGATGACGAATACCCTAGCAAACAGATTAACTGGTATATCCACTCTTCGGCAGGCGGTGGGACCGACATCTTCTCCCGTACAGTTGCCCTGAGACTGCGAAGGGAACTGAAAGCAAACATCGTCATCAGCACCATGAGCGGTGGTTCCGGAGCAAGGATGCTCAATAACCTGATGGAGCAACCTGCAGACGGTTATACCTGGAACTCATTTACGAATTCAAACCTTGCCACCATGGCCAGGGGAAATACCACAGCAAGTCGGGAAGACGTGATTGGCATTGCCCGGGGATGCTATGACCCTCAGGCCCTGGTGATTTCGACCAAGGACGGCGGTACCTACAAGAATATAGAAGAAGTACTTGCCAAAGCAAAGGAGAGCCCTGGTAAAGTCAAAATTGGTGTAGCCCACATGGCCAGTATCGATCACGTGGCGGCCTATGAGTTCGGCAAAGCCGCTGGCGTAGAATTTGAGTTTGTGCCATTTGACGGCGGCGGAGAAATCATTGTGGCCGTTCTTGGTAATGTCATCGATATGGGAGTCTTGAACCCCAGTGAATTTATGGGTCAGTATGAGGCCGGCAATCTGAAACCAGCCATAATGTTGGTGGCGGACCGTTTGAAGGACTTTCCGGATACGCCCACTGCCAAAGAGCTGGGCTATGATGTCGAAATGGCTACCTGGCGAGGTGTCGTTATCAAGGCAGGGACACCCCCTGAAATAGTTGAGAAGATTCGGGCGGCATTTGCCAAATCCATGGAGCACAAAATTTACCGGAATTACCTGGAGGATAACTCCATGGGACCGGAAAGTATCATGGTTGGAGCTGACTGGGATGCATTCTTGGATGCCAAATGGCCCATCTGGAAGCAGGTAATGGCAGATCTTGGTTACGTGAAAAAATAGCGGTCTGATTGCAGGGGACACCGTAAGAACCGGGTCCCCTGTTGTTTCTTTGTAACAGTCGTTACTCCGGGGAGAAGTTTTGATTAGGGCTTCCCGTTCATGGCAAGATTGAGGATAAAGTTGTGAATAACAAAGATCTGCGCATGGCCCTTGTGTTGATGGTCATATTCATCATTCTTTACGCTATGAGTTTTTCATTTCAGAGTTCAGGCGTGGTGAAGTCCCATACGACGGCGGCGTTTTTCCCTCGCGTGGTGCTGCTGGTTGCCATGTTTCTGACCCTGATAATGATCATTCAGAGTATTCGCCAGGGACCGGACGCAGCCAAAAAGAAAATGGATAAGGCCGTCGTCAAACGAGTTGCCCTGACCATGGCATGCGCTGCCGGGTTTGGCCTCGGAGTGGTCTATCTGGGCACCCTGGTATCGATAGCTCTATTTATTGTTGCCACCATGGTGGTCTGGGGGGTTGAAAGCAAGCGGGTGATTATAATTACCGCACTATTGACACCTCTTCTGATTTATCTTGTTTTTAATCAAATACTTCTGGTGCAGTTGCCTTCCGGGATCCTGATTTAATGGAGCTATTATAATGGACCAACTTATGGTCGGTTTCATGACTATCATGGAGCCGATGAATTTTCTGTCTGTTTTCGTGGGTGTATTAGGCGGCATGATCATCGGGGCCATGCCGGGTTTGACCGCTCCTATGGGTGTAGCTCTCCTTATTCCCTTTACTTATGGCATGCAGCCGGTTCCTGCAATTACCATGCTGGTAAGTCTTTACTGCGGGGCAACCTTCGGCGGCTCAATTGCCGCAATACTTGTTCATGCACCGGGAACGCCGGCGGCAGCGGCGACCACTTTCGACGGCTATCCACTGGCCCAAAAGGGGCAGGCCGGAAAGGCTTTGGGCATGGCCTGTATCAGTTCCGCTCTCGGGGGACTGTTCAGTGTGGTTGTGCTGATCCTGCTGGCTCCGGTCCTGGCTGAAATTGCCATCAAGTTCGGGCCGCCGGAATATTTTGCACTGGCTGTTTTCGGCCTGAGCATGATCAGCAGTCTCGGTTCGAGATCGGTAGTGAAAAACCTGCTCGGCGGCACCATAGGTGTTTTTATTGCCTGTGTCGGCATGGACAGTATATCCGGTTTCAGCCGCTATGATTTTGGCCTCACGCACCTGATGGACGGCATCAGCTTTATACCGGTAATGATCGGGCTTTTTGCCGCAACCGAGGTGTTTAGGCAGGCTGAGATAGGAATACGAAAAATTGTGGTCGACCGGAAGATTTCCGGACTACTGCCGACCTGGAAGGAAATCAAGTCCGTTAAAACAACCCTGTTACGTTCTTCGCTTATTGGTACCTTTATAGGTATTCTTCCGGCCGAAGGTGGAACGGTAGCTTCATTCATAGGCTACAATGAAGCCAAACGCTTTTCCAAGACCCCGGAGAAGTTTGGGACGGGATGCCTGGAAGGTATTGCCGGACCGGAATGCGCCAACAATGCCGCCACCGGTGGAGCCATGATACCCACCATGGCCCTGGGAATTCCCGGCAGCGGCACCACCGCTGTCATTCTCGGTGCCCTGCTGGTTCACGGAATGCGGCCGGGGCCCTTGCTTTTCCTGCAGCATACCAATGTGGTTTACGCTGTTTTTATTGGTATGTTCCTTGCCAACCTGATGTTCCTGGGACTTGGACTTGGGGGGGCAAAGATATTTTCGCAGATTTTGCGTGTACCTAATTATGTTCTGAGCCCGATCATATTGGTCCTCTGTGTCGTCGGCACCTATGCGCTGCATAACAATATGGCTGATGTCTGGATCATGCTCGTCTGCGGCCTTATTGGCTATAAGATGAAAGCCTACGGTTTTGCTGCAGCGCCCATCGTACTGGGCCTCGTTCTCGGAGAACTGATCGAGATTTCTCTAAGGCGCTCCCTCATCGTCTTTGACAACAACCCGTTTGTATTCTTTACGCGACCGTGGTCACTTGCCTTCATTATCCTCACCGTTGTTGGTTTATGCATGCCGCTTATCACCTCCTGGATAGAGAATCGTGGCCAGAACAACAAAGAAAAATAGAATCTCTTTATGAACGTCTGGGCCCGATTCCATTGCTGGGTGCTGAGGTTTAGCCAAGCATATTCAGAGGAGTAGTTTGTGAAAGTCATCGCAGTTCATCTTGATCGTTGTACCGGCTGCAAGACCTGTGAGCTTTATTGTGCGACCGAGCGGGGCAGCAATGCCAAGACGCTGCTCCAGGCAGTGCAGGAAACTCCACTTCCGCAGGCGCGGGTGCGAGTTGAGGGAAGCAATGAAGTACCGGTAGCCATCCAATGCCGACAATGTCTACAGGCCCCATGTCTTGATTCCTGTCTGACCGGTGCACTGAGCCGTGACGCCGAGTCCGGTATCGTTGTTATTCAGGAGAACATCTGTATAGGCTGCTGGACATGCACCCTGTTCTGTCCTTACGGGGTCATCTATCCCTGGCCAGAGCGGAAGATAGCCCTGAAATGCGATCGTTGTCTTTATATGGAAGCCCCTGTCTGTATTGATGTGTGCCCAACTGAAGCCCTTGAACTGGTCGATATAAATCAATACGAGGAATTTTTGCGCAGCAGAAGAAATGAAACGGCAACAGATCTCCAGAGCAAAGATGCTCCTGGTGGAAGGTTGTTGCTTGACTTGATAAAGGAATCAGGAACCAGAACTTAGGGGAACCAGGAGCTTTTTGAACATGGAATCCATTCATTTGAAAACGGTCGATCCGATCAGCCAGAAACTGCTTCTCTCAGCTTCACAGCAGAGGCTGGAATTGCCCTGGGAACGCTATGAGAAACTTCAACCCCAGGATGGTTTTCTGCGCTTGGGGCTGAGTTGTCCCTTTGGCTGTATGCAGGGCCCTTGCCGGATCGACCCGTTTGGGCGTGGTCCACAAAATGGGGTCTGCGGATTGGCAAAAGATGAAATGGCTGCAGGCCTGCTGCTTCGACTCTGCCTGCAGGGAACAATGGATGCCATGGCCGGGGTGTTCTCCGAAGATGACACACCTGCCATAGAGTTTTCTCCCGCTTTGAGAGCACTGGTAGACAAGGCCTTATCCTCAGATGACCAGCAGGACCTTTCGATTGACGATATCATCAAAAGTAACCTGTTGCTCAATCGACCATCGTCTACCTACAAGACACTACTGTCTCAGGCGCTTCGCCTCAGTCTCCTGACCCTGGGTTTTCAGGAGCAGGCCACGGCCGCGGCCTCTGAATCGATCCCCTGCCGGATCGGTTATGGCACGCTCACAGGACAACAGGTTCGAATCGGAATAAGCGGCCGTCCGTCAGCACCTCTGGTAGCATCATTAACAAATGCAATGAAAGAGGAGAGCGGCAACTCTGCCTTACTGGTTTCTCTGGGAGAGTGGATTTTACAAGAAGACCAGTTTATGCCTATTGCCTGTACATCTGGGGAGTCAGAGCTGCTTGTCAGCAGTGGTGCGATTCACCTGCTGGTTGCAGGTGTGGGTAGCGATCCAGGGTTGATTGGACTTTGCCATAAACTGAATATTCCTGTTACGACCGATGGCACAGATGCTGCTCCAGCGGAGATAGTCGAGCAGGCCAGAAAACGCTCCGCTTCGGTCTCTCAGGTCGATCTATTCTC
>CAJQNS010000097.1 GCA_905479735.1 uncultured Desulfofustis sp.
TATGCTTTATCTGTGGTTTTGTATCCCTGCTCAGGATCACCAATGATAATTAATCGACACCCAAGTCTTTTAGTAAGATCAAATTTTACTCTGGAGTATATCTAGGTCATAGCCCTTTGTTTATCTCATAAGGACTGATCAAGAACAGCCGGCTATCAGCCTTGACACTTTCTGCTTACAGAAGATTGGGGAGGAACATGACAAATGAAGGCAGGTAGGTTACCACCATGAGCACCACCAGCAGGGCCACGATAAATGGCCATATTTCCTTAACAAACTGCCCGACCGTTGCCCCGGTAATCGCGCAAGTCGTAAACATCATGGAACCGAAGGGAGGTGTTATTCCTCCGATCATGATATTGACGATCATGACCAGGCCGAAATGAATCAGGTCAATATTCATGGTTTTTACAAGAGGCACCAGGAGGGGCGCGACGATGATCAGCAGGGCGCCACCCTCGAGGAACATTCCGAGCACCAGAAGCAGGACATTGATCACTGCCAGTATTATCCACTTTGATTCGGAAATTGCCAGTATACTCTTGGTCAGTTGGTGAGGGATCCGCTCCCAGCTCATATATTGTCCAAAAACCGATGCTGCGATAATGATCAACATGACAGCACTGGTTGAAAGGACAGTGTTTTTCAGGATGATGGGGAAATGTTTCCACTTGAGTTCTTTGTAAAAGAAGACACCGATGACAATACAGAACAGTACCGCCATCGCCCCAGCCTCCGTGGGAGTGAAGATACCGAAGCGGATACCGAAAATAATGCCAAACGGCAGGAGTAACCCCCAGATCGATTCCCTGAGCTGCCTGAAAATCTCTCCCGGGGTGGCCATTTTCTCCCGGCTCGGTTGGTAATTCCTTTTTTTGGCGATAAAATTAACGGTCAGCATCAGGCCCAAGCACATTAAGATTCCAGGTGTATAGCCGCCTATAAACATCTTCGCCACGGACACCTGGGCAATGAGTGCATAGATGATGAGGTTGATACCAGGCGGTATAACCGGTGCAATGGCTGAAGACGCCGCGGTGATAGCTGTGGCAAAGGGAGCGCTGTAGCCTCGTTTGGTCATCTGAGGGACCAGAATCTTCGACTGCATGGCCGCATCGGCGTTAGCGGAGCCGGAGATACCACCCATCAGAGTCGAGAGCAGGACATTGACCTGGGCCAGACCGCCCCGAAGGTGGCCGGTAAGCACATCGGCCATCTTCATGAGGCTGGAGCTGATCCCGGAATAGTTCATAATCTCACCTGCCATAATAAAAAAGGGTATGGCAAGGAGCGGAAAAGCAGCAGTAGAGGTGATAAATTTCTGTAAAATCAGGTCCGGCGGTGTACCCACGTCGCCAAAAGTGAAGTAGGCGAGTGCCGCAGCCAAAAGAGCAAAGGCAATCGGGATACTGGTGAAATAAAGAACCATTACAATGATGATGGGGAATGTTGTCATGGCCTTATTCCTTCTGGATTGCGATGCCTTTTTGCTTTGTGAGGGTAGTTCCTGGTCATATTACGTAGCTTCCGACTGACGGGCTGCAGTTGAACCGAACAGCTTGACAATATCCCGATAGAGAAAAACAAGAGCATAGAGAGCCAGCAAGGTAAACCCGACCGTCAAGGCAAAGTTTACATAGAGCGCCGGAATGTCCAGGACCGGAGTTCGTTTCAGTTTGTTTGCCAGGATAAAGAGGATGCTGAGATAGGCGATATAGCTGTTGATCACCAGCATCGCGCAGTCAATCACCACAGCGACAAATGCTTGCCAGGGTGGGGGGCCGAACTTTGAAATTAAGTCAATGCCGATATGCATTTTATAACGGTAAGCTGCAGCGGCACCGATAAAGACACTCCAGATAAACGAGGTGGTCGCAACCTCCTCAGCCCAGAAAAGACCGCTGTGGAATAGATATCTCAGAGCTACGTTGACGATAACGACCAACACGGTGATACAGAGAAAAAAGCTGCTCAGGACCACATCTAAATTAGCCAATAGTTGTTTTTGTGCAGTAGACATTTGTTGATAAGAGGTGCACGGGAAGTGAGCCTCCCGTGCACCGAAGAGTAGGTTTATCTCATCGCATCAAGTGCTGTGAAAATAGCCTGGAATACCCCAGGAGTCATACCTTCCTGCTCGACATACAGAGGTTTCAGGGCGTCGCGGAATGCCTCACCGTCAACCTCGTTGAACTTTACACCGTGAGACTCAAGCTCCTTGACAACACCACCATGCTGCGACTTGAGCAGTTCCACCATGTGGTGTTCACCCTTGCTGAATTCATCTTGGATGATAGCCTGATATTTTTCAGGAATCTCACTCCAAACCTTGGTGGAAATATAAACACCGCAGGTACCGAGGATATGTCGTGTATTGGCAACGTTCTTGGTCGGTCCTTCGTATACCTTGGTACCGATATTGGTGAACTCTGAACCTTCTAGACCGTCCACAACTCCCTGTTGAACGGCGGACAGGGTCTCGCCCCAGGGCAGCGGTGTGGCAACGGCTCCCATGGCGGACAGGGTGTCAATATAGGACTTGGAGCCCGGGGTTCTGATTTTCATGCCTTTAAGGTCTGCCGGGGTCTTGATGACCTTCTGGGTTATCAAGTTTCTGAAACCGTATATATAGTGCAGGGCGAGAATCTTGATGCCCTGGTCCTCGGCCTTGGCTCTCATATCGGCAACCAGATCGCTCTGGGTCAGCTTGACATACTCATCGAAGCTGCGATAAAGCATCGGCGCATAGAGTGCTTTGAAATCGGGTACATAGTCACCAATGAAGGAGGGGTCTTCAACAGAGATGAAATTTGCCCCACGAACAACCTGCTCAACACCTTCTTTGTATGCCGGGAGCTGCGCCTGTGGGAACGTCTGGATAGTGATTGCCCCGTCGGTCTTCTCTAGGATGGCTTCTGCGACGGCGTCCATGGACTTCGTCAACTGTTCAGCAGGGCTGAAAACGTGGCTCAGTTTTAAGGTGATTTTGTAGTCATCTGCAGCCAGGGCCTGGGTACCAAAAAACAGGATAATGGCAGCACTTAGAACAGAAAAGGTTTTCCTAACGTTCATGTTGACCTCCTTATTATATGTTTTCTCATGAGATTATGGCTGTCGCAACAATTGCAACAGCCTTCGTCTCTCTAGCAACCGCTCCCAGTTCTTCTCTTTTTTCGGTGAACTCCGCTGGTTGAATCCCACCTAAACAGTGACGTATCGATTATTTTCTGAAAGGCTGTCAGCTCTTTCCTGGCCTGTGGCAATAGCAGTTCGGGAGCACGTCTGCCCATATCACGGGCCGGTTCCCGAGACGATGAATCAGGAATTATGCAAAAACCGAACTGTTTACTGAAATTAACAATTTGATACAGCCACCAACCCCAAAATATACTAATCTAAATCTAATTAGATTAAAATATTTGCCAACCGTATTCTAGTATTTATAAGAGTCATTATGGATGCAGAAGTAGGCAGCATCCATAATGACTGATGACAATGGGGTATGAATGTTGCCTCAATCATTTACTCTTCAAAATAATCTTTAAAGGAGAACGTTCCATGAAAAATGCACTATTTGTTGTTACAGCAGCAGCCCTTCTTTTCACCGCAGGTAATGCTCTGGCGGCAGGGCGGCTTGTCATGTATTGCTCAAATGAGCCGTTTGCTTGCCAGGAGGTTGCCGATGAATTCGCCAAACAATTTGATGTAAAAGTCCAGATGACCCGGGCTGGGTCCGGCTCGACTTATGCGAAAATTCTTGCCGAGAAAGATAATCCCAAAGCTGACGTCTGGTATGCGGGAACCCTGGATCCGCATTCCCAGGCCGGTGTTAACGGTCTGCTTGAATCGTATAAATCGCCAAAGCTTGACGAAATTGGCGAGTTGTTTAAAAACCCAGCTACCAGCAAACAGAACCACACCACCGGGGTCTATGCCGGTGTCCTCGGGTATTCGGTTAATACCGATGCACTCAAAGAACTCAATCTGCCAATGCCCAAATCCTGGGACGATCTGTCAAACCCCATATACAAAGGTCATGTACAGGTCGCCAACCCACAGAGTTCGGGTACCGCTTACACGGTTCTGGCCACCTTTGTCCAGTTATGGGGCGAGGACGAAGCCTACAATAAGCTGGCAGCTCTTCACAAGAATGTAAACCAGTACACCAAATCGGGCTCAGCTCCAGGAAAAGCCGCTGCCCGTGGTGAGACGCTGATTGGTATCGGATTTCTGCATGACCATGCCCTGCAAAAAGCCGAAGGATTTCCGCTGGAGCTTGTCGTCCCCGCCGAAGGAACCGGCTATGAGATAGGTGGATTGAGCATCATCAAGGGTGCCCGCAATATGGATAATGCGAAGCTTTTTGTCGACTTCATGCTGTCAAAAGAAGGACAGGAAGTTCCCCAGCGTGTAAAAATGTTCCAGGTTCCGACCAACGTCAACGCAACGGTTCCGAAAGAAGCTATCCGGTTGGAGGACGTGAAACTGATCGACTATGATTTCGTCACCTACGGATCGGAGGAAATGCGTAAGGCGCTGATCGATCGCTGGGTCACGGAAATAAAGCCGATGGCCCGTTAACCGCAAAGGCTTCGGGTACAGCCAGATAGTATGAGCACGACTGCCAACGCAGTATCAGACAGTTTCAAACCATCGCTGATCATTCCGTGGATCACACTTGGCATTGTTGCCTATTTTTGCCTGCCATGGCTGGCACTGGAATACGGTTTGACTGATGCCACGCTGGATGAATTTATCGATGCGCTTGGATGGAGGAACAACGGCACGACAATTGTTGTACCGTTGTTCCTCCTTTTGTTTGTGATTGTCCCTCGATTCGTCCGGTCGGGCAGACAGTGCGGCTGGATCTACACGTGTGCGTCTGCTCTTGCTATCCTGGCAACTTTTGCCTATTTCATAACTGCAAATCTGTCCATGGGACTTGGCGCCGCCGGGATCCTGATGGCCCTGTCTGCACTGTTTGCGATTGGTATTGCCGAAATCGGCTTCCAGCGGGGAGATAGATTTATCGCCGGATCTGTCATTTTCGTCATATTGCTGGTCTGTGTTTTTGTTTTCTATCCAACCTGGACTATTTTTCAGACGCTTCTCTACGATGCCGATGGATCACTCGCACCGTTTCAGTTTTTCCGGATTATTAGTGCATTCGGGGTCGGCAGGGTTATTCTCAACACGCTGCTGCTGGCCATGTCCGTCGGTGCCGCGACGACGCTGTTCGGTCTTCTGTTCACACTCTATGCCACCCGTTCCACCTCACCGTTACGCTATGTGATCAGGGTGTTTTACATCTTGCCGATCATCACCCCGCCGTTTGTCGTCGGTATGGCGCTTATTCTCCTCTTCGGCAGGGCTGGGACGATCAACGACGGTCTTATGTTTCTGTTTGGACCCCAGGGAATTCTGCTGCCCGATACATTTGCAAGATCCGGCTATATTTATGGTTTCTGGGGAATTTTTCTGGCCCAGACGTTGTCTTTGACGCCGGTTGCCTACATGGTGTTGAACGGCATGCTGGCAACCATCAATCCGGCCATGGAGGAGGCGGCTCTGACCATGCGGGCGGGCCGCTGGGAAACCTTGCGAGATGTGACCCTGCCGCTCTTAAGGCCAGGAATCGCCAATGCTTTTTTGCTGTGCATGATATCTTCCGCGGCCGATTTTGGTAATCCGCTTGTTCTGGGCGGAGATTATGACGTACTTTCCACAGAGATTTATTTCTCGATTGCCGGAGCCCAACTCGATTTTGCCAAAGCCTCGGCGCTGGGTGTCCTGTTGCTGCTGCTTTCCCTGTCGGTGTTTGTAATCCAGAAGAAATGGGTCGGTCAGAAATCTTATGTGACGGTCACCGGCGTACAGACGGCAGGCAATGTCATTCCGTTGCCGCGCCGCTTGCAGAAAATGCTCAGTGCTTTCGTAGTTGTCTGGCTGCTGCTGGTCGGTGTACTGTATTTCTCGATTTTTCTCGGTGGTTTCGTTAAACAATGGGGGGCAGACTATACCCTGACGATCGCCCATCATAAAGAACTGTGGCTCGGCGGATTTTCTTCGGGTGCCTGGCCTTCATTTATCAATTCCTTGATATTTGCGTTTATCGCCGCACCGGTAACTGCATTGATCGGCATACTCATCGCCTATATTATTTCCCGTAAATCTTTTTTTGGCAAAGGCATCATCGATTTCGGCACCGTGCTCATTTTCGCGATACCGGGGACAGTAACGGGGGTGGCCTATATCCTTGCCTTCAATACACCACCGGTGGAGTTGACCGGGACTGCGGTGATCCTGATCATTACGATGGCTATCAGGGCCATGCCGGTAGGTATTCGCGGCGGTATGTCCGCCTTGAGCCAGATTTCGGAAAGCCTTGAAGAAGCATCCGCTCTGCAGCGGGCCAGCAGTTTCAAAACCATCCGCTCGGTGCTGATTCCACTTATTCGCTCAACCATCGTATCGTCGGTAGCTTACAGTTTTATCCGATCGATGACCACCGTTTCGGCTGTCATCTTTCTGGCCACGGCGGGTACCAATGTAGCGACGACCTATATCCTGTCCCGTGTTGAAAGCGGTGATACCGGTATTGCCGTTGCCTACGGGTCGATACTCATTCTGACCATGCTCGTGTTTACCCTGGCGGTGGAACTAATCACGGGACGATCCCGTGTGGAAAAGCAGGTAAAAACCAATTTAAAAACGGTATGAAATGAAACCGGGTGAAACAAACATTACGATTACCCTGCAGAACGTTTTCAAGCGTTTCGATGAAGTCACGGCACTTGACGACATAAAGGTGGTTTTTGAGGCTGGCACGCTCACCACATTACTTGGTCCGTCGGGCTGCGGAAAAACGACCCTCTTACGCCTTATCTCCGGGCTGGAAAAGGTTTCCGGCGGTGATATATGGTTTGGTGACGATAAAGTCACCGATCTGTCGGCGACCCGAAGAGACGTCGGCATGGTATTTCAGTCGTATGCATTGTTTCCTCATATGACCGTAGAGCAGAATGTCGGTTACGGTCTCGGAGTTCTGAAAACTCCACAGGACAAGATAAAAGAGCGTGTCAGGGAAGTCCTGGACATGGTAAACTTGGATGGTTACCAGGCCCGGTACCCGGATGAACTCTCCGGTGGCCAGCAGCAGCGGGTTGCCGTTGCGAGAGCCCTGATACTCGAACCCAAAGTACTGCTCTTTGATGAACCACTCAGCAATATCGACAGCAAGTTGCGGAGATCGATGCGTGAAGAGATCAGGCATCTGCAGCAGTCAACCGGTATCACGTCAATCTATGTAACGCATGACCAGTCGGAGGCGCTTGCCGTGTCCGACGAAGTTGTGGTGATGAAAGACGGCAGAATCGTCCAGAAAGGACCGCCAAGATCTCTCTATCATCGGCCAGAATCAGCCTTCGTTGCCAATTTTATCGGGGAATCAAATGTTGTGGAAGCGGTTCTCGTAAATGGGAATGACGGCCATCGAGTGGAACTTGGCGGGATCGGTCTGGCCTTGCCGGACGACATGCATATTCCAGCTAAACCGGGACCGGTGAAGCTGTCTTTGAGACCGGAAGTACTGCACATAGAAGAGAAATCAGAGGATAAGGATTCTGCTTGTCTGGACGGGGTTGTGACTGAAAGTGCCTACATGGGACCGGTCATTGAGTACTCGGTGAAAACCGCTGTCGGAGATCTGTTTACCCGCGGCCCAGCTTATGAAACCCAACACCCGAAAGGGGAACAAGTCCAGGTCAGGATTCGACCCGACGAAATCATTGTGATTCCAGGAAACGCTGATTGAGGCTCACCAGCAATCAGACCGTCTAAGTCAGATTAGCCAATTCGCAGCAGAATAAGGCCGGTCAGTCTCAAGGCGCCCGCGCCCACTTTCAACCCGGTCAGTTTCTCTTTCTGTAAAGCAAATGCACCTGCTGAAGAAGACCAGAGCAGGTCGAAACGGCGGCTGTTCCTCCTGAAAATCCCAATTCCTCAAATTTCCATTTAATTGAACCCTGCCAGGGAAAATCTCTCGTTTGGCTCAAATTTCACAATTTTTAGCTGATCAGGATTCTATGAAGCTCCGGCAAAGTTACGCTTGCCAGATGTCATCTGTTCCCTTCATAGCCCCATAAAAAGGGGGATCAAATCTATCCTGTGGAGGCAGAAAGATTGTTATGAGAACTTTCGTTCTTTAGACGCTGCTGCAGATCTGCCAATCGATGCT
>CAJQNS010000098.1 GCA_905479735.1 uncultured Desulfofustis sp.
TTCTAAGTCTTCTTGATAAATGGGGGAATGGACCCTCAAATGATAAATCATCGGGGAGGAGTTTGTCAGCCATGTTTCCCTCTCTGTCTCAACAACCCATCAAAAGATTGTCTCAACCGGCCTCCTCGGCTTCCGGGGGAAGTACTTCAATCGCCATGAAGATTGCCGGTGTTATGGTCTCATATTGATGCCACGGGTAATTGCCGTTCTCGTCGAACATCGGCTTATGGGTACTACCGGGAGCCATCGGTTCCTCGAGATACAGGGTATCGATATTCTTTTCCAGACACTGCTGCATCTTTCCCAAACCGACAATCTGGGTGTGTACTTCTTTCACCAGCACCTCACCGCAGTGGACGTGGTCTCTATGAAGGCCGACATTGAGCGGGACACTGCCCGAATGATACATACTCAGGCGGATATTGCCCAGCTTAGCCTTGGGTGAAAGGTAATGGCTGACCCCTTTAAGCCTCTCTTCCTTACGGATGTCATAGGCCAGCGGCCAGGTTTTCTTAACTTCCTCGAAAAGTGCTTCCTCGTCATTGTAGTTTGCAAAGCGTTCTACAATTACACCCTTTTCCACTGCCCGGATGGCAATGTTGGTCACCACCACCGATTGAAAGAAATCCAGCTTCTGTTTCTGAATCCTGATTGGCTGTTCGGATAAGTTCACCAGAATAGAGCTTTCTTCTACCCGGTATTCATCTTCTCCCGATAAATATTTCACCGTGAAAAACGGTTCACCAAAGTCCAATTTTTCGATGCTCATCTCTACTCTATCCTATATTCTAGCTTTCACTTAGCGGGAAATCCTCTGGTAACGGTGCCGGCATCTCGCAGGTACTTTCAAGAACTTGGTATGCTCCACTGTGCGGCGAATCCAGAATCCCCATCATGATGTCAAACACATGGAAGGCCATTTCGCCGCTGGCCCGCGGCGCTCGTTTATCTCTCACCGCATAGGCCAGATCGGCCAGACCCAGACCCCGGGAATCTTCGTTGTAGCCGTGATTGTTCACTGCCACGTCCCAGGCTTCAAGATTCTTTGGTCGCGGTTTGTAGGCCCAGCGGGAGGTCTGCCTGGTCTTGTACAATATCTGGCCGCCGAAAATATTGGTACCGTCTGTCGGGTCGGGATCGGGAAGACAGAGGGTGCCAAGTTCGCCATAGATTTCCAGTCGGGGAAGCATCGAGTCCCAGATATCGAAACTCATCATCAGTGAACCAAGAACACCGCTGCTAAATTCCAGCATGCCGCAGACATGGGTATCGACCTCCACCGCCATCATATCCCCACATCTCGGCTGGGACTCGATCATCCTTTCGGCGAATGTTCGCCTGGAAAAACCGCAGCTCCTCTTTACCGGGCCGAGAAGGGAAATCATTGCCGTCAGGTAGTAGGGACCGAGGTCGAGCAAGGGGCCGCCGCCTTCCTTGTAATAAAAATCGGGGTTCGGGTGATGGCGCTCTACCCCGTGGGTGCAGGCAAAGGCGGTTACCCCTGTGGGTTTTCCAATCAAGCCTTCATCGATGAGACGCCGGCAGGTCTGGACTCTGCCGCCTAAAAAAGTATCCGGCGCGTTTCCCACATAAAGCCCTTTGGATTGGGCCACATCGAGAATCTTTTTTCCGTCTTCAATCGATGTCGCAAAGGGTTTCTCGGAATAAACATGTTTTCCGGCCTCGAGCGCCTTCAGGCTTATTTCCGCATGTGCTGATGGTATGGTGAGATTGAGGACGCAATCGATGTCGGGATCCTGAAAAATATCTTCCGGTCTGCAGGCTTTGGGAATCTTGTATTGCTCAGCCTTCATTCGCGACTCTTCATTATCAAGGCTGGCGCAGGCAACCACATCGAGAATGTCAAATTTCTGGCAGGTTTTAAGATAAATATCACTGATAACGCCGCAGCCAATAAGGCCAACACGAAATCTTTCCATGAAAAAACTCCTTATGATCGGAGGCTTGGCAACGCCGTTTTATCCAATAAGAGGGCTTGCCTGCTCACGTACTTAATTTCCTCTTGCAATGGGGTTGAGAAGCGGTAAAAAAACCTTCTGGTATCTGGTAGTTGCTGTGTTATTTACTATCCCGCATAGCCGAATGTTCGAGGCAACCACAAGACAATATCCGGTACCAGAATGAGTACAAGCAGTGCGCCGATCAACACGGCGATAAAAGGCCAGGTTTCACGAATGATTTCTCCCAGTGGTATACCGGTCACCGCATTGATCACGAACAGCAACATGCCAAAAGGCGGGGTGATCAGTCCTATCATGGTATTAATGACGGCGATCACGCCGAAATGCACCAGGTCGATACCAAGCTGGCTGCAAGCGGGTATGAACAGGGGCAAAATAACCAGGATGATTGTTGTCGCTTCCAGTAAAGCCCCGAGGAAAAGCAACAGCAGGTTTACACCGATCATGAAGACAAGCGGGTGAACCTCAAGTTCCACAAGGACTCCGGCGAGCCTGTTGGGGATATTCTCCGAGGCGACCACGTAATTAAGGATCAGGGCACCGGCGATTACCAGGCCGACTGCGGCAGAGGCTCGGGCGGAATTAACGAATATCCTGTAGAGCGATGAGACGCTCAGGGCTCGGTAGAAAAGCCCGGCCAGCAGCAGGGCATAAGCGGCGGCAACCGCTGCGCCCTCGGTAGGGGTAGTGACCCCGCCATAAATTCCATAGAGCAGAATTACCGGCATCATCAACGCAGGAAAGGCGTTCAATGTCATTTTCGGTAATTTAGTCAGCGGTACCGGATCATCCTTAGGAAAATTGCGTCGTGCCGCAATCACAGCATTGAGAGCCATGAGAACGATACCGATGAAAATTCCGGGAAGAATGCCGCCCAGGAACAGATAGCCGATCGATTGATCGGAAATGAGGGCATACATAACCATCGGAATTGATGGCGGTATAATCGGCCCGATTGTCGCTGAGGCTGCTGTAATGGCTGCTGCATAGCCTCGAGGATAGCGTCCCCCCTTGGTCATCATATTGATGATGATCTTGCCGATTCCGGCAGCATCGGCAATCGCCGAACCTGACATGCCGGAAAAAATCAATGAGGCGACCACGTTCACATGCCCCAGCCCGCCGCGAAAACGGCCGACGCAGGCAACGCACCAAGCCAGCAGCCGGTCGGATATTGTACCGGCATTCATGATATTGGCGGCAGCTATAAACAGTGGTACCGCAAGCAGAACAAAGCTATCATACAAACCCCACAGGGCTTGCTCTCCAGCTAGTGCGATATCCTGCCCACTTACAGCCAAATACACTATGCTGGCCAGAATAGTTGAATGGCCGATAGGCGTGCCAATTCCCGCGAGGAACAATAAAGTAGCCAGGCACAGAGCGAATTGAAGACTCATGATTTATCCCCCTCTGCCTTGTCTTCTGGATCACCTTGAGAAGAGGATTGTTGCAGAATCTCAGTAACTTCATGGTGTTCCTCAGGTAGACCATGTCTTACAATGCTGATAAATCGCCAGGCATATACTGCGATAGCTGAGATCAGGAAAATCGCATAGATACTGAAAATCGTGCGCATCGGGATTTTCAGAATGGCGCTTTTCTTGATTTTCAAAAAATCAATGAAGTCCCAGGTGGGTAATAGTGAAATTCCCAGACCGATGACGATGGCCGCCGCCCCCAGCAAAGCGAAAACTCGCCGTGTGCCTGGCTGAACCGAATTATAAAGCACGTCAAAGGCGACATGCTCATCGTGTCGCACCACGAAGGCACATCCCCAGAAAACGAGCCACAGCCACAGCGTCAGGCACACTTCAAGTGTCCAGCCAATGGGTTGGTTAATTACGTATCGTGAAAAGATCTGTAGAATAAAGGTGAGGAACATGGCGGCAAGCATCGCTGCCACCATGCCCTCAGCGATCTTGAGAAGCCATCCTTTCAACATTTTTAAGGTTTGCATAAGTTGGCTCCTCCATGAGTTGAATTACAGTGCGTTGATCTTTTCGAGCAATCCCTCTGGCCAGGATTTGGCGATATCCGACTCCAAGTACATGCTTTGAACCCGCTTTCGAAACGCATCCAGATCGGGTTCGTAGACCTGCAAGCCTTTCTCTTTCAGGAACTCTTGCAGTTCTTTTTCCTTGGCGACCTGCTGTTCTCCACACTGCTTGGCAGCAGCGTCCGCTGCGGCCTGCACTATAGCCTGCTGCTCGGGAGTCAGCTTGTCCCAGACCTTTTTAGAGATCGCGATGTAGTTTAAATCAACCAGATGAGAGGTCAGGATGACCTGCTTGGTAACTTCATAGAACTTTTTGTCTACCATGGTCGGCAGTGGATTGTCCTGCCCATCAATCGCACCGGATTGAAGGCCGGTATACACCTCAGCAAAAGCCATCGGGGTGGGATTTGCACCCAGGGCTTTGCCTAAGAACTGCCAGGCGTCGGTACCTGGCATGCGCAGGTTCACACCTGCCAGGTCTTCAGGTGTCATGACCTTTTTGTCAGTGCGCAGATTAAGTTGTCGGGCACCGAAATACATCACCGACAGCAGCTTCAGGTTTAGCTCTTCTTCGGCCTTTTTCTTGAAAGGATCCATCAAGGGGTCTTTGAATACTGCAGTCTGGTGGGCTGCGTCACGATGAACATAGCCGGTGGCAAAAATTGAAAATTCTGGAAAAAACACGGCCAACTCCTGGGCCGAGGCCAGCGCCATGTCCAGATTGCCGCGGGCGATTGCCTCCAACTCGGTTCCCTGCTTGAACAGTGACGAGTTCCAATGAGGTTCATATACCGCAAATTCCGCCACAGCAGGTGCAAATTGTTCATCCAGGGCAATGGCACGGGTACCGGTTGGCGAACCTGAACCGGCCATGCGCAGCTTAATTTTGTCGGCTGCAAGACCCTGGCCTGCAAAACCACAGACCAGCGCTACTGCAACAAGTGCCGACATAACAGTGCGGCGTGAAGGTAAGGTTTTCATGGTGTTTCCTCCTCTTTGTATCTTCTTGATCTTACACCCTACTACCACGGGTGTCCTTTTAGACGGAATGGTATTTCTAAAATATAAATACTATTCGCGTTGTTCCTAACCAAACAATTGCTCACTCTGGGTAATCACCTTAAAAGACTGCCAAAAACGTACTTATTTTATCTCAAAAAAATTCGAGAGGTGGCAGTGGCAACAGTAACACCCTTGGGTACCTCTTTTGATTTCACTCAACCAGTGAAGGAGTATGATCCTGACAAACATGATCAGGCCTGGTATCTATATGGTCGAGATGTTGCTTTGCCGTCTCCAGACAACGGCGTGCGTGTTCCTCATGGCCGTATTGCATAATCCTGACTGCATTTGGCAGTTCGATAGAAAACGGGATATGAGGTAATCTTTTGATAACGGTAGGGAAATCTATACAACCCTCACCTATATAAAGCCTCTCGTCTCTGGCAACCTTGATCATCCCCTCTTTGCTATCGGGAATTTCATTGGAAACATCGCAGATATGCAAGAAATTGAACCACTCGCCAGGCAGTGTCAGCAATTCATCTGCATCAACTTTCGAGTAATGGAAATAGAGCGTATCTATTAAAACTCCTCCATTGGAACGATTAGCAGCGCGAACGATGTCTGCCGCTTCCTGCAGATTGGT